>WAMJ01000001.1 GCA_015522385.1 Candidatus Heimdallarchaeota archaeon
CTGTAGAGGGTCTTGAACGTGAGCTCCTCTTTGTTTCTGTCCTCGAACTCACTTTTGAGAACCTCGATAGCTGGAGTGTGAAGGATCTGCAGGTCATTCCTGTGGGAATTATAGAGGGTTTTTGACCTCTTCTCGGCTTCTGTCAAATTATCTAGTGGTGTCACCTTCTCATCTTCCTTCGGGAACTCCATGTTTCTGTAGTCGGGGATGGACAGTGGGGACAACCCGATTGGTCTGGACTGATTCAGGTCACCCGTTATTACCCACTTCTTTGCGTACTGTGCTGTGAAGAGGACACTGGGGAAGTTTATGTCACTGCTGTCCTCCGCTATGAGGACGTCGAAGATGGGCAGTTGCTCTTGGTAGTCCTCGACGTTGATCTCGTAGTCTCCCAACTCATTGATCACCGAGAACAGTCCATCTGCCGTGCTGAAGTGAAGGTGGTTACTCAGGGTGATGAGGGTATTGGCAATGTCTTTCTTGAACAGATTAAGGGTTCGCACCTGTAGCTTCTTGATCTCGATGTCCTGCTGATCACTGATGGCCTTAACCAGCTCTTCCTGTACTCGCTTCTTGATTGCATTCGCCTTGTTGGTGCTGAGGTACTGTTGCACTTCTCTGGTCACCTTGTCCTTGGTATTTTTCGTCGCATAGCGGACGACCTCACTCCTGTCTTTTAGTCCCATGATGATCCTGTCCAATGCCTTGTGGGGGTGCGTGACCACGAGGACACTTAGCTTCCTACTCGCCAGTTCGTCAAGGGCAGTGAGTATCGACGTGGTCTTTCCAGTCCCTGCCAGCCCCTCCACGATCGTTAGATCATCGGTCAGGACGGAGTTGATTGCTTGTACCTGTTTCTCATTGAGAAATGTATGCTCTCTGAACTCCTCAACTTCGCTTTCCTGTTTCATACCTGAGAGTACCATCTGGAGTTTGTAGATTGAGCTCTCGCGATTCATCGGAGGTAGGAAGAGGTTGTGCCACTGTCTCATTCTTCTGTACTCCCTTCTCTCATTGTTCGTGAGATTCTCTATCCTGATATCTTTGCTGCTCCCATGGTATGTTGGTGTGATCTGAAACAGACCGTCTTCTTCCTCTGTGATCGTGTGCTTTACACCATCTATGTACGCATCAAGTCTGTTGTTCTTCGGCGTGAAGTTATAGATGACTATCTTCCCATTATTGGTAGTTGTGAATCTCCTCCTGACGGTGGATCGGTTCCGGATGGAATTAACCTGAGATCTGAGCTTACGGGCAAGATGCACAAACACTCTTTGCGTCCTTTGTAGACGAATCTGCTCGTTCACATAAAGCTCGAATTCTTGGTATTGCGATCCGTTACTGCTCGTTGTTTCGAGGTCGACACGCACACTTTGTGCTGGTCCTTTCTCGATATGGTCGTTGCTCAGGTACAATTCATCCTCGACATCTATGAGCTTGTAGTAGCTGTCCCCGACCTTGACGTAGTAGTTCGTGTCCTCGATGTAGACCCAATCCCCATCAATTGATCTGTCTGCATGAACATAAAATTTCTCCCTGTCCATGAAGCCAAAGCACCTACCATCGTATTTGAAGCTTTCGGGATACCGTGTGTAGCTTGCCCTTTCCTTCTGCTTCCATGGCTCGTTTGAAGATGTACCGTTAACTATGGAAATTCAATGGTGGTTAATGAATTGCAATTATCACGATTTACCATACTCTTGAAACCTCTTCGATCGGAAGATATCTCGAAGGTCGGTGTAGTTCAGAACCTCTTGGGGTATTCTCTCTCCATTTCCGAGCAGCTCGACCACGTAATCCTTATCTGGCAATCCTTGGAGGAGAGAGCTGTCAGCTAGCTTTACCCTCTTATCCGGGAAGTACCTCCCCAGAGCTCTGTGTTTTCCGATGAGCTCGGCGTAGAGAATCCCGTTAAGCTCAATTTCTAGGGATGCCTCTTTCGCCGCTTGGTGGGGGATGCCAAGTCCGGTGTTGTGGGTACTCAACGATGGATGTCTCCCTTGACTTCCAATAACCTTTTTTAACACGGTGTCCAGATGATCTGGGCCTTAATCGCCCGCGCTCAGCCAAAGTCCTGCTCCCATGTGGCTATAAGGGCTAACTCATCTCTAAGTCTTGCCTTCTTCCTCTTGTCTGTGTCGAGTCCAATGACTAGGCTGTGAGCTCGGTTATCTGGTTTAGGGTCATGCTTAACCTCCATAGGTATTTCTCTTACTTTCCCGACATTCAATCCTAGGACTGCATTATTGGCTGGAATTTTGGTTCTTTGCTTGGAAGTGAGAGATGAGGAGTACTTAGACCAGTTCACAGACATCCCGTCATTTCCTCGTTGTCTGAAGAATTTGGGGTGTATTTTCTGCTTTGCATCAGGTGATATGAGGGCATCATAGATGGATCGGTGGAGGTTGTAGAAGATGTGATCCACATCGGGGATGTTCTCTACTTTGAAGATTTCAGTACCCCCTTGATCTGTTCAATGA
>WAMJ01000002.1 GCA_015522385.1 Candidatus Heimdallarchaeota archaeon
CATCAAAGCCCAGAGAATTGCGCCGTTGATGAGATCCACCTTCAGTCCAATTGAGATCAGTATTATGGGGATAACGTACATGACTGTGTATGTGAGCAGTGCTGCTAACGTCGAAGATCTTACTTTTACTGCTAGTTTTTCCAAAAATCGTTCGAGATAGAATTCAGCAGGTAGTGAAGAGTCTTCCCCAGGTTTGGCAAGGATTTTGAACTCGAACAGCGGGTGAACCAACAGGAATCCTATGATGATCTCAAGCAGAGTCTCTGCCATTGGTGAGGGACTTCTCCCCATCACAGTCTCTGTGCCTATGATTACAAGTGCCACAAACCCTATGGCCACGAATGTGTTAAATACAAGTAACCCCAGTTGCATCTTCAAGCTCAGCTTTGAAACCGACTCAACTCCTGCTGTTGACTTGACATCCCTTGTACTGAACCCCCACGCAGAGACGAAGATAAGGGTCCACAGTACCAAGACAAAAATGGTTAGGGTATCTCCCTGTAGGAGCTCAGTCATCTCTTGAAAGAGGACTAGGTAGTAGAAACCTAGGACTGTCAGGAAACTTAGAATAGATGTTAATCGAGGATCAATACTTACCACACTAATTAGTGACAACTCTCAATATTTCTATGTTTGTACACTTCAATTTTGGATAGTAATATGTACCAAATCATTCATAACTTCTGAATACTCCATCAGTGTGATGTCCTCACGAGATATCTTGCAACCCCTCCCTGGTCTGAGGGAATTCTTCCCGGAGTTCTGGGCTGAAATCGACTTCATCATATCGAAGATGAGAGCAGTGTCCCTGCGGTACAATTACCAGGAGTACGAGGGGCCCTCCCTTGAACCAATTGAGCTGTACCAAGCAAAGAGTGGTGACGAATTACTAGGGGAGGTCTACCACGTGTACGACAGTGAGGACAGGCATCTGGTACTGAGACCAGAGCAGACTCCGACCTTGGCAAAGATGCTCGCGAGGGAGCAGCAGAGATACTCTCGGCCGATCAGGTGGTTCTCGATCCCACGGCTCTTCAGGGACGAGGGAGTTCAGCGGGGCAGGACGAAGGAGTTTTGGCAACTCAATGTCGACATACTCGGTGAGAAGTCCGTAGCTGCGGATGCCGAGGTCATCGCCCTTGCCATCGACATCATCAAAGAGTGTGGTGTGGATCCACAGAAGTTCAATGTGCTTGTCAACCACCGATCCCTCCTGAACACATACCTCGAATCGCTCGGAGTGGAGAATCCTTCGGCTGTGATCCAGACGATAGACCGCAAGATGAAGTACATCCAGAGCTGGGTGATAAGTGACCTGATCTCCAAAGGGATGGAGGAGTCCAAAGCTAGGAATGAGTCCATGCTGATCCGAAAACTTCTCAACGCCAGCGGGGATTATCTTGCGAAGCTGAAGAATGAGCTTCCAGACGAATACACAAGCTATCTTGAAGATTTTGAGACCATCGAACGTGACGTCATGTCCTCCGAGTTCAAGAAATTGGGAATCGACGATCAGACCAGTGAGAAGATCCTCAAGATGACCGCGATCAAGGGGAGGAAGGAGGAGTTCTTCGACAGCCTCGGGACCATAGACTTCCCGGAAGAGAGCCAGTCCGCGATCGGAGAGCTGAAGACACTGGCGGAGTTTCTCGAAGGATTCGGGGTGCTCGATAGTGTCCTCTTTGACCTCAGTCTGGCCAGAGGGCTGGATTACTACACCGGAATTGTTTTCGAAGCGTTCGACGCCTCCGGTGACATCGTCCGTGCTCTGTGCGGAGGAGGGAGGTATGACGACCTCGTGCAGGTTTTGGGCGGACAGCCTCTCACTGGTGTTGGATTCGGAATGGGGGATGTCGCCCTGCTGGAATTCGTCCGTAAGAACTCAACCCGATTCACCCCTGAAGACTACTCAGTAGACATCTACATCGCCCCTATCAAACCCGCGCAGGGGCCAGTGGCCATCAGGCTGGCTCAGGAGCTGAGGGAGTCATACAAAGTGATGTGCAATCCATTCAAATGGAAGATCAAGAAGCACTTCAACATTGCAGATCAGTACGGTGCGAAGTACGCTATTGTCATCGGTCCCAGGGACGTGGAGCAAGGAACATGTAACCTGCGGAAGATGGAGGACGGAAGCTCAGAGGATATCCCCATGACCGAGCTCAGGAAGAGGCTCAAGGATCTGCTCTAAGCTCTTGGAGGGGCTCCTCCGATGAGGAGACCGGGGAATTTCATCAGGTAACTCACGAATCTCTCTCCCACTGCCACTTCTCGGAGACGCGAGGGGTCCCAAGGAGGCAGTACTGGCTCAAATGACGGATTGAGTACATCCTCTGCCCAGTCGGGGTGGATGATCCCTGCCTTTCCGACTGCCACTATGTCTGCACCTGTCTCAAGCGCGCGATCTGCACTTTCTTTGTCCCATATTCCACCGGCCACCTCAATCTTCACATCGGGTGGTACGACCCCCCTGATCGCCGTCACAACCGGTGTTTTGTCCTCCTCGAATGGTGCGGGACCGCTGGCATCCCTGAGCGAGAGGTGGATCACATCCGCACCGTCCTCCGCCAGCCACCTGCACAGCTGCTTAGCATCTGATAGTGTGAGGCCACGTCTTGCGTAGAGGTCCACTGGTGAGATCCTGACATTTACAATGAAATCTGGAGCTACCTCCTTCCTCACTGACTGAAGGGTTCTCCTGAGGAACCTCGCCCGATTCTCCAAGCTTCCGCCGAACTCATCCGTTCTGTGGTTGTCCTCCGGAGCCAGAAACTGTGTGAAAAGGTACCCGTTCGCTCCATGGATCTCCACGCCTCCAAATCCCGCGCTCTCCGCCCGGACTGCCGCTTGGGTGAAGTCGTTAACCACCCTCTCGATATCCTCTGTTGACGCTCGCCTCACGCCATCGGAGGCATCGGCCGAAATCCTCTGCGGGGCCAATGACGCCTTGGCACCCGCGTGGTGGAGCTGGACAATGGAGGTTGTACCACTTAGTTCACGAGCCAGCCGTGCCAAGCCCGGGAGGTGCTTATCCTCGGCTATCCCTAGTTGTCCATCCCAGGCCTTCCCCTCCTCACTTACATACGCTGCACAGGTAGAGAGGAGCCCGAACCCCGTCCTCCTTCGCAACCAGTTAAGCTCGTCGTCATGGAGTGTCCCGTCCGAGTTGGACTGCGTGTTCGTAAGAGGGGCCAGAGCACACCTATTCTTAAGTACTTTTCCTGATTTAAGCTCAATGGCGTCGTCAAGTTTCACACGTGCAGCTCACCCGTATTGAATTTATACCATCGCACTGTCCTAAATCCGAGAACACCTGCTAGGGCTTTTATCCTATCTGGTGATCTAGGGTGTGTGATCTACCTCGGTTTCGATCCGGTGTTCAGGGACATCACAGTCCTTCTCAAGGACGGGGTGGGCGGACTGGCCAGAGGGCTACCTCCTGTTGGTGTGCACCATCCCTATGCCACCGTGTCAGAGAGGGCTGGAGGCAATGGAGTCAATGTCTTCCGGACACTCAGGTCGTTGGGTGTGGAGTGTGAGCTCGTCATCGCCTGTGATGACAGCTTTGAGAACCTCCTGCGTACAGAGGGATTAGGGGCTATACGGTTCGCTGACGTCCCGGGCAACTCCACTGTCATCCTCTCTTTCAGAGACGGGGAGACCCAGATCAACGCTGCCGGGATGGAGCTCGGACAGTCACTCTGGACTAGGGACGTCCACTCGTACTGGACTGAGTCATCGATCAACGTCTCGACAAACTGGTGGCTGAATCCGGTTGCCCCAGAGTGGGTGGCTTCACAGATCCTTGGCAGCACAGGGATGTCGTACTCCGAGCTTCTCACACTGCGGGATCCAGTGGAATACGTTCTCTCCCAAGAGGTCAGGCTCAAGCAAGTATTCGTCACCGATCCTGGGATGATCCATGAGCACAAGGATTCCGAGGTACTTGTCAAATTGCTGGACAGGGTGCTCTGTGATCCCCGGGCGATATTGGTTGGGAACGAGCACGAGGTTCCTACCATTTTACCCCGCCTGTCGGATCCCCACCTCGTTGTCATCCACAGGGCGGACAGTGTGACTTTGTTGCGGAATGGGGAAGAGGATGTTGTAGGAGTCGATCCCCTACCCATGGGTGCTCGGAATTTTGTGGGGGCAGGAGACGCGTTCCTTGCAGGATTCATCCACGAATTCCTCAGCCACAGCACCGATCCGCTGCGCGCAATTCACCGGGCTAACGCCGTCGCCCGTGCTCACATTCTCGGAAAGACCCCGCCAACTACGTAAACAAGGCTCTTCTCAGCCAGAATACTTTCGGTGTAGCTTCCCAGAAGGGAACTCCTCGGGCAGATGTCCGTCCTGAATACTTTCGGTGGGGTCTCAGCCTCCCTCCCCCTCAGATTCGTCACTATGCGCTTTATATAGGCTAGAATCAATATTTCTCACAGAGATGTCAACGCCGGTCTTCCAAAGAGCAAGCACTATCGTCCATCCCACCGAGCTCCCGGTTGATCCAGACAACTCACCTCTGATCGCTTCTGTCCTTGGATCATGGGAGGAGGGGAGTGTGTATCTCCTCGAGGGACCCTTCACCCGGACGATCCACAAGTATCTGCACTACACCATGCTCAACGCAATCACCCGCGGAAGAAAGACCACCATGATAGATGCAGCGAACTCCTTCACCCCGCAGCACATCGACGAGCTCGCGCAGAGGAGAAGGCTCCAGACCACAGAGATTCTTGACAGCATAGCCTTGTCACGTCCCTTCCAAATGTTCCAAGCAGCGAGCATCGTGGAGAAGGTCTACAACCTACATGTGGGGAAATCTGGGTGTCTCATCGTGGTCACCGACCTCCCGCCCATGTTCTTTGATTCCTCGGTGGAGGAGGCACAGGATTCGGGGCTCTCTGCCAACGAGAGCTTCCACCACTCTGTCGGGCTACTCCAGCGGCTGGCTTGGAGTGGAAACATAGTCATTCTCACAGAGAGGGCGCAGACCGTGGACGACGCCAGACTGGGATTCGCCGCGAATGTGCACCTGAGGTTTGAGCAGGTTGCCGACGGGTACCAGACCGCCACTCTTCTCTCCCACCCCAACTCACCTCTCAAGACGGTGAGGCACAGAGTGGAGAAAACCCGCCGCTCCGTCCAGCAGATGTCCCTGGAGGAGTTCTTCTGAGGGGGCACATCCTCAACATCGAATTCTGGGGGAAGTACACCTATGTCTGGTTAAAGACTTCCGAGGGAGTTCGTGAACTTAAGCTCAGGTACCGTCCTGTCATCTATGCAAAGATCAGGAAGGAGATCAGCGAGGACATTGTCCTCATCCAAAGTCAGCGCACGTGCCACTCGGTCTCGTGTGATCTGGCGGTGCTCGGGAGTGACAAATCGTACCCCGAGGAGGTGCTTAAGATAGAGGTGAATAGCCCCCCGCAGGTAGCCTCACTCGTCTCCTTCCTCCACAAGAACAGGTTCACCCTCTTCAACTCCGACCTGCACCCCCGCGAAAAATTCTTCGTAGACACATCCTCTTTCCCACTAGGTCTGTGCGATATCCATGTGGAACCTAATCTCGACTTCACGATCACCATGCTAGAGAATCCAAGAGACCCTATCTACGAGACTCCCCCGCTATCGGTTCTCTCGTTACACCTGAGGGTCGAGACCGGTGACCACGTCTTTCCTCGGTGGAGTGACCCGCTGAGCTCTTTCGAGGTCTCTTTCCGCCCGTCTCTCAGGGATCGTGAAAGTAAGGAATACCTCCCGCCATCTCCAGATTATGCCTTCCGCTTCCGTTCTTCCAAGGACGAGAGAACTATGCTCCTCGAGATACAGGAGATCATCACCACCTGTGATCCAGACGTCCTGCTCATAGAGGGTGGCGACAGCTTCAAGATCAACCACCTCGCCTATCGAGTGAGGGAGCATGGCCTTCTCCGGCAGTACTTCCTCGGAAGATTGAGGAAGCGTATGAGACCGTCATCATCGATAGGGAGCCAGTCATACATGAGCTATGGAGCAATCCTTCATCGTACTACCCCTACCTACATCCCGGGGAGGATACACATCGACCCGAGCAACTCTTTCTTCTACAGGGACAGCGGGATCTCCGGGCTGACGGAGCTCTCGAGGCTTGGTGGTGTGCCCCCTGACAGGTGTGCCCGCAATTCCATCGGTACTGTTCTCACAGCGATGGAGATCAAGATTGCCAATGATTCCATCCCCCGGATTCTGGTGCCCGAGCTCAAGGCCAAGGGAGAGCGGATCAAGGGGAGCGGGGGGCTGCTCACTGCTGACAACGGGGGTGTCGTCTTCCCAGCCCTCCCTGGACTCTACGAGAGGGTGTGGGGTATCGATTTTGCCTCGCTGTACCCCACGATCATGATGAACCACAACATCAGCTCGGAGACTGTCCTGTGTGATTGCTGTTTTGAGACCCAGACCAACATCGTCCCCGAAGTTGGTTACTACGTCTGTAGCAAGCGCAGGGGAATAGTGAGCCAAGCGATGCAGTTGGTACTCTCCAAGAGACTGAGCTACAAGTACATCAAGAAGGGATGTACCGACCCGTACACCTACGAGCATCTCGACCAGATAGATTCGGCCCTCAAGTGGATACTTGTCTCCGCTTTCGGTTACCTTGGCTTTAGGAACTCACGCTGGGGGTCGATCGAGAGTCACCAGTGCGTGACTGCCTATGCAAGGCACTACCTACGGATCGCAGAGGAGATCGCCTACGAGGAGGGGTACGAGACAGTAGCGGGGATCACCGACTCGCTCTTTGTCCGTGCACGGGGAGAGAAAGAGGATGCTATCGAGAACATGGAAAGGCTTATCCAGAGGATATCGGCAGAGACGGGTGTGCCCATGAATATCGATGGACTCTTCAACTGGATCGTCTTCACGAACGTGCGGGACAGTCCACACATCTCGGCGCTCAACCGCTACTTCGGGTGCTACAGCACAGGCATGGTGAAAATCAGAGGGATAGAGGCCCGAAAGCACTCCACATGCAAACTGGTCAAGAAGTTCCAGCACGAGGTCCTTGATATTCTCAGCAGGCAGAAGACCCGTGAGGAATTCCTCGCGGCGATCCCCCTGTGTGAGGAAAAGCTAGAAGAATGGCAGGCGCGGGTGAAGCGAGGGGTTCCCCGCGAGGATCTGGTGATCAAGATCCGGAGCGGAAAGGGCTCTAAGGGGTACCGCTCCAACCTTATACAGGCAGTTGTCGCCCGTGAATACGACCGCAAGGGAAAGACCGTCGAACCAGGGCAGTCGATGCGCTACATCGTCCGTGACTTCCACGGAGAGAAACGTGTGGTTATCGAGCCCGAGCTCACAGAGGACAGTCCCTACGATGTGGACTGGTACGTCGCCCTGTTGAATAAGGCGTACCTTGACCTCATGGAGACAGTAATGCTACAGGAGTACGGGGAAATTAAATCTGTGAGGGAATCTGATATTGAAGTCTTTTTCTCTTGACTATGTGCCCTCGTCGTAGGCAGTGAGGTACTCGACCTGCTCGGGGGTGAGCCTGTCATAAGTATATCCCATGCTCTCCAGCTTGATCTCCGCAAGGCGCTGGTCGATCTCATAGGGTAGGGTATAGACCTTGTTTTCTCCGCCTATCTTCTTCTGGGCGAGTTGGATGAGTGCCATGAGCTGACCTGCAAAGGACAGGTCCATGACCTCGCTTGGGTGACCCTCCGCAGCAGCGAGGTTTACGAGTCTACCCCTTGCGAGAAGGTATAGCTTCTTGCCTGAGGGCATGGTGATCTCCTCGTTATTGTCCCTGATCTCCCTCACCGACTTGGCATGGTTCAGCAGGGTATCAACTTGAATCTCGACGTCATAGTGTCCTGTATTGGAGATTACTGCTCCATCCTTCATGCTCTTCATATGCTCGAGGGTGATGACGTCTTTCATGCCTGTTGCGGTGATGAAGACATCGCCTATCTTAGCGGCTTCATCCATGCTCATCACCCTGAACCCGTCCATTGCGGCCTTGAGGGCTGCAACAGGTTCAACCTCGGTTACGACGACGTTTCCACCAAGTCCCAGTGCCTTCTTAGCGAGGCCCGAACCGCACTGCCCGTAGCCTGCAATGACCACCACCTTGCCCGCATATAAGATGGAGGTGGCTCTCAAGATCCCATCGAGGGTGGACTGGCCAGTTCCGTAGTAGTTATCAAAGTGGCTTTTGATAGGGGAGTCATTGACTGCGATGACAGGATACTTGAGCTTACCGTCACTTTCCATGGCTCTCAATCTGTGGACTCCGGTGGTTGTCTCCTCTGTACCTCCGATGATCCCTTCTGCAAGCTCGGGGAACTTATTGTGGACGGTGAAAATGAGGTCAGCACCGTCATCCAAGGTCAAGGTAGGCTTAAAGTCTAAGGTTCTTTCTATTGCCCAGTAGTATTCCTCGGTATTTAGACCGTGCCATGCCCAAATCTTCACCCCGTTAGCTGCTAGTGCCGCGGCCACCTCGTCATTGGTCGAGAGCGGGTTGCAACCAGACCATGCGATGTCGGCGCCAGCGGCAATAAGGGTCTCGATCAGGACTGCTGTCTCCTTTGTCACATGTAGTGATCCCGCGATTCTCATCCCCTCAAGGGGCTTTGTCTTCGAATACTCCTCTCGGAGCTTCATGAGAACGGGCATTCGAGATTCTGCCCAATCAATACGTTTCCTACCTGCTTCCGCAAGTGATAGGTCCTTGACCTTAAATGGATGATCCATGAAATGGCTTCAGCTATCAAAATAATAAAGATTAGTTTAGTGTGGAATAGATGTAATGACACTGTCTAAAAGGTTCGAGACCAGATTCCGGATGGGGTTCTCCATGAGCTCAAGCTCCGAAATACTGTATTGTATGTGATTACTGTACTCTGAGACCTCGGTGAGGATCTTCGCGAGGGTGGAGAACTGTGGTTTCATCATTATCCTTTCCTCGATCTTAAGACCCCCGATAAGGCTCTCAATCCTCTCAGAAAGGTCCAGCATACTCTCTCCCTGTCGGGTCATATTGTATCCGTAGATTAGGAATTTGATGCTTCGGTATGCGGTGAGAATCAGTTTGAAGAAGACCTTATTCTCATTCATGTCCTCGTGAAAACTGGTGATGTACTTCGGTGGGAAGGTGCTCAGGAAGGTATCGCTCATGAGGTACTCGGTGATCTCAATGATCTTACATATCCTCCGTTCAACCGCTGTCTCAGATGTGAAGTGGTTCTCTGAGGTATCCCATGTATTCAGCAGTGTTATTAGGTCATTCATAGCTCGATTGACGAATTCGAACTCCACGATGTTCCAGTGGAGGGAGAGTTCTACACTGGCGGAGACAGTATAGAGAAAACCCTTTAGTTGATCTGCAATGTTCTCCAATATTACCAAAGCATTGGCCATGGAGTTGTTCGGATCGTTGATTTGATTTATCAGCTTTTTAATGCTCTTTGGATGCTGCTCTATTTCCCTCATGATTTTCAGGGCGTTTGCATGATTCATCATATGTCCAAAAAATGCATTCTCCAAAGTAGGGATAAGCTCGGTAACGTATTCAAGATCGACGTAGAGGACGCTCTCGAAGAGATCGATCAGGTGGTTGAGAAATGTCTGTGATTCGATGAATGATGGAATCCCTGTGTATGATGCTTTGATATCCCTCAATTCTTTGAGAAAGATTTTCAACCGTACCCTGTCCTCGATGTCAAGATCCTCGAAGGTCTCTCTGGAATCAAATATAGTCTTGTACTCTGTTATCCTGCTCAGGATATTCTCAATGATGAACTCCGAATAGCTCTCGAGGAGAGCCTCGATGGCCTTGGCCTTTACCTCATTCGAGAGCTCCTTAGCTTCAAAGACAATTGGTTTAAGGGAGGGTAAAATCATGCTGCTCGAAAATGCACTCAATCGTATGGACTTCAGGTCATTGACAAATCGATAGAACTTATTGATGCTCTTGTCTAAGACCTCTCCTGATATCCTGACCTCATGTAGCTCCCTAAGGATGGTGAGGAAATTCAGGTTGAATTTATGATTATTCAGTCCAACCCCCATCTCCCTGATCTTCTCGCGATTCACGTAGTCGATCCTTGGACCGATGTACTCCTTCAGCATCTTTTCAAGCTCATCCAATATTTCTTGAAGTACAGTAGTACACTTGCTTGCCAACCTGTGCTTCCCCTCGTTCATGAGGTGATTAAGTTTAGAACTGTAGAAGAGCGCCGAGTAGTATCTACTGATGATCTTGTACTGTACTATGAGGATCTCCTCCGTATGCATTTTCTCGATCTCGGTGAGTCGTTCGCTCTTTATCACGTTTTCAAGGACTTTTACGGCTATGTCAAAGACTCTTGAGATGTAGAAGTTGATGAACACGAATGTATTACTCTGTTTTGAGAAGTAGTCCCGTACTATTATCTGTAGGAATCGGACTCTCTCAATGTCTGTATTCTCTCTTGAGATTTCCCTGTTGGTGCTCATCTGTTCAAGGCTACCCACGGCAATTTTGAAGTAAATCCTCAGTGCTTCCCTGTCTATCTTTTTGAAGAGGATGACGGTGTGGTCGTCCGTCACCAAGTCGAAGAGGTCGGTGATCTCATCAAGAAATGCCTTGAAGAGTCTATCGTCCTTCTGGGTTCCAAGAACTAGTGCATCCCTTCCCGTGTGGTGGAGCATTAGGAAAATGAGGTGAAGAAGAAATAGTCTGTACCTCAGGAGATTGGAGATACGTTTTTGCAGCTTGATTAGTGAACTCAACTGGGCGTCGTCAAGAACCTCGTGGTGATGTGTGGGGTTGTACCGGTCGAGATTCTTCCGCTTGATGAAATTTGAGTACTCTTGAAGTAACCGGTGAGTGAGGAGCCTTTCATCTGCCATGAGGTTGGATATCTCCGATACATTGGCCTCAATGACTTGATCTGCAACTTCGTCAATATCTGTCGCCTCGACAATATTCTCCAATTCCTCGAAGATTTCTGAGAGGAGGACGAAGTTCGGAGGTCTCATGTAGCTATCCAACACCTTCACTGGTATTTTTACCTTGCGCCTTCATTGCAAACAAATCAAGAGAATTTCGGACGCTCTCCCTAAATACCAGAATATCCTATTGGTATTTCACAGAGTTTTAAGATTGTCCCATTCTATCAACCTGATGACAACATCAGCTCTCGAATCCATTCAAGAACTCTACGTGGTTAAGGACTCAGGACTTTGCCTGTTTCATACGAGTTTCAACGGGAAGACCGAGGTGGATCAGACGATTGTGTCATCCTTCCTGTCTGCCATAGAGACATTCTCAAACAACATCTCCACAACAGTTAACCGACTGGCCATGAAGGACTTCGAGTTTGTCTACCACCGGGAGGAAGACCTAATCTACGTCGCCAAACTTGCAAACGGAGTAGACGCTGAAGAGATCTCCCGGACGCTCGAAAAGGTCAGCAAGGAATTCAAAACCCACTTCCTCAAGGATAGGGTGATCGATGGTGACACAAGGCTATTCAGGGTTATTGGGAAACTTTTCGTCAACAACCTCTTGAGGAACAAGCGGCTTATCCATCCTGGAACCAAGTTAGAAATCTCGGGGGAAAAAAGACGCTTATCCACTTCGGAGTCAAAGGTCTTCTCTATTCTCAGGCTTAAAGGAAGGTTAGATATCTCCACCATATCCCGGTTGATGAAGATCCCGGAGGATGAGACCATCAATGTAACCAAGAATCTCCTCGAGAAAAATGTCGTCCTGCTCTGCAGCTAGCTCCTCTGGGGTAAATAATTTTAATTCGGTCAGTACTTGGGTATCCGGTCAAAACTGGAGCTAATTCCGACCATACTTCTTGTTCATCTTCTTGACGTAGACCCTCGTATGGAGCTGGTCGGGGAACTTCTTGACTACATTTCCCTCAACCTTGAACCTCCTCCCACAATAGGGGCACTTCTTTGTCATGGTACCATCCTTCACAACTTGGAATTTCGAGCAGGAAAGACGACTGCACTGGACTGCCAACCACATAAGTTTAAATCCATCCCTGTGTTAATGAAGCTGTCGAAATTAGTACTTCCCCTCGATCTCCTTGATAAGGTCACGTAGAGCGAGCCTGATAATCTCAGATCTGTTGCTATATCTCCCTTCCCTCACTAGATCGTCGAGGTATTCAATGTTCTTCTTCTGTATCTTGACCGAGACAAGATGTAGATCTTTGATCTCGAATTCTGGAACTAATTCTTCTGTCACATAAACCACCTTTGCGGAATACTCTCGTATGTATCCACGTATTATTTTCAATTTGCGCGAATTTTAAGCTTTGCTCATAAGGTCTGTTTTGATCTTAGATATTCCAGAAATTTACGGACGGAATTACTGCGGTGCGAAATACCGTTCTTCTCCTCTCCCATCTCACCAAAGGTCTTCGAATAACCTTCGGGGACAAATATGGGATCGAACCCGAACCCCCCCTCACCCCTGCCGTCTAGGGCTATAGTCCCTTCAACCTCCCCTCTAAATACATTGATTCTCCGATCTTCATCAACGTAAACCAAAACTGAATAGAATCTTGCAGCCCGATCATCAACATCCGCCATCAGCGATATGATGCCTTCCCATCCTATAGTCTCGTAGACATAGCTACTATACGGCCCTGGGAATCCCCCGAGTGAACCGACAAACAGACCTGAATCTTCGAGCAAGAAGGGGGGATTAACGTAGGTCATGACAGTAGACGCACTCTGAACAGCAATTTCAAAGGTGCTACCCGCTTGGATTTCGGGGTATTTCATCCTGTAGTGCTCAAAGATGTGTGGGAAGTCAGGTTCTACCTTGCTCATGAATTCCTCAAACTTATGTGCATTCGAGGTGATGAACTTGATGGTTTTCACAACAACAGGTGAATGGCACCCCTCAAATATCTTTTCCAAGTCGCAGACCAAGAGGTATCTAGAGAAGAAGTTAAAAAATTAGCTACGAGAGATACTCAGGAGCATCTGCTCCTAAGCCACTGTAGCTCACCTGGTAGAGCATCTGATTCGTAAATCACCAGTAGTGGTCGGAAGATCAGAAGGTAGCGGGTTCGAGTCCCGCCAGTGGCTCTATTTTAGGATTAAATACCTTGAATTGTCTGTTTACCCTATACTCAAAAACGTCTGGGTGGGAATAATGTCCCGTTACATCGAAAAGTCTCTTGCTTTGCACAATCTCTGATAGGTCTATATCAGCGATCAGTAGACCTTCTCCCTTCTCAAGAGAACCTGAAATTATATTCCCCTTGGGATTAACTATGCAACTGTTGTCGATATTGATCCAATCCTTGTCCATTGGGTAGAGATGTCAGAATTCGAGATCATCTGGGATATCATCCTTTCTTAGTGCTTAGCATACACCAATGACAACTGTGCCTTTCCTTTGCAAGCACTGCACGCTAAGTAACCATTTCGGGCTCTTGTCCAAAGTAGGTGCACATTGCAGTTGTATTTCCTTTTTGTACATAGCGTTCCTAACTAATAGCATAAAGTTCTCCCAACATATCAGTCCACCCAACCTCCCGATCTTCTCAAAGCAGTGTAGTGTGGGTCCATCTCCTTGACCCAGATCAACCTCTGGAAAGACCACTAATTTGACACCTTTGCTCGCTACATTCTCAATTATCACAAAGCTTTCTCAGCAGTCAGTTAATATCGAAGTACGCTGATGCGATCTGTGCCGCTGCAATACGCAACTTCTTGTTCATAACTCCCATTCTACCATGGTTATCTAAAGCATTATTGGACTAGCTTTACTTCTTGCTCAGTCTGAGAACCTTGATCTTCGAAATCTCAAGGGTTTTGACGGGGAAGTAGTCTACGACTTTCTCCTTCACATACTCCACGATGGAGCCGTCGAGAACTTTGTTTACAAACGCGGGGAAGGTGAGGTCTTTCACCGCTTCGTCAACTGCCTCTGAGATGATCTTTCTAATAATCTTCTTTTCCGAGGTCTTGGCTCTAATTGGTGTGACGCAGAAGACAGTCATCCTGATTCTTGTGTCGTCTGTGAACTTGATATTATAGATCCCGTCAATTCTTGATCTGTGATTCCTGACCACTGACCTCATGTTTTCACGCGAGAGCTCATAGCCGATGAAGTCGGTCTGCCCGATGGTTCCGTTGACCTCTGAGACCTTGAGTGTAACGATTTTCTGGAAGTCCTTAAAGTTCCCAGTCAGTTTCGGTTGTTGAACCTTGACGGTTCTGCCGATTGCCATCTCTGGCTCGGCTGCAGGTGTGTGCCCAATGACCTGATCACCGATGTACATGGGGGCCTTGAGCTCTACCCACACCTTGTTCTTCCACTTATCTGTACTTGAGAGTACTTTTCTTTTAGATTTACTTCGTCTTCTTGCGCTCACATCACACAACTCCAAATCTATGGATTTTAGATATAACCAACTTTCAAAGGTTCGGCATTTTAAACTTACCATAAATTACAACGAGGACGCGGAGGAAGAAATCCTAATCTCGTCCCTCATTTTGTTCGTCCCGTGCAAATCCCTGCCATTGCTCGGGATCAAATCTTCTGAGTAATTCCTCTTGCTCTTTTTTCCACTCCTCCTCGAGATCAACTCCCGCGTGGTTCGCTAACTGGATTAGCAGGTTCAATGCCTGTGCGAATTCCTGACCAAGATCACCTTCTGTACCGCTGTGTCCAGCTCCTTTTACTTTGTACTTCTCTTCGTAGAGGAAGTGCCGTACGATCTCACCCAGTTCCTCAATAAGGTGGGCGAAGACCTGAGTGGGGTTGAATCTAGTCCATTCCATTTTTTCCGTGAATCTCGCCTGCGCTTTCTGCATCTCTGATAAATCCATATTCGTTGCGTCCATTTCATTCTACAAATCTATTCGCCTTCTGGAATACGGTTTCCTAATGTTTTTATCACTCTAAGTTGTCGGACAATTATGCCCCCTATCGTCGAGGTCCAAAATCTCGTCAAGACGTACAAGCTGGATTCAAGGACAGTGAATGCCCTAGATGACATCAGTTTCGAGGTTGAGAAGGGGGAGTTAGTGTCGATTGTTGGGAGGAGTGGATCAGGGAAGACCACACTTCTCTCCATTCTCGGGACAATGGAGAAGCCAACAAGCGGTAAGGTTGTGATCAATGGGACAGACCTCAGCAAAGCATCGTCATCTGAGCTTGTTGCGATGCGGAGGGGGACAGTTGCCACGATTTACCAAGACTACAACCTAATCCCTGTCCTCAATGCCTTCCAGAACATAGAGCTCCCGCTTATCCTGAAGAACATGGACAAGACAGAGAGGAAGGTGAAGGTTCTGGAACTACTCGAGTCTGTCCAGCTGTCTGACAGGGGGGATCACAAACCCAGTGAACTCTCTGGTGGAGAGAGGCAGAGAGTGGCGATTGCTCGAGCTCTGGCGATTAATCCAAAGATCATACTGGCAGACGAGCCCACGGGCGACCTTGACCCCGAAATTGCAGAGGACATCATCAAGTTACTCTTCAGTATCAATAAAGATCTTGGGACCACCTTGATTATGGTCACACACGACTTCAACCTAGCAAATAGAGCTGAGAAGAAAATTTCACTCAAGCATGGAAAACTCATCTCAATTGAGAAAATACAAAGTCAAGTAGTGGAAAAATAACAAGCAGGAATTGTGCATTAATTCGATAACACTTAAATTTAGAAAGCGCTTTATTACAATTATGTCGAACAATTCAGATGGAAGTGCAGTCGGTACCATGCTCGGAACAACTCTTCTCCTCGTTGGATGGGTTCTGATTATCGTCCTGACCTTTGTCATTACAGCGAATTTCCTGCAGCTCCTTATCTTTATCCTCTTGGCCCTTATCGGAGGATACGGTCTCGGCTCCCTACAGTCGGAGAAGGCCCAGCAATCTTCGAGCTATAAGAACGAATATGTTCTCTATGCCACTATCGGATTCATTGGTGCGATACTTTGGGCTGGTTACATCTTCTTCTTCGATCCTACCTTGGGCGGAACATTGATATCAGGTAACCAACTCGGATTGAACGAGTTCGGTGTGCTCCTCACGGCTCTCATCTCTGGAATTGCATCGCAGTTAGGAATGGGTTTGGTCGTGAACAACCTCTTAAATGGATGAGAGACCAAGCTGAATCTTTTAATGTATATTTCTCAGTCTAGACATAAGCATGATAGACCCTAAACTCATCAGGGAGAATCCTGAACTGGTTAAGGAAAACTACAAGAAGAGGCAAAAACCTGAACTCCTCACCGCTGTAGACGACTTTCTCGAATGGGATAATAAGTGGAGAAAATTCCAGAAGGAGGTTGAGGACCTCAGGAAAGAGAGAAATATCCAGAGTAAGTCGATCTCCAAGTTGAAGGGAAAAGAGAAACAGGACGCAATCTCCATGATGAAAGAGGTCAATGCTAAGCTGACCAAGACGGAAAAGCTGGCCACTAAAGCAGAATCGAAGAGGAAGGATATCCTCGATCGGCTCCCCAATCTACTTCACGAGAGCGTTCCCTATGGTGAGGACGATGAGGACAACGTCGAGATGGCGACATGGGGTGAGAAACCTGAATTCTCTTTCAAACCGAAACCACACCACGACATCATCGAGGAACTTGACCTCGTGGAGCTGGAGAGAGCGAGAAAACTCTCTGGTGCCCGGTTCTACTTCCTCAAGGGTAAGTTGGCTATCTTGGAACAGGCTCTGATTCGATATGCACTGGACGTAGTGATGGAAGAGGGATTCGAGATCTACAGCACTCCGACACTTGTGAGACCCGAAGCACTTTACGGCACTGGTTTCCTCCCGACCGGCGACGAGGATATCTACAAGATCAAGGACGAGAACTTGGCACTTGTTGGAACCGCAGAGGTTGCTCTTGGTGGGATGTACGCCAACGAGGTTCTTCTTGAAGAGGAGCTTCCAATGAGGTTAGCGGGTATTTCCAATTGCTACAGGACCGAGGCTTCTGCATCGAATAAGGACGACAAGGGTATATTCAGGGTCCATGAGTTCAAGAAGGTGGAGATGTTCGTCTTCTCTCACCCAGATAAGTCATGGGACGAGCAGGAATTCCTTGTCTCTGTAGCTCAGAAAGTATTTCAAGGTCTGGGACTCCACTACCGACTCGTGAATATCTGCACTGGGGACATAGGTGCGGTGGCTGCCAAAAAGATCGATATTGAGGTCTGGCTACCCGGGCAGAACAGGTACAGAGAAGTTGTCTCGTGCTCCAATTGTACTGACTACCAAGCTCGTCGACTGTTGACAAGGTACAGGGAGAAAGAGGGTGCGCCTGTCAAAGGATTCGTTCACACCCTGAACTCGACCGCACTCGCTACCACACGACCGATGATCGCAATTCTGGAGAATTTCCAGCAGGAGGATGGCTCTATACTCATCCCTGAGGTGTTGAGGAAGTACACAGGTTTCGATCGTATTGCGAAAGAATAACCGATTTTTGGCCCTAAATTCTAGGACAAGTTCATAATTAATAATTTCCGATTATGGTTGAGCATGTCAACAACTCCCCAATCCAATACCAGATTCTTCCACCTTGAGAAGGTCTTCACTGATCCTTCTACCTTTATTATTACGGTGGTATTTTCGGCACTCGCCTACGTAACGGCCAACCTCTCCACCCTGTATGTCTCACTGGAAGTCCTACCTAGGTACATTCCTCCATTCATGCTCGGGTTCTCTATTGCCATGGTACTATTTGCTGCAGTACAGACAAGGAACTTCGTGCCGGCATTTTTTGTGGCGGTGGCAGCTTCCCTTGGGATGACCCCAGCGCTCAGCCATTCTAATGTTGCTTTAGCTGAAATCTACCTGCTAGCCCTTGTTCTCACGTCACTCATCCTTGCATGGGCAGTCAGTAGATTCAGGTTGCTGAGCACGTGGAACAAGTTACTTTTCTCCCTCTTCCTGATATTTGGGATGTGGACTCTGCAGTTTGCCTACTTCATGAGGTACTCAGACTTCCAACAAAGATACTGGAGCAACAATATCGCTCCGGGATTCGGTGGAAACGGTGGGCTGATCGACCAAGACATACCGTTGATAGATCTCGGGTACTTCATATTCTTCCTTATCATCTGGATGGTTCTCTTCTTCCGCTACAGGAACCAGCTTTCATTCTCGATGGAAAAAGCCAAGCAGGCCAAGATCATAGGAGTTGTTCTGATTATTCTCTCCCAGCTTGTGACCTTCATCACACTGTTATGGACGCAGAATCTCCCCGAGGAGACAATTCTCAAGATCACTGGTGCCAAGTATATCCAGCCCTTGGAAGATCTGTTCACCAAGACGGCCCTCTTCCCTGTGGTTCTCACCCCCATGAACATCGTCATGAATGCCTTGGCTTCAACAGCTCTGGTGACTATCGGTATCATGGTTCTGAACGTCGGAAAGGAAAGCGGAACAATCTCAGGTACAAAGGGAGGACCCGAGATGGTACTCCTTGCAGCTCCGATATTTACCATGCTCTTCCTACAGATGGCATCCTACCCCGTACAAAATTTGATCTACTCTGGTGGATACTTCGTTCCGGGTGAGTTATTCATGGTCTATTTCACCGTTATTTGGAGTCTTGTGACAATTTCACAGATTGTAGCTTGGATTCTTCTGTCCCTCGTTTCTCTCATAAGGAAAGATGATAATTAATTTTGTCTCGATGCCAGTACATCGAGAATCAGAGGTTTGCTCCTCTCATTTGGATCTTGTTCTCGTCTGCCATACTCTCAATGTCAAGACCCGCCATTGAATTCCTCTCGCTGACCATTGACTGGGCTTCAAGCACCTTGGCATCGTCCTCCCAGTGGGTCACGGCGTAGACTATTGCCTCTGCCCTCCTCTCCGGATCGAGTGACTTATAGATACCCGAGCCGACGAATACACCATCACAGTGCATCCTCATCATCATCGCTGCATCTGCTGGTGTAGCGATGCCACCTGCTGCAAAGTTCACAACAGGGAGCCTGCCTATATCCGCTACCTTCTTGGCCGTCTCGTAGGAGACCTTCATCTCCCTTGCGAGAATCATGAGTTCTTGGGGATCATCCTTGGTAGCGACCACTTCTCTGATTCCCTTGTTGACTAGTCGCATGTGACGGATTGCTTCCGCTACGTTACCCGTACCTGCTTCTCCCTTGGTCCTGATCATTGCAGAGCCCTCCTCGATCCGGCGGAGAGCCTCTCCCAGATTCCTACATCCGTTGACAAATGGGACTGTGAATGGCCATTTCCACACGTGGGATGCGTCGTTTGCTGGAGTCAGTACTTCGCTCTCGTCGATCATATCCACGCCTATCTCTTGCAGAAGCAGAGCTTCCTCGGTGTGACCGATTCTGCATTTTGCCATGACGGGAATGCTCACCGCATCAATGACCTCTTTGATTGCTTGTACAGTTGCCATTCTCGCAACACCACCCTGTGCACGGATATCGGCCGGTAGACGGTCGAGGATCATGACTGCGACCGCACCTGCGTCCTCGGCAATCCCTGCCTGAGTGGGGTTGGTCACGTCCATGACAACTCCGTGCTTGACCATCTTGGCGAATCCACGCTTGAGATTGGTGGTACCCAAGCTGATTTCGACATCACCATATTCCTTTAGGACTTTCTTCTGAGACATATCATATAGTAATGAACATGGGAGCTATATGAAGATTCGGCAAGTGCAAATGGCGTAATTCGGTGTTCTATAAAAACTCAGGATGCTCCTTTGCAACTTCCGCAGAGTAGGCAATCACAGGGAGAAGCCCCCCAAGACCAAATCCGATATTGAAAGAGGACTGGTACAGGACGTCAAAATTCCAAAATTGTTCGATGATCAAGGTCATGAGTAGTATGGTCAAAAAGAAGATTAAAAACTCGGGAACTACCTTGTGCAGATCCCACTGCTGCTTTCGATAAGGGCGGACTAACAGTGCAAACCCGGTGAGAAGCCCAGAGATCATTCCCAGAACTAGCCACATTCCGGTGTTCTGTAGTATCACCCTGAGCGTGGTCTGATCGATCCTCCCGCTGGAGACTAGACCGAGTAGGACTACGGTAAAGGAAAGTATTCCCATCATGAGGACGAGGGTTAGGGCGAGGAGGAACCTGTCATGCCTCCACCCTCGCTTTTCAATCAACTTTGAGAACTTGGACACATTTTCCCATTTGTGAATGAGTTTAATACCCTGTCGAAATCCCAGTACGAGTAGAATTCTAATACAATTCTTTTGTCAATTCTCACACCTGATAAATCACAAGATCAATAAAGCGAGACTATCATGTTTGGACTATGGTTCTAAAGATAGGACTTTTGGGTCTGCAGGGAGCAATAGAAGAGCACGAGGTTGCGGTTATGAACGCAGGAAGAACTCTCGGCTTGGAGGTACAGGTCTCGCGGGTTACCCTTCCTGAACAACTTGAAGGACTAGATGGTATCATTCTCCCCGGTGGTGAAAGTACCGCCATGATCAAGCAGGGTACAAGGAGCGGTTTATTACCTAGGCTCAACTCAATGCTTGCTCAGAACTTCCCTGCATTCGGTACATGTGCAGGGGCAATCCTCCTCTCGAAGAAGGTAAGACGCACCGAGGATTCCCCCGTCACCCAAGGTGCATTTCCATTTCTCGATATCGAGATCTTGAGAAATGGGTATGGATCACAAAGAGACTCCTTCTCCACTGATCTTAAGATCAAGGGATTCGAGGAACCCTTTGAGGGGGTGTTCATTCGAGCTCCGATAATCTCTGAACCTGGGACTTCGGAAGTGCTTGCTTCTACCCGTGGATATCCCGTTTTTGTAAGATCTGGGAAAATCATGGTCACAACTTTTCACCCCGAGCTTACTGAAGATACTAGAATCCACTCTCTGTTCCTGAAGAGCATTATTGAATAGACAAGGTATATCAATACATTGGAGAAATGATTATTATGGAAAGCAAGACAATGTCACCTGTACTTGACGTTGATGTGGAGCTAATTGTTGCCTTTCTTGTCCTCCTTCAAGATGTGGAGATCAAAGTGCTTGCTTTCTACCTTCAGGTTGAACCTGATGACCTCATGGAATTTCTTGAGTACCTTCAGGTACGAGGTATTCTTGAGTTTGAACAAAGCTTAAACAGCATCACGTTATTGTATCACACCCTGGATTTCGAATTCACACAGAAGAGCTTCGACTATGAGGAGATACTTCTCCTCGGATATCTCAAGGGTAGGGAGGTGACAACTTTCCGCGAGATATCCGAAATCACGGGAATGGCTCCAAGAGAGACAATTTTCACATTAGTTGACTATATAATCAAAGGGTACATCCGTGACATCACCTACTCAGATCAAGGTATCACAGCTGAGTTATCTGACCAGTTCAATTTCTACGATGCAAAGAACCTAACAAGAAGGAAGAGGATTATTATTGGATATCTGAATCTTAGAGTGACAAGTACCTTTGATCAGATGTCTCTCGACCTTAACATCCCGCTTAGACCATTAGTTCCCACCGTCCTTAAACTTCTCCTCAATGGTATAATCGATGTCCGCTTCAAGATCAATACATCCTTCGTAGGGGAACCCAAGATCTCGATATATTACAGGGATAGTTTACCTCCCGTCTACTCTCGTCACTCGTATCTTTTCTCCGAATCGGAGAGGATGGTTCTTGGATACGCATCTCTTGAACAGAGACCGAAAATCTCATCAATTGAACGGTTGTTTGGACTTACAAGGGTGGAGATCATAGAGGTTCTTTCTATCCTGACACATGAACGACGCTACATGTTCTTCCTTGTGGGCACCGATCAGATCATTCCTAGAGAGAAATTCACATTCAGCAACTTGATGAGCTTGGAAGAGCTTGATTCAACATCCATATTCGACTACCATGCACTGACAGGCATCATAGGAATAAGTCGAAGGATTAGGTTGTCACAAATCAGTGAGAGGTTGAATGAGAGACCTGAGGAGATATACCGGAGGGTTATCGAGCTTTACCTGCAAAATCACCTTATCGGTCATACAAATGGGAGTGTCTTCTACCTTCAGCTTAACCTTGGATCCGAGAAATCTCAAAAATTGTCAACACTCACCTCTTCTGACAGAGTTCTCCTTGGTGCGCTCATAAGCCGTGGCTCTCTCTCATGGCTTGAGATCAGAGCTATGCTTAACCTTGAGAGGGAGGTTGCAATTCAGAGAGCCTACTCCATTATGGGAAAGGTTGGCTCATTTGTCACCCTGTATAAAGACAAGGAGATACGACTTGATCGTCGCCCCAAAATTCCACCTCTCCTCGACAGCCATTCACTTTCGACAAATCGTAAGGTAGTCCTTGGTCTATGTCGATCCCGGTCAAGAGTAAGAGTCTCTACGGTGGCAAAATTACTTGGTATAACTCCAAGGGAGGGGATGAACATCTTGTTCTTCCTCATCGGGTCTGGACTGATTGTTGCCAGACAGAAGGGCTCTACTTTCCGAATCAGATCTGTCAATATTCAACCACCTCTACTTGGTATCAAGGAACTTCCAGAACATCTTCAAAAGGCGTATCACATCCTCAAAAACCAGAAGAAGTATACCTATGTCAGGCTTCTCGGTCTTGAACATGACATCCCTGCAAAGGAGCTAATACATGCAATGTATGTCTTGGTCGCAGATGGATACCTAGATATCTATGCTCCATTCTTCCTTGTTAAGGTCATATCAACGAATGAGCTGAAGGTGAAGGAACTCGTCTGTAGGAACTGTGGTGCTGACCTTGTCTCACTTACTGAGCCCTGTCAAAACTGTTTGGCCCGTCCAGACAAGTGTGTCGTTTGCAGGGTGGGTCTAACACGGGGAGATCAGATTGCCACCTGCCCTAATTGCACAGTAATCGGGCATAGATCTCACTTTGAACAGTGGCTAGATATGAAATCGAGTTGTCCATCATGCAGGATCGACTTGACAATACCCAATCTCGTGCTAATTGGGAAGTCTCAAAAATCAGAGCTTGCAGGTGGAGATCGCGGTGAAAAGTAGATTCTTCCTCATTTGATGAATACGTATGATAGTGCTTTTTAATACCTCTTCTCGACTTGCATATAGAAAAATCGATAGAGAAGATTGATTTATGAAGTCTAAATTCACCTTATTACTACTACTCACCATCATGACAGTGGGGATGCTACCCACGATCAGTGTGGTAAGTGCAGAAGAGGACGGCGTACCTTCTGCAAAGTTCGATCGTCTGACCGTAGACGGAGAGACACTTGATACCAATATTGTCAAGGTCAACACCACTGTGAAAATTCAGTACACAGCAGACCGACTTAAAGTCGATGGAGTGGTACTCCTCGGTGTGGGTAATAATCTCACGGAAAATGTGGAGGATGCGGTGGCTGCGAACTTCTCCCTCGTCGAGGACAATGCACAAGGTCCTACCAAATTCTTCTCTATTGAGGTTAATGTCACCGAGTTCATGAAATTCTATGCGTACTCATGGAAGGATAATTACACCAATGGTACCCCTGAAGAATTTAACAGCATCGACGAAGATCTAGAGGGAAGAGCATATCATCACATCTGGATCGAGGGTGAGGAAGGCTATCCCATCTTTGAGGATGTAATCGGAGCTGAGAAACAGGATCCAGCAGAGGATTATATTGCTCCTCTCGGTACTAGTATCTCCATAAGATACACTGTCAGCAATCCGAACAATGAGAGTTCCGACAGGATCGCAACTCTCTCGATCTCCGACAACCAGACAAATGTGTTGAACAGATCGAGATCCACATTTATCAACATGACATGGGTGGATTATGATAATGTGTCAAAAGTCCACACATTCGAATATAACATGACTATTACTAAACGGGTGATCTTCTTCACTGCCTTTAACTCTAAGGGTTTTGAGAGAACTTCGCCTCAAGCGAGTAAAGTCCACCGAATATCAACTGAATTCTCCTTCTCCGCGGATTATGAGTCATTTGATGCTAATCAGTTCTCTGACATAGACAATATCTACACCAATGTCACCGCGATCAATAAGACGGTGGATGACCGGTTCTTCATGCGGTATAGGATAGCCAATGATACTGATGATATCACCGAGGCAAATTGGACCGATGTTGAGTTATTTAATATCACTACACCTACGATATATAACTCATCTATCTCCAACGACACCGTCACGATCTATGCCTTTGACCTGAACATGACCCTGAATTACAGTAAGCAGATTGAACTACAGGTCTATGTGAAATACTTCAACTACACGGAGTATCGACCTTCTGTCGTCTTCGATGTCTATGACTCACGACCTGATGTCGAGATATTCGGGAAGGACTTCAGGTACTCTAACAAGAAGTCCATCGTCATTGAATTCTCTGCGAAGGTGACGAAAGGAGAACTTGACACCGTGGAGCTCAAGTCTGTGCTTAATGGTTCCAGCTTGGAGGACACATATAACGTCAAAAACAAGGATGGACTCGAAACAAAAGCCAATGAGACCGTCAGTTTGAGTGTTGAGGGTGTCTATATCATCACTTTGAACGCCACTTCAACTTTTAACCGATCCAGAGTGATTGAAATCTCTGTTCATGCTGATTTCACTACTCCAACTGGATCGATATCTCTGAAAGGTAATGCCTCTGAGAGTAATTCTGGTCTAGTTGAGCTGGTCTTTACTTACGGTGATAATGCACTGAATGACTCTGGTGTTGACAAGGTTTACCTCGACTGGGGTAATGGGCTTGTTGAGGATGTTACAGGCAAAAACTCCTCTGTGTATGAGTATACGAGGGGTGGTGAGTATCAAGTGGTGCTCACTGTTTGGGACAAGGCAGGGAACAACAACACCTTTGCACTCACAGTGGTCATTCCTGAACTTGTAGACAACCAGAACACGAGTACTCAAAATGCACCGTTCTCCTTACTTGGCGTACTTTTCGGAATCAGCACACTGGTATTTCTCAAGCGAAAATCTAAATTTTAGAGTATTCACCTTCGTCTATTAATAACCATTATAACAAAAGATATTCCTAAGTAGTATGTGATTGACCGAAGGCTTCTCTTCACACATATTATTTTACTGCTCCTAATCACCTCTGTCTCTTCAGAGAAAGTGACACCAATCGGATCGGAAAATAGTATCAAGACCGATTTCAATCTTGATAAGATATCCGATTTCTCGACACTACTAATAAACAGAGCTGAGGTTGTGGATGAAGTGATTGTTATGCTGAATCCTGGATACCCCTCCAAGATCCTAGACAGCTTTGCTCAACTGGGATTTCCGCTAGTCAAGGAATGGCGAAACTTCAACACGATCTCGGTACGGGGAAACTTTGCCAAGATTGATCGTCTTCTTGACTCCCCATGGGTGAAATTAGTCGAGGAAGTTCAGGAGCTTAAACCACATATGATGTACTCAAGCTCACAGATGAACGCCCGTGGCAAACTCTGGGATCTCGGATTAACGGGGAAGGGAGAGACTGTCGCTGTTATGGACACAGGTGTAGATGACTCACACCCGTTCCTTAAGGATAAGATAATTGCGTGGAACGACTTCGTCGGGAAGTCGGTATCTGTCTCGGGGGACAATTATGCCACACCGACAGACAAATTTGGGCATGGCACTCATGTCGCGAGTATCATTGCTGGAGACGGCTCTTCCCTTCAGTCAAGGAAAGTAAGCTTCTTTGGGACATTCCCCGACGCCGGCTTCATTGGATTAGCTGGTGAGACCCCAAGGCTCTCCTCAACTACTAACATAGAACTTGGCGTTGACTGGGGAGCAAAAGGAGAGGATGTATCTTCTCAGACCAAGGTCACATTCTACATCACTACTATTCAAGATCCAGGCACTTTGGTCACTTCTAAATCAACCGATACAAGCGGTTTGGACTCTGTCACTGTTACTCTCGGATCTGGAAAGTACTTAGTATGGGTTGGTGGAGGAACCCCTGGTGCCAACTATGACATGTGGATCAATGGCCCCAATGACTCGGGACTCCCATCAACTACTGATGACTACAGCCCGTACAATGGCATCGCCCCTGAAGCCAACATAGTGGGTGTCAAGGTTCTCGATGATGAGGGTACTGGTGATACGACCTCCTTCCTTGACGGTTTTGACTGGGTACTGACCAAGAAGGACGAACTAAACATCACCGTGGTCAACATGAGCTTCGGTACAGATCAGATAGTAGCCTCACTCGATAACGCCGTGAACAATCTAGCACAGCAGGGAATTGTCCCTGTAGTGTCTGCGGGTAATGATGGACCCACTACGGCACGAGTGGGGTCTCCGGGTTCCGCGCAGTTGGCAATCACGGTCGGTGCAGTAAACAAATTCAATGAGATTGCGTACTACTCTTCCAAAGGAAGCAGTGATAACCCAACAGTTAAGCCTGATATAGTCGCCCCAGGTGGCTCTCCACTTGTCAACTCTCTTGGAGATCAGACTGGGTACACCGATGGCTATGGTGTGATCTACGCTGCGGACACCAATGACAGAAACCTGCAGGCTCAGGACAATGACCTTGTAGGGTACTTCGGGACAAGCATGTCTGCTCCTCACATCTCTGGTCTCGCAGTTATTCTCGTGCAGAAGATGAAGCAATTAGGGCTATGGACACCTGACCAAACAGGTGTGGGTACAGTCAAGACTGCAATTCTAAGCACCGGTTTCGAGGTTGCTAATATCGGAAACGGAGGTGGTGAGAGCTTCAGTGGTGGTGCGGATCCTAATCCCACCATCGAGAGAACCGGCAAGGACTCTTACGAGGGTTGGGGGATGGTCAATGCTTACGCTGCGGTATCCTTTTTCGATAAATATGCACCGATCAATAGTCCATTCAACCTAACTCTTGACCTTGACGATCCATTTGTACCAAGTAGCTATGCCTTCAGGCTTCACGGGGGAAATGGGCGGAGCTATACCATCACGATGGATGTACCTGCCGGTATCGATGCTGATCTCGTCGTGTTCAAATCCACGCCTTCCACGATAGGTGATCCTCTGGTATTTGCAAGCTCGACAAACGTAGGAACCAACTCAGATGAGTCTCTTACTATGGATCTTACGATCGATGACGATCTTATTCTTGTGGTCAAGGCTGTCAGCGGTACTGCTCTGAAGAATGTAACTGTTGAAGTTCAGAGTGACTTCACACCTAGTATGACCATTAACAGCCCGTCGACTGGAGATTTCCTAAAAGCTGATGAGGTTCTTCTCGACTTCGATAGTACGACATCCTATGGTAGATTGTATATGAATGGAACCTACATAGGTGAATATCAAACAGGAACTGTTGTCAATACTGGTGTAGGTGATGGATACTACAACCTCACCATAGCTGAGGTCAATGACCTCAGCGGAACATTGGCCACCCAGACGGTGTGGGTTGATGTGGATTCACAACCACCGGTGATCAATTCAACCAACCTTCTGTCAGTTGTCTTCAACGAGACAATTGTAATTGACTACGAGGTCTCCGATAACTTCGGTGTAGACACAGTAAACTTCCTCGTCGATGGCGAGGTAGCAATGAGCTCTACAAATATCACTGGTTCGTTTGTTTTTGATACGCAGGGGCTTCCGTTCGGTGATATAACAATAGCACTGGAGGTTGTAGACACGGTTGGCTACACAACTATTCTGGAGAGAGATATCTTCCTCAACCACTCGATTTATCTTGAGATGAAGCAGGACTTGGTTCTTGAGGGGTCAGACACAGTCTCCTTTACTTGGGGTGCTGGAGCCTTGAGTCCAGACAATTACGTAGTATACCTCAATGGGACAATTCTTGACTCGGTTAGTTCATGGGACGGTTCTTCTCTTAGCATCATGTTTGACACAGATCCCACGATATCCTTCCCTGTTTACAATGTCACGGCTCAGGTCTTTGACACGAAGGGGAAAAACATAACGCAGACAATATTTGTGAGCTTTGTGGACACGACCTCTCCGGTACTGGATGTTGTCTTCCCTGATACTGAATACGACCTTACCGAAGGAGCACCAGAGGTCAAGGTTACTATCTGGGACTTCGACCTTTCCTCCTATTCGCTTGATGCTACTCCATTCGCAGATATCGTTCTGGTCTCCACAAAAGCAGATGGTAGAACTGTTACACTTGTGTATAGGATTGACAATACTCAGATAGGTGACAAAATAGATCTGACTATGTCTGCAAGTGATGGGAACTACCAAGAATCGACGTTGACCAGTAAACTGGAGGTAGATGATCGTACCAAACCAGTAATCGACAGTATCGCTCCTGTGAGCGCTGTAGAAGGTGTGAGCACCATAATAACATGGAAGTACACAGAGTTATTCCCCGATTCCCTCACCTTGAAGGATGATAACGGTACTCTCCTCGCTTCTGAAAACAATCCACAACCCTCCAGCACATTTGAATATGACCTTAAGGATCTCAGTGCCGGGAGCTACAAGCTCAAGTTCACCATCACGGATCTTGGAGGAAATGCTTTCTCTTCTTCCGTACGAGTTGAAATTTCGGAGTCCTCAGGATCTGGTTCAACCAATGACTCTTTACTCCCAGTGGTTATTCTGCCTATGATTGTGGCACTTGTTGTCATAAGAAGGCGGACTTAGGATCTTACCCAGACCTCTGAGTTTCCATCAATCACATTTGCTATAACCCAACCATTGTCTCTTAGAATATTAAAGAGCGCTCCGTTTTTACCGTATGTGAACTTTGGCACAAGCGCGTAGTTATAAGCTGATACCTTGAGGGCATTTTCCAAGTACAAAGTCTCCCCCACATCTCCGATGAAAAGCATAGAGACATTCTGATGCAGGTAGGTATATCCCCCAGAGTAGAACCAGTTGACGAGTACGATGACCCCTCGAACATCATCCTGCTGACCTATCCAACGGAGGGCATTGTTCGTATCTCCGTATTGCGCATAGGGTTCAAGCATCCGTTCATTTGCGGTTATCATTGGTAGACTGATGAAGATCACAAGAACTACTACAATGATCTTGACGTACAGGGAAGTAAAACCAATTTTAGAGATCAATACAGTTGACTTCCTAAACTGCTGGAATGTGAAATACAAGTCCAAGGCCTCAATTCCCAAGCAGAACGAATATGCCATGAACAGACGGTACAAAATGAGGACATTGATTATGAATCTGGTTTCCTTGTGAGAGGTCGCATAGAAGTTGATCCCATTCTCAAAAGGCCACTCGTAGATTATCCATGTAAAGAAGAGTACAGATGACAACTTAAGGAATTTCATCGCTCTGTCTATCATCTTCTCACGCCTAGAGATGATGAGGGGATCAATGCTCTCTCTGTAGTACAACTCTACCATGAATACAATCGTGAGGATAACCGAAGAGAGGAAAATCCAAATCCAAGAACCGTCCTTACTGATTGTTGTAAGGTAATACGTACCAAAAACCGATACCCCGAAATTTCTAGAGCCTTGCTCGATGAAGTTGAACCCGAACCAGTTGTACGGAACCTGCCAAAGATCAGTTAATGAATTACTGTTGTAGAGTCTGTAGTCCACTACCATTCCGAAGACCCAACCGATGGTTCCCAATATTAGATACTCCATGTAGACTTTTGGTTGCTTAATTCTGAACCGTCCCTTGTCGAATGAGATCAACTCCAAAATAGAGATCCCAGTAATTATGATCAGTAAATCCATCCTGATGTACGTCACTACACCTAGTCCGAAAACCAGAGTTATCTTCTCCCAGAGCTTAATATTGCGAGGATTAATTGTTCCCTCACCACTCCGATGTATCTGTACTGCTTTTGCGAGTGAGAAGAAGAGAAGAGGTAAGAGTAGGGTGTTCGTAGTCAATCTTGAAGTAGCGTAGGCAATATGTGGAGTCACCGAAAGAATTACGGCCCCCATATCTCCGATTTTTTTGTTCCCCGAGTACACTGCTAGAAAATATCTCGCACTTAGGATCATGAGGATGGAAGAGATAACTCCTATAAAGTACAACGTGGGCAGGATCTGCGTGTGGTAGTCAAACCCCATTTTGCTCATGAGGTACATGGGTATAGCGAAAATCAGGGGGAAGAGCCATGACCGAGCCCGTCCGTAATAATCACTTCCCGGAACCGATGTACGGAATTCAGGTGGAAGGTAAGCGTAGCCAAAGACCAGTTGATGGGCAGGCTCTAACGATTGGAAGATCTCATCTGGATGATAAATATTAGTATAGTAGGTGAAGTTTAGTATCCTTAGACCTATCCCGTATATGAAAAATATCATAAAGGCGACTCTCGTGGGATTATCATAAGTGTAGTCCGCGAATCTAGACAGATAGTCAAATAC
>WAMJ01000003.1 GCA_015522385.1 Candidatus Heimdallarchaeota archaeon
ATAAATCCTATACCGACATACGGAATATGCCCATAATGAGCTGATCTGATGTACGTACAAACAATATTCATATCATCAACAACTGTCCTCGATAAGTTCAGAGAATCAGTCTATTCCAAGGGTTTGGATAAGTTGGAGAGACTTCGTATCATAAAAAATAAGAAATCACCTGAACACTTCCTCAATTATCGCCTCAGTGATTTACACGATGATCCGTTCACGTATATCTGCATTCTCAAGGATCAGTCAAGCGAGTTGAACCTCAATCCTAGAAATCATGCCATATTTCGATATGTCTATTGTATTATCTGGGATGGTACTATGAGGAATTACGATACTTTGAGGAAACAACTAAGAGAAGCTCTAAAAATATATGGGATCCCTGGCAAACCCCTCCTTTTCTGTTTCGATTTGACTGGAACCTTCTTTGAGCCAGAATTCGATTTCGACATCGTTCAAATCAAGGAAATTGACTTCGAGACAATTTACGCCATTATAGATTCACGGATCCGAGAATAGCTGACGCTTCCAATGCCTTAGGATTGCATAGATAGGGTTCGCACCTATTGAAGTGTTCACTGCTCGTAATTATTGCCATGTCAGAGCAGAGAGCAGCTAACATACAACAAAGTAGTGGGAGAGTGTGATTACAATAAATGCTGTTGGATTTCTGGCACATATACTGCTTAAATATCTGAGATTGGTCACACCTCTGCGTCCAGATCGAAATCGGTCTGCTTCGGCATCTTGTACTTCCTGTAGACCTTATCGGTGAACAGTGAGTAGAGATCTGGTGGGACCTCCTCTTCCAACTGCCACCTTACCTTTATGGGCTTCTCACCCTCGTGGCTGAGGCAGCTCACCTTACCCATGTAGAAGTGAGAGTATCCATAGATTTTGTCATTCTTCTTGAGGCGGACGAAGAGGAGGATGTTGTAGTCCAGTTCACCAGTGATCACCCTACCGTTGATTGAGCTGAGCCTTGTCTTGTTCTGGGATTCCCATTCGAAGACTGATCTCGACAGGAGGTGGTCCTCGTACATCGTCTTCTCGTGGTCTTTCTCGTTCTTGTCCAAGGTCACGAAGAGAAGCATTAACCTCTGGTCATCGAATCTCTCGATTCCGGACCTAAATGAGGACTTCAGGGATGAGAAATTACCCTCGGGATATTTTCTCTTCAGGATTTTGAATATCTCCTCCATCGAGTAATTCTCGAAGGTACTGAATGTGGTTCTCGAGTACCTAATTCTCAGGTTTATTCTTTCCATGATATCCTCGTGGAGAATTCCCCACCTGATCTGGGAGGACTTGACAATCAAATCATCAACAATCTCGATGGTGGAATGGATCTTTCGGGAATTGAATTTTGTCGGTGATATCCACGACTGAATGGCTGCATGTAAATCTACAGGATCATGTGGTAGATCATCCTCCAGTAAATAGCCATAGACCATCTCTTCAATCTCATCGAGGTAATACTGCCTTTCCTCAGTGAGGATCTCACTGATGATTTGGAGGGGGATATCGGACTCAAACTCCTTCCTTTCGACCCATCGGAGGAGATCTGTTTCCATTTTAGTGTACCCTTGCTGCTCCTCGTTCAGATCTCCAATACCCTTGTAGAAATCGTACAGGGATCCAAAGGTGTGGATATAGTTCCAGATCGACTTGGAATGTGAAGCGAGAGTGGAGATGGGGACCGTGCCGAGCATGGATTTGAGAGACATGTACTCCTTGGTGAGCGCATATCGTACTGGGTGGAGTACCCCTAAACTCTTCTCCATCAGGTCGATCAGCTCGAGATCAAAGTGCACCTGACACCCTTCAGGTAGATCTATCTTACCATCGGAGATACGCTCGATATAGATCTTGTATCCCTCGGGTGAGAGATGGGGGTAGACGGTTCCCATGAGGAGGGTGGGGATTGTGAACGATTTCTTGTAGTTCCCCACGAAGTCAAGGACGGTGAGGTATTCCTTGTTCCCCGACAGTCTGAGACCCCTTCCGAGCTGTTGGATGAAGATCGTCAGGGACTCGGTAGGTCTCAGGAACATGACTGTAGAGATCTCGGGAAGGTCGACACCCTCGTTGAAGACATCAACCGCGAAGATCACCTCAATCTCGCCACTCTGAACCCGCTTCTTCCCTTCGGAGGTGGTCGCTCCATTACTGTGTACCGCCAAGGAGGGGATTCCGTGCTCGTTGAAGTACCTGCACATGTAGTCCGCGTGTGCGATTGATATGCAGAAAGCGACGGTTGGGGTATTCCTGTACTCCCTATACTTATCCAAGATCTTCTGACAACGCTCCTCCCTAGTTGCCACCACCAGTAAAGACTCGGGATCGTACCTGCTTCTCTTCCATGGGATCTTGCTGTAGTCGATGCTGTCGTCGTATATCCCGTAGTAATGAAAGGGTGAAAGCCACCTCCTTCCGATACCCTCGACGAATGTGGTCGAGTACGGTATATTGTAGTCACAGAGCTCGGTGATGTCCTGCCTGTCCATCCTGAAAGGTGTGGCCGTTAGACCGAGGAGGAACATGGGATCGAAGTAATCCAGAATCCTCTTATACTGCGTGGCCTTAGCGTGGTGGAACTCGTCAACGACTATATAGTTGAAGTCCGAGGGGGAAAACTGGTGGAGGGTTTTAGGTCTACCGATTTTCTGAACTGTGGCAAGCAGGACATCAGCCCTGTCTTTGGTCCACCATCCATCCTCGAAGAGCAGAATCTCGCCACTGCCTCTGACCGCCTCGAATATGCCCTTCGCCTGAATCAGTATCTCCTTCCTATGGGCTATGAACAGAACCTTGGCGTACGGTTCCGAGTCAAATGCTGCAAGGTGGGTCTTTCCCAGACCAGTGGCCATGACCACAAGTCCCTTAGTCTCGCCGATATCCCTCAAGTCCTGCAGAGCAGAAAGAGCTTCCTCCTGAGGTAGACGTGGAGTGGGGCGTACCCGGTCTGAATCGTCTCGTGATCTCAGAACCGCATTTGACCTCCTGTACTCATTGCGGTAGATGTCCAACCACGAATCACTAAGATCGGTACCCTCCTCCCAGAGCTTGTTGAACTCATGAATGAAGTCGTCGAAAGAACTTAGATCACCCTGACTGATGTAACCGCTCCATTCCACATTGTCGTATAGTGCAGATCTGGTAAGATTTGCCGACCCTATGATCAGGGTCGATCTGTCCTCGAAGACGAAGAGGTATGCCTTGGCGTGGAGGTTTTCCGACCTCTTGTCAACAATCCTGAACGGAATATCATTTCCACGGAGTAACACAAGTGCCTCCGGATCGGTGAAGTCCAAATAGGTACCTGTGATGAGCCTGAACTCTGCGGTTCTGCACGAATCGGCCCACTCCACAACCTTCTTCGCACCCCCATGTGTGATGAAGGCAGAGATTAGGTACACGCGAATAGGATTCTCGTTGAGGATGGACTCAATCTCATTCCCCAGTCCCCTTGTAACTAGTCTAAAGTCCACTAAGCAGCTCATTACCATCTGGGATTAAGAAGGCTTTGCACATCCAAGAAATATTTTCTAAATATTCCGCAGTTCTACACCCTAGCTGCCAATACCCTCGGATATCTGGTGGAGGAGATCCGAGAAGACCCCTGAGACCACCGTAGGAGATGCACACTCCATGAACCTGATGGAAAGCAATTTCGTGATGGACAACCGGCTGGACAAACTCCCGTCTTTGAGCTGATTTCCGAGGGGATGACCCGTGAGGGAGTTGTGGAACTCTAGACGTTCCAACAACCTCATATTGTGCCTGAAGCTGTACCCCAGCTCATTTACGTTCATGTCGACTATTCGTTCAAGTTCACCGACCCACGCCCGCTCAGACAACTTTGGAACTGGCAGCCGTGAGACCTCCTGTACGATCTCCCGAAGGTAACTGTCGAGTCTAGATCTGCAGTCAACAACTGCCGGTGAGGTGTAGATCAGGAGGAAGGAGACCACCCGGTCGAAAAGTACGTTGTACAATGTTGCAGGGCTGCTCGTGACGAGGTACCGAGAGAATCCGTCACTGATCCCATAGTCCTCGACAGTCCGGTTTGAAAACATCTCCAATTCCTGCCTCACCACGTAATTGACAAAGGATGAGTGCAGGTTAGCTTGGAGGGAAACACCAAGGTCTATTGAGGAGATAGCCATGATCATCAGATCGAGCACTTCAGAGTTCTGCTCAGTGAAGACAAAAGATCCGTCGAAGTAGCAGAGCTCCTTGAGGTCAAAATCCAGTAGCTTCCGGACGTCCCTGACAGCACCTGAAACTAAGGAGGAATACCGATCCGGAACACCGAATTCATGGATAAACTTGAATGACAGATAGTTGTACAATTCCATTTCCTCCTTCTCGCTCGGAATCCCTAGCAGATCATGCTCAATGTACTCTTCCATGTCCCTCATTCCCCCGTGACCTCCATTTGCGATATCAAGTGTCCCAAAGCACTCATGGCTTAGAGACTAATTCGGGTATTTAAACAACCGACGGCAGATCTGGGTTTCACGTATTAGAATTCCGCAATGTCACCACCAGATCGACAAAGGGTTCATGAGAAATATCCATATGCCGAGGTGGCTTAGATCACGTATACCCCGATTTAATACGGAGACTGCATTCCAGATTTCTATCCAGCTTCACGCGATGAATCAGAATATGCACCTTGCCATTATTCTCAACTGTCCCCTGTGCACGCCGTGTTTCGAGTGGAGATTTTTACTATTTTTACACTAAGGAAAAATTGCGCATAATTCGAGAATATTCGGCCCGACTAAAACCGCGAGAATCAGGAGAAGGAAGATCATGCACTACCATCACTCACTGTGCATCACATGCTACAACTGTCCGCGCACCACCCCGTACACCACCACATGCATCACCCCCCAATTTCCGTTGTAGGAATGAACTACAGCACGTAAAGAGCAATGTTATAAAACAATACGAAATTCGGGATAATCGTTTAACACACAGAAGGTTGAACCACCCTGAATCCAGAGAAAAATATCTGGCAGAAAACCAAGCCCAACGGGTGCTAGCTCCCAGTGTGAGACCTTTTCCGAAAGAACACTCTCCGTGAGATCACTCTCCGTGAGAACACTCTTCGTGTATAATCGATCCAGAAATAGGGCATCCATACGTAGGGGTCAGCGACAGGTACATCTACCATCCGCGGATACAGACCTCATGGACAGACTGATGATCTCCGCAAGGGGTCTGACCGTGGTTATGGGAGGGAAGACAATAGTAGACAACGTGGATCTGGACATTGTTGAGAGCAGGCTCACGGCGCTTATCGGAAGGAGCGGTGCTGGCAAGTCAACCCTTCTCCGGGTGCTGAATAGGTCAGTCAAATTCAAGGGGACATACAGGTTCAGCGAGAACGGTCACCTCCAAGATGTGAGTGAAATGGACGTCCTCGACTTCCGCAGGAACGCGGTTCTAGTTGACCAAGTTCCGACCGCCATTCCCGACACGGTGGACAACAACATCAGATTCGTCTGTGACTACTGGAAGATCCCATGTCCCACGTCCAAGATCGATGAGCTGCTGGAAACGGTTGATCTCGATCTCGATGGTGGGCAGAGAGTGGATATCAGTTCCCTCTCCACGGGACAGCTGCAGAGGGTTCACCTCGCACGAGCTCTCGCCCTCGACCCCCCGCTCCTCCTACTGGACGAACCCACCTCTGCCCTTGACGCCATCAACAAGGAGAATGTGGAGAAGATCCTACGCAGACTGGTGGACAGCGGACGCACCATTGTGATGGTCACCCACGACCTCAGGCAGGCCGAGAGGATTGCAGACCACTGCATCCTGCTGGAGAACGGTCGAAAAATACTGGATGCCTCGAGCGATCGTTTCTTCAGGGATATCGAGAACGAGACCGACGCGGACATCCTCCGCGACCTCCTGGAGGTGGACTAATGGAAGATCAGGTACTCAGAGCGATCTACCAGTTCTCAGGGTCGCTGCTGATCCTAGCCGTCATTCTCGGTATCAGCGTCTACAAGCGGATGAGGATGACGAGGGACTTCGTCGTGGCGACAGTCCGTGGTCTCGTTCAGCTCCTCGTCCTGTCGACGATACTACTGTACATCTTCGGGCAGAGCGGCTACCTCCCGCTGTACACCGTGTTGACCGTGATGATCCTCTTCGCTGTACGCACCGTCTCCAAGAGACTGGGGAACCTACCCGACATCACCATGGTAATGCTGGTCTCGATATCCGTCTCGGTCTACCTCGTCATGACCTCCATGACCCTCATGGGTGTGCTGTCGGTCGACGAGGCGCCGACGTGGATACCTATCGGGGGAATGGTAGTTGGCAACAGCATGAACATCACCTACCTCAGCACAGAGCGGTTCAGGGCGGAGCTCAAGAAGTACCACCCCCAGATCACCACCGCCCTCAACCTCGGTGTACCCGCGGAGTACATGATAGACATGCTGGACATACAGGCTACCTCTCTGAGGGTCGGGATCACACCCAGCACGAACAACCTCAGGACACTGGGCATAGTCTTCATCCCAGGGCTCATGACGGGTCTGCTCATAGGTGGCTACAACCCGCTGGCAGCGGCCCTGCTCCAAGTGATGATCTTCTTCCTGCTCATCGGTGGCGGACTAATCAGCAGCCTGATCAGTACGACGTTACTGTCCCGCAAGTTAGTGGACAGGGAGACCATGACACTCATTCCGATCCTCAAATAGAACCATGGTCTTGACTTGAAGGGATATATACCCTTGAACTTCGTCATGATATTGTCCTCTATCTAAGACTCAAATAGATAATACCATGATCCTTGACATGGATCTATGGTCAACAGGATTTTCTGGAAACCAAGGGGAAGGATCTCAATAGAACTTAGATTAAGCTGAATCGGTTAATACTCAAGGTTAGAATAATTTAAGCATTGATCTGGAAAGGCTTGAACTAAATGCTATCTGCAAGGTGTTGAACGGAGAAAACAGGAGAAATTCGCAACGAACAGGAAATTACCCGAGGAGCCCCGCATTTGCCACGATGATGTCAATGTTTTGCTCGATCTTGTTGATCTGCTCCAAATTGACAGAGGTTAACTTACTGGAATTCCCGAGGGATTCGTAAGCTAACCTATTGAGTTTTCGAAGGGCACTACGTGTCTTCGATTTCTTGAAGTTCACGTCAGTCACCACGGCACTGATGTAGTTGTAGGACTTGTGAATGAAGAACTTCAGATCACCGTCTGAGTAGATCTCTCTCACCGCTTCGTCCAGAACTTCATCATTGCCGAGGGACTGATTTGCCACCACAAGAGCCGAGACCAGCTGGGGATCGACGCCACCTTCGTCGAAATACTTCCTAGAAGCAAAGCAGGGTCCGTGTGGTGACATGATGAGGACTTCTTTGAGGATTTATACCACCTGTGATGTCCTTGTTCCCCGGACTTAAGAAACTGCGAAATACTCACGTCACATTCGGGGATTACAGAGCAAGAGAATGATCCTGTGAGCACATCACGTGGATCTGTGGTCTGGATCTGACGTATGGCAAATGAGAGGTAATGTGATGAACAGACCCAGACCTACGCATGTGTCTGCTATTGAATAGAGACGGGTAGTGGACGAGTTATTGTTCATAGTTTAGATTACGTATGGATAGAACCGCTTGTTCGATTGGGAGAATACTAAGATGTCAACAATTTCCATCCCTAATAGGTAATTAGGCTTCTGCGACATTGGATCTCGAAAACCACAGGGTGTTGTGGGATCTGGTTTCAATCCCTAGAAGGGTAAAATCGCTTCTGCGACTATGTATAAGGTTGGTGGCTCTGTTTATTATTCCATAATTGTTTCAATCCCTAGAAGGGTAAAATCGCTTCTGCGACCTACCACAAGGATGACGTCGCCGTACTTGGCGGCCACCCGTTTCAATCCCTAGAAGGGTAAAATCGCATTTGCGACGTATTTGACACCTCTCTTCCAACTGGTCCCAACAATGTTTCAATCCCTAGAAGGGTAGAATCGCATTTGCGACATCGGAATTCTCAAAGATTTTCGATCGTGCATTTGAGTTTCAATCCCTAGAAGGGTAGAATCGCATTTGCGACCTCGGAGTTCGCTTCCTATTTTCCTCAAAGAGTGGTCGTTTCAATCCCTAGAAGGGTAGAATCGCATTTGCGAC
>WAMJ01000004.1 GCA_015522385.1 Candidatus Heimdallarchaeota archaeon
TCGATAATATTCGATTCCGAAATCCGCTTGAACAGGGGGGCATTCGATCTTGAGAGATTGTTCCATTTCTCAATCTCCTCCTCGATATTGCGTTGAATGGACTCAGCTTTGCTATGCAGGGTTGTGAACTCATTTGCACTACAGATTTCCTTGACCTCATCAAGGAGCTTGAATGTCTCGTTCATTTTGAGTTCTACCAATGATACCTGGGACTTCAGGAGCAGTGCCTCTACTTTAAGAGGTGTTGAGTTTTGAGATTTTGCAATTGTCTCGATTTGCTGGACGATGAGTTTCACCTGATCTAGGAGATCGGGATTATCGTATGACTGTAGTTCAAGGAAGAGGAGTTCTACGAGGTTGAGCACGGTGTAGATAAACAGGTCGTAGGTCTTAGGTTCTTCTTTCAGGATCTCCTCAAACATCTCTTGGGCCTTGAGTTTTGCCCTCAGGCGGTTTTCTGACTTTATTATGGAGGCCTCTGCAACCCGGAAATAGAAGTAGGACGTACTCCCTCGCTCGAATGGCTCAAGTTCGTTCATCATGCTGAAGAGCTTGTACGCCTCCTCCCTGTCTTCCTTCTCAAGGTCGATGATGATCATGAGATATAGAGTCTCCATAAGCTTGTGCTTGTTCTTCAGCTCAATCTCCAAATTCAGTGCGTGCTGGATGTGGCTGTGTGCCATGTCGTACTCACCCCTTAACCAGTAGATCTTAGACAATGTCCGGTTAAAATGAGCTTCGTAGTGAGACCCTATAGGATTCTTTACCGTGGTTTCCAGGGCGAGGTTCATGAACTTTAGTGCAAGATTATACTCTCCGACTGCGCGGTGGACATCGGCGATATTTGAATAGGTGATTGCTAGTCCCTTCGGATTGCCAAGGAGCATCTCATTCTCCACACTCTGCATGAAGTACTCCAGGGATTTATTGTATTCGCCTAGATAGTAGTGAAGCATCCCCAGATTGTTCGTACTTGCGGACTGCCCGCTAATATCCTTGATCCTCTTCCGTATTGTCAGGGAGAGCTCGAAGCTCTTCTTCGCCTCCGGATACTCTCCCCTTTCGTACAACGCAGTCGCTCTGACGTGGAGAATCATGGCGTACCAGTACTTCATCTCATCCGTGTCATAATACATCTCGTCAAGTTCATCAACCATCTCGGTGTAGATTGTCTCCACACCTTTGTGATACCCCGCTCTCCACATTGCGTAGAACTTAGCTGCCAAAGAGGCCATGAGCAACTCCGTATTCTCAGTCAACCTTGCCATCTCTATGCCCGTATTGGCATAGTTCATCGCCCTTTCTGACTTGTTCTTTCGGTCGTAAGCCATACTGAGGAAGGGATAGCGCATATCATCGTCATCGGGGAGTCTCTCAATCTCCTCGATAGCCTCATCTATCTTCCAGACCCCGATAAGTTCGATGATATTGTCGTATTTCATGAGACCACTTATGGAATTAATCGAACTGAGATTGACCCTTTATCTTTTTTGCGAATATGATTGTACCAAAACTCGGAAAATTTTGATATTTCAACTAATTTTATTGCCACTGATCCAATTCAATTTCTCTGTATGTCGTATGCCCGTACGGTGTTGTACATCAACATACAGATAGTCATGGGTCCCACCCCTCCTGGAACAGGAGTGATCATAGAGGCCTTCTCTTTGACGCTGTTGAAGTCCACGTCACCAACAAGCTTTCCGTCGACCCTGTTGATCCCAACGTCAATGACGACGGCCCCCTCCTTCACTTGATCTGCCTTGATGACCTGCGGTCTACCGACTGCGACAACAAGGATATCGGCGTCTAGCGTGAACTTCTCCAAGTCCTTGGTCCTTGAATGACAGATCGATACAGTCGCGTTCCGCTGTTCGAGCAACCGGGCTATGGGCTTTCCAACTAGATTAGATCTGCCAATTACAACGGCATGCTTACCCTCTATCTCGACCTCCTTCCTCTCCAGCATCTGGATGATGCCATATGGGGTGCAGGGGATGAAGCAGTCCTCTCCGAGATGGAGTTTTCCAACATTGACATAGTGGAGACCGTCCACGTCCTTATCCGGAGAGATATGTTCTATCGCTTTCTTGGCATCAAGATGCTTGGGGAGTGGGAGCTGAAGCAATATCCCATTGACGTCGGGATCAGCATTAAGTTCCTGTATCTTCTCATGCAGCTCCTCTTGTGTTGTTTCTGCGGATAGCCTGAACACCTGTCCCCGCATGCCCAGCTCCTTTGTCTTCTTCTCCTTCATCCCAACGTAGACCTGTGATGCAGGGTCGTCCCCAACCAAGATGACCACCAAGTTCGGTTTGTTACCTTCAATCTTCGCTAATCTCTCCTTGATCTCCTCATAGATCTGTCCCGATATTTCCTTTCCGCTTATCAGTTCCATAGACACTCGCTATTCGGAGTTGCTTTACTTGATATATTCTTTCGTGTAGATTACCGATAAATTCGCGGAAATAGTGAATGGATTTCACTTGTGACCCAGCCCACCCCTATCTGTGTGACCTAGTTGCCGGTTTTCTATCGTCTTGGGGCAGAAAAAATCCAGAAGACTAGTGTAGTACAATACGTGAAATTCCATATGTTTATTATGATCTGTGAATAAAAACACGTATCACCGGTAATATCAACATTGTTGAAATGATTCACGAGCATTACAGAGCGGGAAGGTACGCTCAATTGCTCGATCTTTCAGCTTCAACAGAATACACTGAACTAGTAAACAGGATTGATCTAAATAGATACTTCAAGTTGAGGTATCTTGTCCTCCGATCATCAGTCATACTGGGAAATGTCCACAAGGCAACCGAGGAACTTCAAAAGATGGAGAGTATTATCGATGATCTGGACGATACAAGTAGAGCGTATCTCACATTGGCAAGGCTTGAATTACTGCTCATCACAGGGAAATGGGATGAGTGTATTGAGGAAGGAAGAATTCACGAGGAATTCCTAAACAGAACACTTGGGGACTACGCTCAGGTTGTCATCTCCTACACCTCTGGATACATATCTGTAGTAAGGGGGGGTGAGAGCATCCTCCCTCAATTAGAGGAAATTCTTGACCTTGCTCAGAAGTCAAAGTTCTATGATTTTATTCCATCGATTCAGGGATTAATCTCAAGGTACTACCGGCAGAACGGTGAGCTGGATTTAGCGATTAAATTAGCGAATTCAGCAGTAGAGTCCAGCAAAAGGTTGGGAAACTCATACAAGTACGCTAACTCCCTTCTATTCCTAGGGAACACCTACAATGTAACAGGGGATCACAGTACAGCGCTGAAATTTCTTAAACAGGCTGTAGTGATCGCAGAGCGGAATTCCTTTGATGTTATTCTCGGTTCTGGTTTATCGGGGATAGGGGCGACCTATACGACCACCGGAGAGCACGAGAAGGCACTTCCAATTTTTAAACGGGCATACGAGGTATTCAAGAAGGTAGGGATAAAGAATCAGATGTCCATAGCACTCAACAACCTTGGAAATACGTACCGGTACCTTGCTCGATTGGACCTCGCATTGGAGTACCTTGAAAAGTCCCTCCAGCTGGAGAAGGAGCTCCATAGTCCAGAAGGTATATCATTCGAATTAGTTAACATAATACGGATCTATGTCCTGAAAGGTGACCTTGAATCTGCAAAGTCCCGGTTAGATGAACTTAGTGCGATCCTTACCAATTACGATTCTGTTCTCCAGAAGGGTGCATTTTATGTTGAGACAGCTAAGATCCATTTCTATGAGAACAAGCTAGATCTCGCTTTCCAGAGGTACTTAGAAGGATGGAACATCTACAGAAAATCCAAGAATAGGATGAATGAGACCGAGGTTTTGTTTGAGTTGGTAAGAGTTCTAACTCACGGAGACATGAGTGAAATCAAGGGTATAGATCGGGAAGAGCAGGTAAAGAGATTCATTTTGGAATTGGAAGACATAAACCGAGAGTTCAGAAATCCTACAGTACGGTACAGATTACTCATCTCCCGCGTGAACTATCTCAACTCTAGAGGGGAGTTTTCGAAAAGTGCAGATCTGTTAGAAGGTGTCACCTTGACAGAGGTGTCCGATGCATACCTCGCGACACAGATAATCCTCCTCAAGATATCTTCTCGTATGAGAAAGTTAGAATCTCCAGATACAGACAATGCCACGATACTCCGTATCAAAGGAGAGATAACTGACCACATTGAGAAGGTACAGGAGGTATCAGAGGCTGCAGGTATGTTTCCGCTGATAATCCAGAACTATCTGCTGGCTTCCCGGATTGCTCTTGTTTTCAACGAGCAGGAGCGAGGTAGAGCATTCCTGCTAACTGCTAGGGAATATGCACACACCTACGGATTCAAGCTATTCCAGACACTTATCAACGATGAAATAACTCGATTTGTCTCCTACATGGATAAAATTAACTCGAACGGAGGTCTGAAGGATAACCTCGTTGCTCGGTACGAGTACCTGTCAGTTGGCGAGTACCTGCAACTAGTCATCAATGAACAGTTAGAGTTCCTCTCTGTATCCCGCTACAAGCACAAGGTAGGGTATGATGGTATGACACTCTGTGGAGCCCCCCAGAGTGAGATTACTATCTCATTGGAGGCAAAATGCACAAAGTGTCGGACTATATCGATGGAGACGATGCTTCAAAAGATGGTAAGGTCTTTTCTGGCCAACTGGACATGTCCAATGTGCTATGCACAGCTCCCGCTCACACGTATCCAACAACTCCTTGACACCCACTCAGACCACACTACAGCGAAGTACAATGAGTTCCTTGGAGTATCCAGCAGTTTTCTACATGGAACTATTAGGTGGGCATGTCCATCGCCCACATGTGACAACAAGGAGGAAAATCAACTTGACCTCTCGGAGGAATTGACAACATTATTCTGCTAATAAATAAACCTCCTGCAGACAAAAGATATATGATCATGGACGAAGCAAGTTTACACGAAAGTTCATGAATTCTTACAAATCATACTGCCCTTTAGGTAATCTTTTTTAGACGGTCCAGAGTAGTATATTCAATTTGAAGATTGAGAAGAAGAATATCACCATTGCTCTTTCGCGGTCAGATCATGATTTTCTTGCTGAGGAGAAGAAACGTCAAGGAGTTAACAGCTACTCGCGAGTCATCTCCAACTTCATCAAGAAGTACCGTGAGCTGGAACAATCGGTCTCTGATAAACATTCTACAGTCAATCTCCCAGAGCTGGAGGAGAGGGTAGACTCCATCGAAACAGTCGTGAAGTTCCTCGAAAAGGAGCTCGTGAAGAAAGATGTACTTATTGAGCAGAATGCGAAGCTCGTAGATCTACTGTACCAGAAACAACCTACACATTCAAGCGATATAGAGGGGATAAGGTCGGAGATCAAGCAACTGAAGGAGCAATTGGATATCATTCTAAAACTGGGTGAGAAACAACAAGCTGATGCACTGATACGAGCAAAGAACAAGCTAAAAGATGAATACTAGTCGATTAAACATATGACTTCACATTATGGATCACACGATTTCTGGACAAACCATCACCGTGATTATACACATAATTTTCCCGCTGAGGTTGTACAAAGACTATAATAGCTCATGAACTTACGAAGACAAGATGAAGCTTCGAGAGCTTGGTGGTGAAGAGAGGATTCTCGCTCAGGCCATGGGGAGGTACGCCTTCGCAAACTCCCCAGCAGACTACGAGACAAGGTATAGAGAAAGAAGCGAATTCAGGACAGAGGACCTCGTCCTCGCAATCTTCGAGGGAGATCAGATCGTCTCTACAGCTACTTTCATTCCGATGGTTCAGAACATAAGGGGCAAGGTCATCCCGATGAGCGGTGTAGCGAGTGTCGTCACATACCCACAGGCCAGAAGGAGGGGGTATGTCCGGAAACTCATGACCGAAGGGTTCAGGAGGATGAGGGACAGGGGGCATGTTGTGAGCACACTCTATCCCTTCCGGGAAAGCTTCTACGAGAGGATGGGCTACTGCGTCTTCCCGCAGATGAAGAATGCAAATATCGATCCAGCTAAGATAAGAAAATCCCTTCGGGTAGTTCCAAAGGGAAGGGTAGTAAGGTACAGCACAGAGACAGAAATGGAAATATACCGGAAATTTGTCAAGAAGTACATAAGACACAGGCACTCTGCTGTCAGTTTCTCAGATCTGAGAATCGGGGAGATGTCCAAAGACCCTAGGTGGATCGCAGTCGCCTATGACGAGGAAGGAGAGGAGATTGGACTCATGACCTATACCATATCTGGATTCGAGGGGAAGATGAAGGTCAGGCACTTCTACACTATGAATAGCACTGCGAAGTACCTACTCCTCGACTGGATGGGGAGGCATACCGACCAGGTGAAGAACGTCATCTTCCCTGTCAGGCCCGATCAACATGTCGCAACATGGTTGTGTGACCTCAAAGCGGAGCTGACGAGCTGGTCGTGGGTATCCTCTCCAATGGGCAGAGTCGTGGACATCAGGGGTCTGAGTGGCATAGGCGTGGGTTTCGGAGAGGTCTGTCTGAAAGTAGAGGACGAGTACTGCCCGTGGAACGAGGGGGTATTCACCCTCAGATCCGTCAATGGAAAACTTGAGATCGAAGAGGGAGGAAAGGCGGAGGCTTGTGTATCCATTTCAGGACTCTCTGCAATTGTATACGGCACCCACAGTCCCGAGGACTTCGTTTACCTCGGTTACGGAGACGTGAATCCCATACTGGGCACCCTTCATACCCTCTTCCCGAGACAAGAGTGCAGCCTTAACGAGTCATTCTAATACAAATACCCAGGAGTAGAAAGAGACTATCCATACGCCAAGTCAATACCGACCCTTTATCAACCACCGATTCTTCTTCACCTTAATGGTAGGATCAAACTATCTTGAATTCACGCGAAAGCAGTTCCACACCATGAAGGAACGTGGAGACAGGACACTCAGCCAACTGAAGGATGAGGAGAAACTCACCTACATGCTAGACGAAGAGTCTAACTCGGTGGCCACACTTGTGAGGCACCTCTCAGGAAACATGGTCTCAAGATGGACCAACTTTTTCACGGAGGATGGAGAGAAGGAGAGTAGAAACCGGCCCACCGAATTCTACGTGGACTATAAACCCACCAAGGAGGAAGTGATGGAGATGTGGGAGAGGGGGTGGAGTACCTTCTTCGAACTCCTCGACTCACTCACGGTCGACGACCTGTTACGAAAAATCACGATCAGGGGTGAGGAGCACACAGTTGTGGAGGCACTCAACAGGCAGCTAGCCCACTATTCCGAGCACATGGGACAGTTGATCATGCTGGTCAAGCACCTAGAGCACAAGGACTGGAAGACCCTGTCAATCCCGAGAGAAAAGAGAACATCTTCCGAATAAAATGTCATAGGTCACAACCTTTGGATGAAATTCGAGAAGTAAATCACCAGTTTTTATACAGGTCAGTTGTAGAGTGAAACAATGGCGGAGCAGTTCAGTGCAATTTTTTGGGATTTCCAAAACGTTAGGTACCTCACAGAGGTTCTCGAGTTCAGAAAAAAACTCAGGGGAGCAGTTCCAATCGCGAGAGTCTACATGGACAAGGACATGTTGGATGGGATCGTGAGACCCATCTACAACTCAGGATTTAGCATAATCGTCGTTCCACAAGGTATTAAGAACATCGCAGACGAGCAGATCATCATCGACATAACAGAGTTAAACTCTCGGTATCCCGAGATTTCAAATTACTATATCATTAGCGGAGATGGGGACTTTTCATCCATCATACGACACCTCAAATCCTACGGAAAGAAAGTGGAAGTCGTCGCTAACCCGATCAATACGTCGAAGACACTGATCGAAGAGGCCCACGACTTCACATCAATAACCCAGAGCACAAGCTCTCAGAAACCCCAGAATGGCACTGTGATGGACTTAAATAGGGCACTTCACCTTTTTGACAGGGGGTTTGTAATGGCAGCACGTAAGAAGGTTCAGCCATCGCTGATTTCACTTAATATGCGAAAAACTGATCCCTCATTCACTGGACCAAAGTCTGTCAAGAAGAACGGGAAACATTTATCGCAATTCAAGGATCTGGTTGTTGAGGCAGTGAAGTCTGGGAACTATAAGATAAACCCAGACGGGACTCTAACTCGGACAGATGGAAAGATAACGGTTGGAGAGGTCGTCGAGCTTCTGAAAGAGATATTTGACATGTCAAAGGAGAAAAAAGTAAATTTCCAATATCTAGTTACTGAGCTGAAGAAGAGAGACCCCAGATATACTGGAGCTAAATCGGTGTTAAATCTCGATGGAAAACCATTCAGTAAGTTCTCACAGATCATCGACCATCTGGTACAGCAGACCGAGTACGTTGTGATGGACATGCAATACATTGTGAAGGACACAAGACCCTCCCCGTCAATGCCTATCTTTGAGAGGCTATCAGGGGATGACTGGAAACTTATCTTTCATACTTTGAGAGAGACGCTGGAAGGAGAGGAAGATACGTACCTTCTCTCATCAATCAACATTCGCAAGCGCATAATTCATCTTCGGAATTCCGAGATGTTCTCTACCCATGTCTCTAACAGAGAGGTCAATTCCATCATACACAAGCTGGTTGAAGAAGAGGTTATTCTTCAGGGAGAGAAGGACGGATATACAATCTGGTTGATCCCAGAAGACTATGAGGATAGAGCTCGCGAGTTCATCCATGAACTACTCCCTCATATTGAAGTGTCAGAAGGTGCTGAGAGTGATCTGAAAGAGAAAATCATTAACAGCACATTGGCAAGAGAGGATTCAAGTTCGGATGTTTCACCAGCTCAAGAGAAGGCCATCATGGTAGACGAAGGTCAAAATTCAGTAGCAAACCATGAAGAGACCACGGTAGAAGACAAATACGTAGGCGCTGAAGATGATGACAAAGCTGTTCAAGTCGATGGGTACTCAATGAATGACGTAGACAATCACTACGAGGTCATTGGATCTCAGGTTAACATCGAGGGTATTGACATGCACCTTGTAGAGGAAGAACCAGACATGGAAAAAGATCATACAACGGAAGGAGGTGAAATCGCCAAAGAAATCTCCGAGGACATTATTGATGATGAAACGATTTACGCATCTACCGATGATGATTATGATGATTTCGATTTTGATGACGAATTCGGGTACTGAATGAATGAAATATGCAGACTATACCACTGATATTCTGGAAATTTTAGGTTATGATAGAAGAGACCGAGACCATGTTTTGCGTATAGTAAGGACTATGCGCAATTTTTAATCCCACTCCCATTTGGTCTCACACTAGATTACAAAATATCACAGCAGGACCCTTATTCCCATTGATTACTTCAGAAAATAGGTTACTGTTGATGTCATTTTGTAAATCTATATATTATCAAATGAGAGATTTTCAAAGCCTTCAAATTATTGATTAGGGCAAAGAGGAAGGTATTCAATTTGTTATTATAAAATATTCCAATATTTAATTATAATATTGACTTAGAAAATCAAGATCTACCTAAGTGACCGTTCTTGACCAGTGGTGTTTATTCATTACTTGCTAATATCCCCCAATCTCTGATATCGATCTTTGAAAACTTAGATCGAGCAACCTCAACAAATTCATCACGAGAGTGGAATCCTCTGAAGTCACCTCCGGCCATAAAGATTAGGCTCATCGTTCTGGCCATAGGATGCTCAGCAAATGCATCTACTATCCGCAGACTCCCAGAAAGGTGCTGACTAATATTGTCTAAGAGGGTGGGGACATCATCAATATAACTTGTCATGTAATTCATGGTTATGAGATCAAAGGTCTTGTCCTTTACAGATCCATGTTCCCAGATCTCCCTGATGACATCTGCGTTGACGAATTTAATCGATGCTTTCACTCCTTTACTGTTGAGCGTTGTAATGATCTCTCGGATCGTTCGGTCTATCTTCCTGTTAGCGAAATTTAATTGAATAGAGGCGTAGTCTACGAGAATAATGGTAAAATCCTTCTCCTTTGCAGCCATGATCTCTATCAGTCTTGGGAGCATGTTCCCATTTCCACATCCAAGATCCATGATAAGGTACTCCTCTTTGTCGGAGAGAGTGCTGCCATCGAAATCAGCATACCTTTGCACTCCGAAATACTCATCGTCAAAGAGTGTGTTCCATACAACAGATGCATCAGGTTTTGTGTACATCGAACGACAGCAATTCTCAATGTTAGAAGGAATATACTTAAGGATGTCCTCCACACCGACCACTCTCGGATCAGTTGATTCATAGGTAACTGGTTTGTATCCTTCGAAGCGGTAGATTCCTACTTCACGTGTGACGGAGTCGAGTGAGTCGAGGAGGTGCACGAGGTACTCCGAGGAGAATTTGGAGAGGATCTCCTCACGGTTCATTCCTTTCTTTAGAGATTCCTTCAAATCTCTGCCCCTTTCCCAGTTTTCGAACAGTTCAACTGATGCACGGTATTGTACGTAGTCGAGGAATTTCATCGAGACGTCCTCAGTTCCAACTTTCTCTCTTACTTCTTTCCTTGAGAAGATGTTTTTGACCCAGTTAAACATCGTACCACCTGTCCACGAGAGAGTCGTCTTTGTAGACATACCTCACAACTCCCCAAAGCTCCATCATGAAGGCTATAGAGACAACTGATGCAATGTTGAGACCAGTCTCTTGTGCGACCTCCAACTGCGAGTACTTCCCTTCTTTGTAGTACGGCATGATCTTCCGAGCAATTTGCATTCCGCCATCACCAAAGAGTCTGACAAGGTGTCGGTCTACGTAGCTTCCCGAGAACTCATTTGTCCAGCCCATCCAGATGGTGGATGCCAGAGTCATATCAATACAGATTTGCTCGTCGACGTAGTCAGGTGGGAGATCTGCATGTTCTGCGATAAAGCCCACCAAGGTTGAGATGACCACAAGATCTATGTTCTTCCCAATGTCCAATGCGGTCATAAGCTGTTCTATCCTCATTTTAATGTTCTCTATGTACTGTTCGTAGTTGGGATTGAGAGCAAAGGATATTGTATACAGACCAGTGGGGGAAGTCATTCTGTATGGGGTGTCTCCAAGTTCTCCGTAACTATATTTTGTCCTGAGAATGTCGGAGCTTACCTCGAAGAACTTGAAGACGGTATCAAATTCCTCATGATTCAGGAGTTCCTTCGACTCGAAATTGGTCTTGGGTTGGGGTATCCCTAGTTTCATGGACAAATTGTCGCTTCCTCCACTTCTCTGTGACCTTACATTATATTTCTTGTCGACCGATATGATCGTTGGGAGGAATCTGTCTTCTGTACAAAGATGGTAATCGTTGTATCTGGTCAAACCGCCACTGGACTTCGCAATGTGGTAGGTGTGGTTTACTTTAACAAATCTTTTTTTTGAACAGAAATTACAAACATAAAAAATTGTTACAATCTCTTCTTGAAGCACTATACCTTAGTATTACGCCAAGAAATATAAACGCTTTCTATTCATAAGGCTTCCTGACCAACCAAAGAATTCGACGAACCTATTGAAATTAATGACTTGACCATCTTTTGCTAAGGGAGAAATCTACTTATTGAGAACTCAAATCGATTCAATTGGATAAATTTTCTGATTGTGAATAGTCACTCTCTCACCAAACGACTCCCACAACGAACTGTGTGAGACAACGATTACCAACTTGTCCTCCAAGCTGGATAGTGTATCGTAGATGATCCTGCTATTCCTCCCATCCAGTGATCCTGTCGGCTCGTCTAGGAGATAGATACCGACGTCTTTGCAGAGTTCACCACACAGTGCAACACGCTGTTTCTCACCCCCGCTCAACTCACGGATTTTTCTTCGTCTTAGATCTTCTATATTTAATATTTGCATGTACTGACCAACTAGTTGTTTTGCCCTGTGCCTATCCACTCCGTTCAATCGTGCAGTGGACGTACAGTATTCCTTGACACTCTCATTCTGTGGAAGTGGGTGTGACTGGAGAAGGTATCCAATCTTTCTACGCGTGCGCTCATTTGGTGTCTCACCCTCAATCTTGACTCTCCCCTTGAAGTCCGTGATTATTCCGAGTATTGAGTGGAGGAGCGTGGTCTTTCCAGAGCCCGATATACCAGACACAATGTATTTCTTTCCACTGTCGAATACAAAGTTGGTGTCACTAAAGATCACCCTGTTCTTAAATTCAAGGTGTTCGATCTCTATCTCTATCATGTTTTCCACCCCTTTTTTTCCAAGACCATGGTATTCTTATGCTTCAATTCTGGGTCATGAGTACTCACAATTGTTACACAGTCTGCAGAGCTGGTGTATTCCTGAATCATATTCCAGACTATTTCACGGTTCCTCTGATCCAAGTGAGCAGTAGGTTCGTCACAGATCAGGAGTGAGGGTGTTCTACCTATTTCTCTGGCGACCATGAACCTCCTCAGCTCTCCTCCAGAGAAGCTCATGATACTGTTGTCCATAATTTTTAACAGGTCCAGTTTTTCAAGAACTGCTTCACTCACCTCGGAGCCAAAGAGAAGTAGATTCTCCCTAGGGCTTAACCTGAAGTCTATCGTGTCTTGGGGGAATTGGTTCACGTATCCCACCTGCCTAAGAAATCTGCTCTTCCTACTCCCCTTCATCGTATTAATCACAAGGTCATTGAAGGTTATCTTCCCAGCTGTTGGTCTGATCCTTCCGAGGATAAGCTCGATCAACGTCGTTTTCCCAACTCCGCTCTCTCCCATCACGACTAGCAGCCGATTGTCTTGATCCAGGGTAAAGGATATATCGGAGAGGACAGTGAAGTTTAACTCATCCTCGACGGGATGGTTGTACACCTTGGTCAAGTTCTGTACCTTTAACTTCATCACAATCACTCCGCGTACCTTAGCTCCATCGCGATGTCCATCCTCGATAGAATCCAATACTCATAGAGCAAAGATAGAGCAAAAGGAATCGAAAGTAGCAATGAGTATCCAAGCAATGTTTCTGGTCTTATTTTCAAAACCTCCTCGATTCGGAAATCAAAACCTGCCGCCCTCTCCAGTCCCCAAACTGCCACTGTGAAAAACAAGGCGACTGCAATTAAAACGGAGAATACTGCGGAGAAATAGGCTTTGAAGTAGTACAACTTCATACCTCGTGAATTCGTCAGAAAATGGATTGCGAAGGATTCCCGATGTTGCTTCAATCCAGTGTCTCTATACACCAACACCATGGATATCCCGATATAGACAATCAAGAGATTAATTAATGCTAACGGGGAGATCGCAGAAAGCAATGATGAGCTTACGTCGTATGACGAATCCTCAAGTTTCCCTTCGTAATCAATCTGATCTGAAAATATCATCAGTAGTTGATTCAGGAAAACACGGGGGTGATCTATGGTGTTAATATAAAAGGTGATGTCGACAAGACCAATATTGTAAATTTCTAACATATTCTCCATGTCAATTATTGAGCTTATCACAGAATTAGTGAGTTTTCTTCCACGGAGTTGGGAAGCGAACCCCGCGACAACCAGAGAGATAATGGATGTCTCCCCAGTAAACGTCAGGTTCTCATCTAACGGGTAGTACTCCTTGAGGTCATCACTCAGGACAATTGACCCATTGCTCAGACCTTCTATCCAACCCCAATCAAGTCTGGGAAATTCAAGTGCATAGTTCCCTAACCCATTTGGATCGAATCCATAAAGACTCTCAACAAATGGAGGTACCCCCTTATCCATGAACGGGAATTGTGCAAAGAATTCGACATAATAGGAACTGACTTCCGTGCTATTTCGGAGAAATCCATCCATCTTCGTCCAATCATCTCCTCTGTATTCAATCACCAAATCATTCTGGTAGTATTTTTGCTCAAGGGATGTTTCAACAATATCGACGATTAGAGCCACGTACAGACTGCTCAGGACGAGAGCTGATATCATAATCAATGCAAAGCTCTTCCCAATTGTTCGTCCAATCCAAATCTTCGAGAATCTGTTGACAACCAAATACTCCCTTCTAACGTTGAACCTGGACAGGATATTCAAGAAGAGGTCGAAGCTTTTGAGTATCGTGATTGCAATGACTATTACGAGAAACATACTCAAGAGAATTATGTAGGTAGTGAAGTTGAGATCGGTGAAACGTAGAACGATGTTGTAAGACATCACAGAGGGGTATAGTAAATTTGTGATACGGGCGGGACTGAACCTGAGATCTGGGAGGTCAAATGACTTTCTGTACGTCTCGTACGCACCAATAATGTTAGAGACAACTAGATAGCTGAAGTATATCGTCAAGGTAGCTCCAGTGTTATCCACGTTGTAGAACGTATCGTCAAATACCCCGGGCATTAGGAAAGCAACTGATATTCGGCCTATAGTAAGAAACAATTGAGTTACTCCAATTGCAGGGAGGATAAAGAGAGCATTTGACAGAATAACATACAGAAAGATCTCCTTCCTGCCCCACCCTCTTCTAAATAGCTCTCCCTCTATCTTAGAATTTCTGAGCTTAACGAGATTATTGACCATGTAAAGCCCGTAGAGTACTAAGAGCTGGGTAAAGAGGACAATGCCCATTCGAAAGATATTGAATGTCATCAGGGGTATCAGTTTTTCAAAGCTCCCCACAAATGGTGTATCGAAGGTAATTGTCAAATTTATACCACCGATTGAGGTCAGACCATAATTCAGAAATTCGACAAAACGAGTGATTCGATCTCCTGTATCGGCGTCGTACGCCATGAGCACATTCTCCTCTTTAGTAAATGTGTAACCTAGTGCAAAACGGGATTGTTGCGGAACATTATCTGTTTGTTCCATAATATCCAAAGTCATGAATACTGCTATCCAAGGGTCTTTGGTACCACCTATTTGTACTACGCTACTTGAGAAAAGGACACTACTCATGAGCTCAACTGCATCCTCATCCACCTCTATCACTGTATAGTTCTGGACTTTGGATAGCCCTGTAAGATTCAAACCTTTGAAATTTTGTCCGTTATTAGTCACTGCTACTACTTGAATTCCTTCGTCGACTGAATAGGTGGTTCTTAGTATGTCCATTAAAACAGGATTCGGATAATATGCTACCGCAGAAGAATAATTTACCACATCGATATCCCACTCGATTAAAAACTCCAAACGAGATTGGTTGTAACTTAGGTACTTAGTTTCCATATTCCTTTCGAACTGCTTGGCAAATTCTTGCTCTGCTTGTGTAATAAACGACTTTTGTTGGGCATCACCACTAATATAAAGATCAAAAGATTCCACCTGTTCTGTTACTGAGTTCTCCACAACCTTGCTATGGATGAAAAAAGGACTTATGTTAGATAGCTCATAATCAATCAACACGGCTGTTGACAGAAACATCGAGATAAATAGAACTCCAAATACATACTCCTTCCTCCTTGCTTTGAACAAAATACCAATCTTTTTCATTCAACCAACAATCCATTAACTTCTATCTATATATAGGTGATTGTCAAAGCTATTTTGATATTCCCTCCAGCTCTTGAGAATGTAAATTCTGTAGATAATTGCTGGCTAGTACCTGAGTTGAATGAATTAATATTATGGACAGCGGCAGATATCTGACTTGCTGTTTCAAACCACCCCCAAGTCATCCTCAATCTTATTCTGAGTAATGCATCTCCCGATGGTTCTTTTATCATAGAATCCGTAATTGTTTTATAGATATATCTGTTTCCTAATCGATCCAATAAAGCATCATCGAGAAATCTTGTCCATCCCAATGAATAATCTGCATATCCTGAATCAGAGCTCCATCGGTCTCCTACAGTACCAAATACCCTATATACTCCAACCTCAATGAAAACATCAAAGTCTCTACTTCTGGGGAATTTGTCTGTTACAGTAATGTAATCTACTCGGATAGTTGCCTTCCGAAGATTGTGTGAAATAGTTCCTGATGGAGTCAGAAAGAATGTAGAAATCACCAACATCATAATGATGAAGGATTTTATCTTTACCATTTTCATCATAGTTAAATTACATTCTCAATTTTTTTTTAATTTTTCTCAAAAGTGATAGAAAATCTAAATATTTAATTGATAGCTTTATCATCCTTTCTTTAGTGAATAGGAATGTGACTCTTCCTATTGGGTTGAATTATTATTTTGTATAATCCAGTACCAAATTTCTTTGAGATATTCAGTCGTTGAGAACAAACACACTTGTCCTGTCTTCCAAACTCCCCCTATGATTTGCCCAAAGTTCATCTACAGGGCGGAAGCCTTCTTTACACTGAAATCAAGGAAGATCCATGAGGTTCTTCATCATCTTCGGACCCCCAGCGGTTGGCAAGATGACAGTAGCCAAGGAACTGTCCTCGATCATGGGTTACCCCTACTTCCACAATCACATGAGCATTGAGCTCGGGCTCAAGTACTTCGAGTGGGGTTCCCCCAGCTTCAGGAGAGTAGACGATACCATCCGCTTTACCATCTTCGAGGAGATGGCGAAGAGCGGTCACAACGGCTTCATTTTCACATTCGCTTGGGCAGTTGATCTGGAGAGTGACCTGCAATACCTCAGGAAGGTGACGGATATATTCCAGAATTCAGAGATTTACCATATAGAGCTTGAGTGCTCTCTGGAGGAGAGACTGAGAAGGAACAAGCTCCCGGACAGGCTGGAGGAGAAACCGTCGAAGAGGGATACTGCAGTTTCGGAGAGGAGGCTTTTGGAGTCCGATCATAAGTACAGATTCAACACACTAAAGGGGGAGTTCGATCTGAGTAATCACCTGCGGATCGATACCACTGACATGACTCCTTCTCAGGTTGCTGAGCAGATTGTCAAGCACTTTCAACTCAAAGATAGATAGTGTTCCACTTCATAACTTCATCGAGAGGGAGGGAGGTTTAAACACCCCGTTGTACCTCCCGTAAAGGGGTCGTACCCTGTTGGTGACTCCCACTCTCAGATGGGGATACTCCCCTGCAGGATACTGGGTATAGACCTCACCAGTTTTCACCTCACTACCCAATATTCGGAGGTAGAGCCTTGCACTCTTGTCCCTTGGTTCAAACTCCTCTTCGTCCTCAAGCTCGTGAACCTCCATTGGAAAAGTGGGTAGTTCCCTGAACTCTCCCTCTACATTACCGTCTTCTACGTCAAGTACAAGGTATCCCTTGGGCTCGATGACCTCTGCAAAGTTTGTTCTGACAGAGGAACCGCAATGTACAGATCGCTCTGAAGTGACCTGTGCACGGTGGACGTGCCCAGATATCAGGAGCCCCCTCTTCGGAGGCTTAAGTGTCTTGCTACCCCTGAAGTGCATTCTCTGTGGACCAACCCATGAATTCTCAAGCAACTGATGGGCGATGAAGAGATCGGATCTACCCTCGTCAAGTACACGCTGAATACTTGATACCTCCCTCTGGTACGGAAATGCCGTAATGCGGAGCTCGTCGAGGTCAAGCCTTGTCACTGTGTTGATGATGTGCAGATTGTCGTAGTACATCTCCAGAAGATTGTGCGACAGTGAACGATCGTGGTTTCCTGCAATCACAACAAGCTCGATCCCCCTGTCGAGCACTCTTGTGATCTCCGTGTAGAAGAATTCTTGGAGGTCAGAACTGGGTCTGGATCTGTCAAAGACGTCTCCAGCGTGGACTATGAGATCCGCGTCAACCTGCCTCAGAACCCGACGGAGCTGGTCTCGAACGAAGTCGCCGAACTCACTTCTTGCTTCTGCAGTCCTCCCTGATCTCGCACCAAGATGAGTGTCAGAGAACACAACGATCCTCATTCTATCCTCCCAATGAGTAGCTCAGTAGTGTACTCGAAATTCAATGATCCGTCACTCTGCCACTTATCGAACAACCTCTTCAGTTCTTTCTCTGGGAAGTCCATATGCTCACGGGGTAATGCGTATGAAGACGAGAGATATCGTCCGATCAACCCCTGAAGGCTTAACTTCTGTACATTAGGAAATTTGTATCTCTTCCAATCTGCAAAGCTCTCCAAGACTGCTTCCACCTCTGGCCTGGTGTGCACGACCTGTCTGTAGTCTATATTGAACTCATCTAGAAGCTCGTCGTACTCCCTCATGAAACCCTCGGAGGTCTTTCTAGTGTTCCAAACGAGTGCAACATATCCCCCTTCCTTTAGTACTCTGTGGAATTCTGCACGTGTGGGGCTGGGGTCGAACCAGTGAAATGCTTGGGCAGCAGTGATAAGGTCTACACTGTGGCTCTCTAACCCCGTGTTCTCTGCAGTGCCTGATCTTATCACCAGACGGTCGACCGGTTGAATACACTTCCTCATCGCTTTGTTGGGCTCGATAGCAATGACAATGGCTGGACTCCCCAAGAGCAACCTAGTGAAGATACCTGTCCCCGCTCCTATGTCTGCTATGACACTATCACTGTTGATCCCACACTCAGAAATTATTCTTTCGAGAACCCCTTGTGGATAGCTTGGTCTGTACTTGTCGTAGCTATTCACCCTTGAGCGAAATCTCTCTGTGCTGTCCACAGTTCAGATTTGCCTCCTTGCACATATCACTTTTGGTCAGGTTGTGTGAGACAGATACTTTACAGGTGTACTACTCCAACTAGGTCAAACGTGGGAATCATCCAAAGGACTGGAAAGACATCATCAATGCAAATGTCCAGATATCTCTCCGCAGTCTATCTTTGTTCCAACTGAAACTTGAAGGGATTTATTAAGAGATAATGTACCTCTTCAATATGATCAGGATCACGGACTTGGTGACGAATGAGGTCACCGAGGTGAACGACATCGTTGATTACTCACAGGATGTCATCCACCCTATCCACGTCACAGCAGTCCAGCCTACGAAGAATGATATTGTCATCATCCACCTGATAACGGGGATTCCAATTGATGACCTCAATGACGCACTAGACATTGATGAGCAACCAAGGGTTGAGGACGAACTTGATGAGGATCCCTCATTTATCAAGTTGGTTCTCAGGATCCCCGCTGTGGGGGAGTCCGAAATTCTGGAAATACAGAAGGAAACAACATACCCAATGATAGTCTACCTTATGGAGCAGAAGATCCTCACAATCCAGCCCGAATTTGCCCCCACAGGTATACGGAGGAAGAAGAGGAAGGGGAAGAGTGCGGCCTTTGACGAGGCGACACAGGCTACTCTTAGAATACTTGAGAATGTGGTGAATTCGTACGAGGCTGCAGTTGATGTCATTGATCGAACTCTCGATATTGTTGAGGCGAACATCTTCCAGACAAGCTTCCGCTACCAGAGTTCAATGAAGAAAGTCTTCCAGCTTGCGAGATCGGGCACTTACCTCGATGCTGCTCTGAATGGAAACCTCAATGCACTCCGTAGAATGGCAAGACTGTCTATCTACCGTGACCAGCCCGAGGTTCAGGAGAAGTTCGAGGACCTGATCATCGACCTCACCCAGCAACAGGAACTTCTTGTTATCTACAAGAAGCTCATCGAGAATAGTATCGACGGATTCGCTTCCATCGTCAGTAACAATCAGAACAACCTCTTAAAGCTTCTTGCGTCAATCAGTTTGATACTAACTATTCCAACCACGCTATCATCGCTCTATGGAATGAATGTTCTGCTCCCTTTTCAGGATAACCCTCTGGCATTTTGGATAATTATCGGGATATCTGTACTTATGATTGTACCTACTCTGATCCTTCTTCGCCGACTGACGCTACTGTAACGATTTTCTCACTTCTGAACTCTCCAAACCTCTGCTTGGCAAGAGTAGTGAAATGATCAATAAACTTATCGTCGAGCATTATACCGTCGATATCTGTGTTGTCAAGAAGAGCACCCACATCTCTGCTGAACTCATTCATGCGGGTTCTGATCAGCGGGTTAGACTCGATCACGATGAGCACAATTTGGTAGTCTCCGTGCTTCCTCTGGAGGATTGAATAAGACTGGTGGTTGATCTCCTCAAGACCCTTTTTCTTTGAGACATTCGAACCGTCGACGACATCATTCGAGAAGCTATTAATTGCGGACAGGAACCCAGAGAGTAAAACTGAATCAGTCTGTGTGGTGACAAAGCTAAATTCAGCGAGCGGTATTCCTGCATTTGATGAGACGAAGACCACCTGGGGGTTGGTCACACGGAGATACTTCTGCCTCTCCCGGTAACGTAAAATTACTTTGGAGACAACACCGAGAACAGCAAGGAGGAGAAGGGAGAGAAGAATGGAGGTTACCTGTTGGTTCTGATCTGAGACAGGGGGGGAGTAGGGCAGAACTCCATTCTCACCTAGAACCGCGGTGATGTTTGCATACTTGAAGTCATTAACTCCCTTACCCCTATCGAGAGCACCTTGATCCCATACGTTATAGTTCACATCGATTGGGTCGTCCCTCTGCTCAATCATCACTCCGAATGCCTGATTGTTTGTGATGACATTGTAGTTGATCACGGCAGTTGTGTTTGATCCTACGAACACACCGCTCATCTGGTTACTACTTATGGTGTTGTTCAAGATTGTTCCTCCTGCAGAATTTGTCAGGAGGATTCCATTCTTCTTGTTGTAGCTTACTACAGAGGAAGAGACTGAAAAGGTTGTAGTATCAAGCAGTACGCCATCTCCCGTGTTTCCACTGGCGTTTACCGACTTCATTACAAAGCTGTCAACATTTGTAACTCTAATACCATCCGATCCCTCTGCGAAACCAGAATTCTCCTTGACGCTGGAGTTCCTAATCTCGAACAGAGTGGCTGCGGTGACCGTTGCCCCGTATAACCTATTGGAGTTGATATCCGTTCTATTGATATAGACCTTGGAGACATTAACAGTTCTCAGACCTGCGAATTCGTTCTGTTTTATAGAGACGTCTTGGATAGTTAGGTTGGAACCTATAGTGTGCAAGACTCCCTCATTTCCGTTCCCTTCGATGATGGTTGAGCGGAGGATCACGCGGTTTGTGTTGAAAGCCCGTACTCCTGCAAATCTGTTAGAGGAGATGTTCACCAGATTGGTGATAAGTGCATCTCCATTTGACGAATATATTCCCTCCTCTGAATTTCTGTAGATATCGACATTGGACAGTACAGTGGATCCGTAGTCAACGACTTCTACACCTCGGAGCTTATTGGAAAATATATCCACATTAGATATTATCATATTCATGACAGTGTCGACCTCAATGCCGTTTTCTACCGATCCCGCTATGACACTGTCTGTCAGAGTAACATTGGCAGGACTGGTCTTGATATTGATCCCGTCATCTCCTGCATTCGTTATGGTGATGTTGGAGAAGACAAAGGTACCAGTCGTTCCGTCTATCTGAATAGCGTCATCGCTGACGTCGTAAATCGAGATATTATTGAAGTATAGGTCACTTGTACCTTTGGTGTTTAGATCTGGACCTACGCGTATGCCCTCCTGTGCAACCTTTGTCATTGTGACATCTGATATACTCACGTTCGAGTCCTCAGGATCCTCGATCATGATACCTTCTTGGGATAGAATATTTTTCACAAATACATTGGAGATCTGTGTATTCGATCCGGGATTAATGAGCTGAATAGCCTGACCACCGTCCAAGTTGTCAGCATAGAAGTCGGTAATGACCGCATCCGAGTCGGAGATATGGAGACCATCCTTACCGTTATCAAGTACTGTAACTCCAGTGATGATCGCGGGGGAGACAAAGTCATCAAGATCTATTGCGTCCTTGGAATTACCTGTGAAGACTGTATCTTCTATCAAGAGATCTATAGCGCCGTCTAGGGCAATCACGTCGTCTGCGAAGTTCGAAAAGGTGGATTCGGTGATGGTGACTTTGGCCTGTACTCCATTAACTAAGGTAGATACGGCCGTGGTTCCAACACTAATGCTTGAATTCTGGATCTTAAGGATCCCTCCTTCATCAATGAAGATCAGTGAGGTCAGGGAAACTGATCCAGTGACAGTCGCGTCGATGATGGTCAGGTTGCCGCCTGCAGAAACAACGTATGTCTCAGCTATGGAAATGGGACCAGTAATGACCTCTGTTCCATTCACCTCGACCATAGGAATGACTGTCGGATTGTTTGTTACCTCGTTTGCAAAGCCATTCATTGGAATGACTGAAATTAAGATCAAGACGAATATAATGGAAGTCTTCACTTACCAGATTATGCACTAATTCTAGATAAACCTATTTTTGCATTCATAGCGATTCATTCTATTCTGTACTTAGAAGCCCCCAAAATCTAAAATGCTATCCTTTCTATCTTCTTTTCCTAAGAATTACTACGAATATCAGGGTTATAGGGACAATTGCTACACCGAAGTTTGCATTGTCCACAGAGGTGGATACGGGTGTTGTGGTAGTGGATGTTGTGCCTGTAGAAGTGGGGGAGGTTGCGAGGAGTAGAGCAACATCGAGGACCTTCCCACTTTCATCTAGAATATAGTCAAGAGATATGTCGCCAAGAAGCATTGTATTCAAGATATAATCAATATCTGTTGTACCCCAATAGTTATAATCTGCATTGATCTCATTACCTTCTCCAAGATTTGTGATATTGATCGCTAGAACACCCTGTGGAGGGATGATATTAGAATAGTGGATCTCAGTGCCATTAACTGCAACAAAGGACATGATGTCATCAAAATCTGAATTCTCGATATCCACATTGTATGTATCTTCTATGACCATGGTACCGAGAACATTATTGCTTACTATAGCGGAATCCATCCTTATCTCATCGACTGCATTGGAATCCACACCTAATTCCTCATTGTCTTCGAACGTTGAGTTAAAGATTGTGACTGTGTTGGCAACATCAACGAGCTTGAGTCCAGCACCATTGGAGGCTTTGAGACCGGTACTGGCAATGTATACCGGGAGGACAGATCGTCGAACTCTCAAGGCATGTGAGCTCGTATTTGTTATCAGGACATTGTCCAACACGACACTGACGTTATCATCCGCCTGAATACCCTCGTCGCCAATGGAGGAAATCTTCGTATCGTTCATTGTCAGGTAGGTAGACAGCTCTGCTTTCACCCCGTCTCCTGCGAGGTCACTAATTTCCAGTCCAACAGCTTTGACCTCGGAGTATGACACCTGTATTCCGTCACCAGAGCTGTTTACAATTTTCGATTGTTCGATCATCAGCTTGTACCCGTAACTCTCGTTCAAGCCATCCAGTCTGATAACGTCATTCCCGAATCCTGAGAACTCAGTTCCTCTGATCTGGACAATCCCGTAGTCCGATCCCCTGACCCCACGACTTGTGCCATTATACACGATTGAGTCCACAATTGTGAGGTTACCACCCATCTCTACTTTGATGTTTGAGGCAGTTCCATTGAAATTGACATCGGAATTCATGATCACGAGATTTCCACCAGAAGTAACCACTACTGATGAATTGAGGACGAGGGATTCTGAGTCAAAAACAACAGTTCCGTTGACCAGAGGTGGAAGTACTATCTCACCCGTGGCTACCTGCCTATCTGAATCTTTTGCATTTATCCCAGTTGACCCAATAGCGAAAGTCAATAAAAGAATAATTGAAATGTTTCGTAATGTGTTACGCATTATATTACATTGAGGTCTATTGTGCTTAAATGTTCCTATTCATTGACAAAATGCATCCTAAATATATACCAATTCAGATTGTCTCAGTATCTCTTCCTCTAAAGCCCGACTTCTGATCTTGTCAGATTTGCTTACGACGAAAATAAGATCTGTGTAATAAATTCCCTCATCAGTGATGGCGAAATTACCGACATATGGATCGAGGACAAATCCCTCATTTATAAGAGATCTGAAAATAGCTTTGATGCGGTCTATCTTGGCACTATCCTTACCATTTTCCTCGGGTCGAGTGTACTCAATATATTCTTGGATTACAAAGGGGATGATCTTCTCATTGATGCTGAAAAATCCAATAGCGTGAATCTGGGGTAGAATGATTCTTGTCTCTCCCATCTCCTCCATCACTTGCATCGTGTAGTAATAGTGAACAATTTCGAAGAAAGACAGTCTGTACGGCTTAATGATCAGATTTTCTCTAGAGAGCCTACTTGTGAATATACAATGCCTACCGCCGGGGCCAATCGAGGACTTCAGATCCTCGGTCAATCCATCCCAGTGATCATCCACTTTCAGATTGTCATAGTCATATTGTGACCCCTCGGAATTGAAGTACGGGAGAAGCTTACTCACTTCTTTGAGCTTGGAAATAAGGGTATCCTTCTGGTCTTCTTTGACAAAGAATACCTTCATCTCATTGCTCATCTAAGACTATCAAATCGCTGATGCTTATTTTCTCTTTTGCTCCTGTGTCAAATAATTCTCTCTTTTCAAAAATCATCTTATATTCCTGCATATTCTCGGAACTATGGCCGCTGTTGTCTTCCTCAAAACAAATAATCTAAAATATACCTCCGAGTTCTACACCTCTGTCCTTGGGTTCTCACCTTGGCTGTCACAGAAAAACATAGAGATCCTGAGATATGACCACTTTCTCCTAGGGTTGCAACTCAGTGAGCTATTGCCACCTGCGCCCCTGCTCGGATTGATACTCCCCGGGCGCAATGAGGTGGATGAAATGTACACAAAGCTCGAAACCTTAGGGTACGCAGAGGGAGTTCCAGTAATAAATCTCACCTACGATATCTACGGCTTCTTTGCCAAGGACGTGGATGGACGACGAATTGAAATATTCAGCTATGAGATAGATGTTCCTGAGATCTAACGCTTACGGGCAATTTGCTTGAGGGACTCACTAATCTCACGGAGAGGGTCGCCTTTGAGGTATTCCCTCCTAAATGCCTCGAAGTTGAAGCTGTAGCTATCCCTGTACTTTTTACCTTTAATATCAGTGTAGTCAAATTCTATGGTCAGAGGCTCAATCTCCCGTTCGTTGTCCACCGCCATTTGTACAGGTAACCCGAGAGTCTCGTTCACACTCTGCCCAACTGCCAGCTCGGTCACTTGGAAGAGTGTCAGGGCACCTAAGCTCCCAGCGTGACCAATAACAGCGAGGTTAGTCCCTCCTGTCACTTTGAAGTCCAGATTCTTCGCAGAAGAGTTCCCCCGATTCTCCAACCTCAGGGTGAAGAGTTTCCCTTCGATGTTTGCCGAGACCACAACCGATGGCCTGGAGTTCTGCTCAATTATCTCGTTGGTCTGTTTAATCATCTTCCACGAGAAAATGGTGTAGATCACTGTAGAGATTGTCACGATGACAGAGAGAATGAGTGGTGTCACTGCAAGTAGACCGGTCCAAAAGTCACTGGCCATACCCTCACATCGAGTCGCAGTACATAAATCTTCACCCGAGGAAGTCATCAAGGTTCATCTGCTTGCTCTCCTCCTTCGGCCACAGTCCGTAAATTCCAAGCATAATACGATCTAGACGCATCTCCATGTACTTTGACAAATTGTATTTCTCGATCAGCTTCAGGGAGGATTCGAGATACTTGGAGACACTAGCTGGATAAATATTCAGCCTCAGCTTGTTCCTCGCCTCGCACTTCGTGTTCGTGCACTTACCACTCAATGGGATTCTCCGGTACTTCGCTTTGCACGTCGGGCAGTACACACCTTGGGCTGCAAATGCCCTGAGGTTACCCATCAGGTCACGGATGAAGTGTTTGGAGATGACCTGAGAAGCCACAAACTTGTCGTCCACCGCCCTAATGATTTTCGCGAGGTGCATCTGCGCATCCAATTTGTCCACCATTGTCGGGAGTGTCTTGTACTTGGTGACCGTACCACCCTTCGAGAAGTCAGAGGTAGCATGGGTGTAGGGGACGTGCATGAACTGCCTCTCAGAGTGGAGGAAGTCCTCAATTCGGGAGTTCATACCATCGAACTTCTTCGGATTCATCATCTTCAAGGTGCCCTCGTAGAACTCAAGGGGGTAGTGGTCGCCCGAATCTAGATTGAAGGCTTCATCATCTACCTCCGCAGGATTCAAGCGAGTAACCAGTACGAGAGGTGTGTCCATCTTCGACCCTCTACTGCTCGGCAGGTAGTCCTTGGAGAAGTTGAGCAGACCGTCTAGAAGGAGAATGATACCATCCTCATCCCCGTCACAGTTACCTGTGATTGGAGAATTCAAAAAGGTCAGATTATGGCTTTCTCCTTGAATCTCGGCACAATATGTCGGAGAGTTCTCATCTATGATTTCGATGATCTTGATGGGGTCGAGGAAGACATCTTCTGATATGAACTTGGTCCTTGAGGATTTCCTAGGGTTGGATATAATAAGCTTCGAGTTATTGGCTTTTTGAGGATGTCGCAGGGGTAATTTTACGAGAAGTGATGAATCGTAGACGATCACATGGTAGAGAACTCCTTTCGACGAAGGAACAGTCTCTAGTTCTCTATACCTGTCAAGCACCTTTTTTCCGAATCTCTGTCCATTTACGGAGGCAATCTTTGCCTTGTGTCCTAGTGTTGAGATAAGGAGGCGGTAGTCCGAAGCGAGTTTTTTGTTCGAGGTGTAGATCTGGAGTGCCTTATTCTCCACGACGACCGACCCATCCCCATCGACGATACCGCTGAGATACTGAAGTTTGTTCTCGGCGCTTTGAGAGAACACGATTGAGGGAACTCGTTTATCCTCTGCAGACGATCCTGCTCCGAGTGCGAATGCAACTAAATAAGTGATAATCTTGTTCGGATTTACAACATTGTGGTAGTTGTCGACCACATAGGGATTACCGCAAATCTTCTTAGAGAGCCGTATGATCTCGTTTTTAATCTCCGGGTTTGTGTTTCCTATATTTATCTGATAAGTACCATTGTTATTCCTGACATACCCTTCAGCGGTGAACAGTCCGAGAAATCTGAAGAAGTCACCGTCAAGATCTAGATATGCTCTGGTCAATTTTGAATTCCGTGAAATGCCCAACATTGCGTCCAAGGGGATATCTTCCCACGAGATTACATTATCCTTAACAAGTATCTCCAGATGGGAAAGAGGAATTGATCTGTACCACCTCGTCGAGAACGGGATACTTCCTGTTCCCTTCATCTCATCTGCCAGCTCTCTCCTTTGCAAGAATGTGGTACGTTCTCGAATAATCCCCCGGAGTAGCAATCCACCTTCTCTGAGCCTAACGTCTTCTCTGAATTTATCAAAGTCCCCATTTCTCGGAAGGTTCTTTGAGAAAACCTCCAGTATATTCAGTGTCGAATCGGGAGCATCAACCACATTGATCTTTGATGGTGTGGGAAGTAGATCTCCGATCTTTAGATCTCTCGCATTAGCACGAACAAGCCTCTCCCCGTCCCAAACAAGTTGTTGGTGGTTTGGGGTCATCTTGAGTTCTGCGCCAGAATTCGTGACGATCCGAACCCATTGTGATGTCTCTCCTTTGATCCATGCACCTATGTCTTGAAGGATGATCTTGTTAGAGGCCTCGTCCGTTGATATCGCCTTCAGATGACGGTGAGGATTGCAGAAAGCCAACGTTCCGAATTGATCCGAAAGATGTCCTTCTTCGATTTCGGCGACTTCCTCTACGATTTCGCAGATCGGTCTTCTTTCAATCTCTTTGGTAACGGTATTGAACAATAGAATCTCCTGATCCCCAGAGACACAGTTCCGTCTCTTAGCAGAATGCCAGAAGGGATGCGCCCAGCACACTCTGGCCTTGTTGAAGCCGATGACCCTCCCTATGACCCCGGAGGAGGTGTGCGGTGCAATTCCAATGATGAGATGTCCGACAAGATCCTCTGTCTTCTCGACGTTGTAGAACGGTTCGAGCCCATACAGCTTTCTCAGCTCCTCGTCGACAAACTTGGAGACGTCAGTAAGATGCTCCCTCGCGTTGTCATTGAGGATGATGTCCTGAGGTAGGATGGCGAGTAACTGATCCTCACTTATAAGCGGGTCACCGTACATGTCCTCGGTGTATCCCAGCTCCTTGAGTTTATCAACCGACACCCCGATTTCACACGGTTTGAAGTGGGTGAGTGGTGCGTCGGTAGCGTCGTACCTGATCAATCCGTCTCTAAAGACGTGGAGGTCATACTTAGCCCTCAGTATCGCCTTGCCGAGGTACTCGGGTACCATGTTGTCATTCTTGATCCTCTCGATCAGCTTCACCTTCATGGGGACATCCCCTACCCGTGCTCGTGCCTCTGCCACGAGATCTGTAAACCGGAGTTGCTTGTATGTCCCGTATCTGACGTCGTTACCACATATATCACAGGGCCCTGTCTCCATCTGTGCGTTGCACGTCCTACTGGAGCATTGCCCGATGTGTTTGGTCTTGACCTTGCAGTCAAGGCAGTATACATAGAGCGACGGTTGCCCACATTCGGGGCACGTCCTGTCACCGACCTTAAGCTTGATGGCGTCCACCTGCTCGGCCTTCCTGAGGTCGTTCCCTATACCCTTAATATCTCCCACTGGGAAAAGACCATGCTGAGCTGGCTGTAGCCTTCTCGCCTTGGACTTCTCGGGCCGCCCCATCCTTGTCCCAACAGTGGTCCCCATCAAGTCCCTCACCTCTACGTCTGCAATTATCTGGATGATGTACAAAGCATCTGGGTACTGGTCCCACATCTCTGGGAATTCCTTGTCAGGTGGGAGCTGCAAGAGAAGGGATTCCATGTACTTGACCTCAATCGTGTTTGTAGAACTACTGTAGGAGTGGAGAATCAGAGCCTTCTCCAGATATGGCTTAACGTCTCCTGTGATCCTGTTTCCCTTCCTCTTCTTCAGGGCCTTCTGGACCTCATCAAGCTCAAGGGGGGTGATGTACTTCCAAGCAGCGAGATACTTCGGATGCAGTGGTACCCCTGTGGATTCCGAGATCGCTATTGCCTCCTCCTCACTCGGTGGATGAAGCATTGCGTGTTCCCAGAACCGCTCATCCCTCGGAATGCCCTCAACCGGTTGGATCCTGTCCAGCTCCTGTATCCACCACTCCTCACAGTATCCTGCTGGGACGAGTGTGTAGTTGTTCTGAATGAACTCACCATATCCTATGAGGATGTCACCCATAAAGAGGATCTCCTTCACCCGAGGGAAGAGTTCCCTCCCCTTCTCATAGCTCTCGACCTCGACGACATGTCCATTGTCGAGCTTGACGATTGGGGGTTTGATCGTGTCGATAGGGTCTAGAATACTTCCTTTCCCAGGACGCTCCGCTCTCACGTGAGTTCCTGTGACAAGGTAGTCATCCAGAATCCCATAGACCGCAGGGTGCACTCCGTATGCAGAGATGCCCGTGTTTCGGGCGTGTCCGTACCTTAGTCTGAATCCTCCAGGGACAGTGGCACCTGATAGGATTGGCCTACCAGTCAGGGTGTCCGATAGAAATGAGAAGTCTGGCTGAGCCTCCTGACGAGGTTCGAAGTGGAGCTTCTCTTCTTCCTCCCCTTCGTAGTCGACCATCTCCTCCTTGTGCTGCTTGAAGGTGCTGTACTTGCCCTTGGCGATGTCATTAAGCCATTCGAAACCTTCCAACCCTAGCTTATCCACCCTCTTCATCAGCTTCTTTGCCCTCCCTACTACACCATCGTTAAGCACAAGACACGCACCACCCCTTATTCGGTTAGAGCCCATACTGTCTATGTTCCTGTAACCCGACACCTCCTCCTTCTCCGTTGGATCACCCTGTATCATGATTGGGAGGTTCCTCCAAGCAACCCTGATCTCTTCATCACTCGTCGGGAGCTGGAGGTGCACAATAGCATTGTAGGCCCTGACCTCCTCGAGCATCCTCTCGACCTCGACGTCAGTTGCCTTGTAGCGGTCGATACCCAGGGCCTTCCTGATCTCGTTGGCTATGAGGACAGAAACTCCCTGTGCAGTCCCACCAGCGGAGCGTATGGGGCCTGCATAGTAGACCGCGAGGTACTCCGTTCCATCGGGATTGCGCTTGATCTCTACCTTGGATATACCCTCAAGAGGGGCTGCTGTGATCCCCTCGGTCTGTACAGACAGAGCGGTACGTAGTGCCTGCTCCGCGAGTTCCTGCTTCGGGAGAACGACGAATTTGCCCTCACAGATCTCTCTTGCGATCTGCATGACTACCTGCTCTTTCGGGAGCTTCTCCACCTTCTCTAGTTCTCTTAACCTCTGTGCAACACCCTCAGGACCGACGAGTCCCTCAGTTCTTGATGCAACATCCTCTGCCCTGTAGATCTCGACTACAGGTTTCGGATCGATTTTAGCCTCCTTGGCGATTGCCGCAAGCTTGTAAAGATCGGATACCTCTTTTTCAAGTCGTTGGTGGTACCAGTAATTCTTCGATAGAATCTCGAATGGAATCTTATTCCCTTGAGTCTCGATGGTCTCTTCTATCTGATTCACATCCTCGGACTCTGACTTATCGAAACTGGGAATTGACACCTATCCAATGCTGTGTTTTCAGCTATTTGATGTTTGTCTTTAACGATTAGCTATGTATTTTTTGTAGGTTTAAGTTGATTAGCACATGTATTCTTTTCTTCCAGTATCGCTTCGATAGCAGTCACATAGAGGATTTTCAAGCAAGCAAATCCATACACGTATTTCTACAAATTTGGAAGATTTGGCAAGGACCCAAGAAATGTGGCTCACAACCATTACCAAGCTGACATTGATACAAATTCCTAATTTTACCAAACTACTAGATACTGACATCCTAGAACAATCCATATAAATCCCACAGTAT
>WAMJ01000005.1 GCA_015522385.1 Candidatus Heimdallarchaeota archaeon
AACTATCAGCAAATGGGTTAACATTTCCTGAAAAACTTCTCAATAATTCTTACAATACCGATAATCTCCCTGTTAGCACATACAGTTGACTAGAATCAGTCATGTTTCTATCATTTTTCCAGCATCCTTGGTCTATACTTTTTATATTTTATTTAAGAGTTTCACTCGAATGAAATCTGCCAAACAGCTCAATGGAGAGAATAGGCGTTATGAAAAAATAGGAGAGACGGAGGATCGAGAGCTTAGACTCAGACTTCTCGACACCCTGTATGACCTGTTCCAAGCCAGTCTATCCCATGATTTTGAGGCAGTAAAGTCGTTGCATTGGCACGGTAGTGAATTTACTAAGATCGGTGCGACCGATGCTCTTGGAATTAGTAACTATGAGGAAGCGATGGAACTGGAGAAACATTCATTCTCGAATATCGAGAACGGACAGTTCTTCATTGACGACTTCCACTACACTCAGATTGACCGGGTCATCGTGACCGCGTTCATCCTCAAGGTCAGAGGGGTCTACAAGCCGATAACTAAGGACATGGAGTCGAGAAGGCGGGCGACTGTTGTATTTGTCGAGACTCCCTCCGGACTGAAAATCATTCACAAGCATTTCAGCTCTTTCCCCATCGCATTCTAACAGACCAATGTTTATCAAGAGTGTTTTATATTGGTGGATGTGGAGTCCTTCAAGTCTTGGTACCTAATACCTATTGGATTCTTCTATCTAGGCCAAGGATTCTCATTAGGGTCGCTTGTTATCCTCCTGCCACAGTACATGCAACGTGTTCTTAGTGTACCAACGGAGACCGAAGCGAGCACTATTGCTGCCCTCATGCTCATCCCGTGGTACCTCAAGATCATCTTTGGTATCCTATCGGACAATGTGTCGATCGGGAAGTATGGGAGGAGAAGACCATATCTCATAATCTCTTCTGTATTCGCCGCTCTAGGATGGTTCACCCTATCACTCCACAGATCAGCAGGCATCGGTTTCATCCTCAGTGGATTCTCCTTGGCCCTTGGCTCTGCACTATCTGATTCTGTCCTTGACGCTCAGAGCGTGGAGATCACCCCAGATACTTATACCGGTAGATTACAAGGTGTAGCTTGGGGGTCCCGCGGAATTGGTGCTGGGATGGCGGGATATGTGTCCACGACAATAGTGGAGATATATGGATGGAGTGCAATGATCAACTTCGCAGGAATATTCGGGGTGAGCATCGCAATTGCCGCCTCCCTTCTTCCACAGAAAGAGACCACGACCTCCCAGTCCCTTTTGAAGGGATTGAAGAACATAGGAGAGGTCTATAGAAGACTCGGTGAGAACAGGATATGGAGAGTGGTGTACTTCATGGTTTCGGGAATTGCATTAGCACCGGTTCTTCTCCTCACCTATATCATGAGTTCTGATTTCAATTTCAGCCTTGTGGAGATCGGCTCCGCATCCCTCTTGTTTGCCTTGGGCAATGGAGTAGGCTCTTATGTCATGGGGATGATTTTCGATCACAGGGACTCAAGGTTCAGGGTCAAGATCCTGAACCTCATCACGGGGCTCTGCTTCCTGACAGGTTTCTTCTTCCTCTACAATGTGCCGAGGGAGTGGATGTTCATCTACTTGGGGTTGGTTGGATTCGGTCTTGGAGGCTATGAGTCTTTCCAGTTGAAGGTCATTCAAGAGTCTTCACCAGATGAATTCGAGGGTACGGCTTTTTCGCTCTGGACAAGCATCTCTAATATCGGTCAAATCGCAATTGGTGCAGTGCTTCTGACCAACCTGACAGAGTTGATCGGTATTACCTTTGTGCAGGTGAGCATGCTTTCTCTCCTCCCGATGGGGGTGGCGTACTACGCCCTAACGAAATTCCAGTCCAAGAGGTGGGCAGAGTTTGCAGGATAATCTTTTGCCACTTTTCCCCGATTGAGATTTATACCCAAGGAAGATAGGAACCTGTGAAACTGAGAATAGACACTCAACTCTTGATCGATGGTATTGGTGGGAAACATACAAACCAGTCTGTCGTGTGCGAGGATGGGAAGATCACCTTCGTGGGGCCCAGTGACGATGCTCCAGTATGCGGGGAGGTCATGGACACACCCGTACTGATGCCTGGTATGTGGGAATGCCACACGCACTTCACGGGATTCACCCGTCCGGACATCGAGCAGGCCGCTACGATCTCACCTGCAGAAGCTGCTGCTCGTGCAACTTGGGATCTGAAGGAGCTTCTCCTGTCAGGATTTACCAGTGTGAGAGAGGTTGGTGGTCTAGGTGTCTACCTGAAGCCAGTAGTCGACGAGGGGACTATCCCCGGACCAACCATTTATGCTTCGGGAAGATTATTGAGCACCACTGCTGGACACGGTGATATCCACAACATGAAACTGGAACTGGTCGACCGACTTGGAGAGATGTCCATTGGCCGTTTGGCAGATGGTCCCGTGGAATGTACGCGAGCTGTTCGAGAACAGATACGCTTGGGTGCCGATGCAATCAAGATCTGCACTTCTGGTGGTGTGATGAGCAAGATAGACAATCCCATTGACCAGCAGTTCACGCTCGAAGAGATCAGGGCCATAACTTCCGAGGCCGCCAGATCTCGGATTTCCGTTGCCGCACATTGCCACGGTGCACTTGGAATTAAGGCTGCGATTGAGGGGGGAGTCCATACTATCGAGCACGGCACCTACCTCACGGAGGAACTTGCTGACCAGATGAAAGAGAAAGGTATGATCCTTGTCTCCACGAGATACGTCGTGGAGAAACTTAAAATCATGGCTCAATCTCCCTCAATGCCCGAATACGCAAGAGAAAAGGCGCTGAAAATCACCGATATCCACGAGGAATCAATGAGAATTGCCATCCGAAAGGGTGTACCCATGGCCCTAGGAACCGATATCTTCGTATCAGGTCCCGGACATGCGGTCAGGCACGGTGAGAATGCGATGGAGCTGAAGTACCACGTGGATCTTGGTATGAGCCCCATGGATGCCATAGTAATGGCGACTTCCATGGGTCCAAAAACATTGGGAGAACGAGCTCCGAAATCAGGGCAGATCACAGTAGGGTACGACGCAGATCTCCTTCTGCTGGATGCTAATCCGCTGGACGACATAACCGTCCTGACCAAGCGTGAACACATCAAGGTTCTGAAGGGTGGGAAGCTCGTCTCGTGAACATTGAGGAGATATGTGAGACCATAGGGATAAGTGGGTTCAAGCTAATCAATCGAGGCCTCTCCACAACCAAGCTCAAAGTGGACGACCGGTTGTATAGAATCCACAATGACCATGATCGAGCTGTGCGGGAGCGTACCGCTCTTCGTCTCCTTTCCGATATCGAGTGTGACATCGAGTTCCCCGAACTTCTGGAATTTCATAACCTACATGGAATTGAAGTGAATGTTGTCAGGTGGATCCATGGGAGAACGGCCAAACGAGGGGAGTTCCAGCATCTGCTCCATTCCCTTAAGACGTGCTTGGAAGAACTTCCTAGATCAGATCTCCCACTGCACTCGATTCTTGTGGAGAACTACCTTAAGATTGATAGGTGGGACACTGGTGCTCAGGAAGATCCACGAGCAGAGGATGTTTTTTCCATAAATTCTGAGACATGGGATCTGTATAGGTCGCTCGGGACATCAGAGGACTCTGCAGTTGTCCATGGAGACTTGCATCGAATGAATATTTTGAAGACAGGAGATGGTCACGGGGTGATCGATTGGGAGTTCGCAGCATGGGGTAATCCCGATTTTGATATCGCATATTTCTATGCTTACTCTCTCAAGACGCCAGATTTTGTGAATCGCGTAGAATCCGCCCGTGCACTCTTAGTCATGTCTATCTGGTTCCAGAGACGAGCGCTCACTAAACTAGAGGAGGGGCAGGGGGTGGGTGACAATGTGGAACTCGCGCGAAAGTATCTGGATGCGGCTTGGCGACTCTACTGAATCACAATGTCGATGTTTGTGCAAACATATTAATACACATTTCACCAATGGGTCAATCGTGGGAATTCAGTCCTTTGTGATTGTGGACATATCTTCAGGGGTGACTATACACTACCGGAGGTACAACTCAGAAGGAAATCCAATTCGGGTGAACGAGGACAATGACCTCCTCTTTTCTGGAGCCATGATGGCCATCCGTGGGTTGATGAGTGAGATCAAAGTCGGTCTGGTGAAAGAGGTGAACACCGATGAGTACCAGATCCTTAATGGGGTCTCCGAACGCTACATCATCTTCTGTATTGGAGATTTTGATAACAAGGTTGCAGTCACAAACTTCCTGAACAAGATCGCTGGTCTTATCGACTCGTGGATAGATGCGGGCATGACTTCCCTCCCCGATTCCACTGCCATTCTAGTCAACGCAATGCTCGATGACTACGTAACCACCACACGGGAGAAACTCATTGTCACATCTGTCTTCCAGTACGACCGCCACTTCGGGTTCCAGCCCCTGGTGCAAGAAGGACTATCCCCTGAGATCGAGCGAAGGCTCATCGGCTATCTCACCTCACTACCCGAGGACATCACGATTCTCACCGAGATCCTCCCGAGTGGACATCTTTTGCTGGCTTTCAGGGCCGACGATGGGATGTTCAAGAGGTTCGTCGTCATCCTTCTAGGTAAGAATTTCACCGATATAGCCACCCTCAGCGGCAAGCGACACATCGGGTCTATTCTCGTAAAGGACTACCTCCTTCCCGCAATAGATTCGGGCAGCGAGGTCACCGATGCCCTTGATTTTTTCAACAAGCAGATTGAGCAGAACCTCTCGGAGGGCTTCGATAACCTCAACTTTCTCAATGACCAAGACCTTTTCGAGAAGTACCTCCCAATCCTTAGGTCGTGTTTCGACGAGGTTCTCACGGGTAGACCCATCTCTATCATCCACACCCACGGTAAACGCAGGGAAGCGTACAACCTCGTCTCACTGCTCTCTTTCATCACCGGAATTAAAAGCAGTAATTTCAGGAATGTTGACGAACTCCCATCACGATTCCACATCACCGATGAGATCTGGACCAAGGAGGAGCTCTCCCTCAAGGGTTACCTTGTGATCGATATGGAGAAAAACACCTACATCAACTCCTCTCTGTACTTCAACAGCATCTGGCAGCACGTCCCCGAGAACCTCAGTACTCTGGAGAAGGTCTTCCAACTAAGAACCGAAGTCACTCAGCTCTTCGACGTGTGCCGGGGGATCATGATTCAGAGGATCTTCGGAAGCCAGACCCTCCAGCTCCTCGATAACCTCCGCGATGACGTAGAGCGAGACATGGTGAAGAAGGTCCTCAATTGGCTCAACCCCGATATCCTTCACGTCCCACAGAAATTCGTATCTGATATAATGTGGTAAGGATGAACTGGCGGGAACTCTCCTCATTAGGAATCAGTATCTCCGATCTTCCTCCTCACAACCCAAGTGAGATCCGTGAACTGATCCCGTCTCTTCTCCACTTCTCAAAACTTCCAGTAGCCATCGAGCGAGCAATAACTTCTGGTATCCGCACAACACATTCCACGGTCTTCATCATACCTCCGCTACCAGAGGATCTTATCAAGGAAGCCTCACGAGGCGGAATCCACACTGCTGCTGCCCGGGCACTGAGTAAGCACGCCGGACGTAGTAACTATTGGGGTGAGATCCATGGGAATCCCGGTGCTGTGCATTCCCGCGCGATCAAGATCCTTGAGCAAATACTCAATGAACACACATGGTGGAACTGCTACGAGCACTTCAAGCACGACTTGATCATCGAGTACAGGGTTGCTAACGGCTACGGAGCTAGGTGGAAATATCCATCGCTGGAGTTCATCGGATTTGTGGAGCCATTCGTTGTGTGAAATTTTGCTCAATAACCCGAGAACTCTAATACTGTAAGTTTTAGTGTCAGAATATGGGACTACAAGTTGGAGACATGGCACCGGACTTCGAGTACTCTGGGACCAGCCTGCACAGCACCCCGGGGAAGAAGATCGTCTTCTTCTACCCAAAGGCCTTCACACCTGGATGTACCGCAGAGGTCAAGTCAATCCAGAGCTCGTACGGAATTCTCCGGGAGCACGGATACACTCCCATCGGAGTTTCGATGGATGATGAGACCAAGCAGGAGAAGTTCGCCCAGTCTTGCAACGTGGAATACGAGCTTGTCGCTGACAAGAAGGGGAAGATCACCAAATCGTACGGTGTGAAATTTGGATTCTCGATCCTTGCTGTAGCAAAACGAGTGACGTTCATCATCGATGAGGACAACCGGATCACTGATATCTGGGACCTAGGTCTGTCCGGGAACAAGACCCTTCTAGGGTTGAAGAGCCACGACGAGGAGCTGCTAGAAAGGCTGAAAATAAAGGGTTAGGGAGAACTAGGTTCCGTATCCGAGAGCATTGTTCACGTCAGTCATGACGATAGCCATGGCGAGAATGGCTACAACCATCAGCAGTACAGTGAAAATTTTAGCCTTGGTTGTGAATTCCCGCTCTCCTCTTGGGAGCTTGGGGGAGGACATGATCGATCCGTAGATGAAGAAGACGGGACCGCCAAGGAGGAATAGGAGGATGGGATTCAAGAGAATCCCTTGGAAGAGGAGCTCGATGAATATCGCAGGAGCTATGGATATGGCGTACACATCCTCCTCTGATACATTGTATCTACCGAGGATGAACCTCCAGACGAGGATTATTGACAAGAAGATAGGGAGGGAGTTCAGATAGTCGTGGACGAGCGAGGTCGCTCGACCCTGCAAACCACCCCCGAAGCTGTACACGATAAGTTCCTCGATCGCGGAGAGCACCAGTGCAGACAGGACATAGTAGGGAGGTTCCAACCAGTAGGCCAAGGTCGCAACAGCTGTCCAGATGAGCAAGCTGAGGAAAAGGTTGTATTCCCCGCTACTGCCCCCGATGACAAATGCTAATCCCATGGCCAGGAGATGCCAGCCTATGAATACGCTGAAAAACGTGGACTTGAATGAGGAGAGGTTTCTCATGTATCCCCCTCGACCGCTGAAAATATTAGCTCTTGGGTAGACTGGATAATTCCTGCTCGATCTCCTCTATAGTCTCCACGATGTCATGGTTTCCAGACTCGGGATAGGGGTAGACCGAGCTGACATTTATCTCGCAGAGCTTGTAGCCCTTGTTAACAAGGAAGTCTGCATCCCAGAGAACAGGGAGCTCTTCCCTGCTGATGACGAGCAGATTCATTAGCTCAGGTATCCATACTTCCTCCATCTGCCTTCTTAGTTCGGCGAACCTCTGCTCCGTCTTGGGGAAGTATACTCTTGGTTCCGGGTAGATCGGCTTATCGGGTTCGGGTGGCCAGACCAATGCGGTCACGTGCTGATGACCAAACCCTATCACCCTGTCCCTCGTCATGTAGACCCTAGTCATCCCCTCCGGCTCGGGGTCGATGTATGGCTGGTCGACCACGTGTGCGAACGGGAGTTTGTGCACGAACTCACTCAGACGTATCCTCTCCTCAAGACTGTCCCTCGCAGCATGGATTGTCCTGACCATCGGGTCGTCATCGGTTGAGAGAAGTTCTACCCTCCATACTCCCAGCCCTCCGTTTCCCCTGATTTGCTTCAACACCCGTGGGCCTTTCCTCAGATTCATTGGAAGTTGCTCCCAAATCTCCTTCCTATTCCTGTACAGGTGGATATCTTCACCCCAAGACATTTCCCGCGTGTAGTACAGCACCTGCTTTGTCCCCAACCTTGCGATTACCCTCGGGTGCGTACTGACAAACACCGTATCGGACACCTCCTCGAGAAGTTTGTTGAGCAGGCTCCGATCCCTCCCGTTCTGGATGGGGTTGTACCACACAAGCAATACGTCCAGCCGCTTTACCTGTTCTTCGATCTCACCCCGTCTCTCATCAGAGTACGAGATGAGCTCGGTGCTGTGACCAGCCTCGTCAAGAGCCTTGAAGAGCAATCTTAGTCTACTACCCTCTTTAGAGTCATTTCCATGAGGTAGTAAGAGTCCGATTCTCATTGCCTACTTGTAGGGTCGTAATTCAAAAATCTAGTGAATCTATGACATATATTTGATCGAAATTCAAGGATAACTGAACAAATGCCTTTGGTGCAATCAAAAGTTGCTGATCTGAGTATCGTCCTTGGAGGTTAGTTGCCTATGTATAGTATTTAGTGCCGATATTCCACATATCAATATCTGACATTAAATAATAATTCGAAATAATTTATTTTTCTTACCAAAAGTCCATTCATGGGGGTTCTGCTTCATGCCTCTGCTCATGCGATAATTTCAATATGTTTATTTAGACCCTCGCCTGTTTAAAATCATCGGATGAAATCATCTATTTCCAAAGAAAGTCTAAGAGAGGCCTATATCACAACAATCGACCTAGGGGTGAGGGAGAAGACCGAATTTAACCACTATTTTAAGATCATGAATCAGACCCTTGAGCAAATAAATGAGCTGGGAAGGAAACCAGAATTCCAGCGGCTGCTCGAGTTCGCCAACGCCTTGGCCAATGAGATCCGATTGAAGATCCTCCACTACATTTACAAGAATGGAAAGACCTGTTTTTGCGAGCTGGAGAACCTCTTCGGGGTCAAGAAGAGTACCCTGAACTACCATGTCAAGATGATGGTCAGAGCCGGGCTCCTCAAGAGCTCGAAGTCAGGGAAGCTTGTCATTCTCGAGCTGAGTGATGATTTCCCCACCCTCATCCCCTCCGTCTTTATGTCCTCCTTCGAAGGAATGAACTGATATTTAAAGCAGATTCAGCCCTGATCTTCTCACCCGGTTCTCGGAGAACTTCAAGACGAAGATTGAAGTTACCAAGAAGAGTACTGAGCTAAGCACGAGCAATCCCCACTCAGTTACCACGGGGAGGATGGGGATCCAAGAACTGTTGAATGAGTAGTACCTGACGAGATCGTAGGCATAGCTGAACGGGAGGAGGTACGATATCCATCGCAGGAATCCAGGCATAGTCTGCACGGGGATGAATGCTCCCCCAAGGAACTGGAACAGGATCTGGAATATGTCCACAATGTTCTGCACCTGCTTGAAATGGAGAGCGACCATGCTGAGAACAATTCCCAAGGAGGTCACCATGATGAAGAATGTGACTAGGGTCAGAAGTAGCATGGGGTTCACAGAGGTAAGCAACAACAGCAGTCCAAGCATGGGGAGGAAGAAGATCTGCCTCACAAGGAGATCCGAGACAATCCCACCGACGTAGTACGCGTATCTCGACGCTGGAGTACTGTAGATATACTCCAGTGTCCCGTTGTAGAGGTCTCGATTTATCCTGTTCAGAGGAGTGAACAGAGCGGAACTCTGGAAGATCATGACCATGATCCCTGACAGAAAGAACAGGAAGAGGGCATTTGGAGGAGAATCCCCGTCAAAAAGGAGATCCGTCCGGAAGTCCAGCGCCAAGGAGAGGACGAAGAAGGAGACCACGAGCAGTGTGACCTCGACCAGACCTGCGATGAAATTCGCCCTGTACCTGAAGCTTATCCTTATGTCCTTCCTCACCGTGTTAACCATGACGGCGAAGAATCCCGAGCTGTGCGTATTTACTGACATGATTACTCACTCCTAGAGGAGGTGCAAGCCCCTTATCTTGCTGAATTCCTCGACCCTCCTCATCAGGTACTGCGAGACCGCCCAGTAGGCGATGGCGAAGAGAACCATAATTCCCCACATCACTGGGACTGGGAGGATGGTCTCCCACTCACCGTTGAACGTGTAGTACCTCGCAAGATCTATAGCCCAAGTGTAAGGTAGCAAGTAACCTAACACCCTGATCTGGATTGGTAGAATTGAAATCGGGAAGAAGAACCCACTCAGGAACTGGAAGAGTGTACCGATGATCCCGGCCAAAGAGCCGACCTGCTTCCATATTATCACCGATAGGGAGACCATCGTGCCGAATGCCACCATTACAGTGGCCATGAGGAATAGATCCACGATGATGACCATAATCGGTATCAGCGTCACCATCCCACTCGCTACCAAAAACATCAGGATTGGGACAATAAGTACGGAGGACATGGTGGCCTCCGCAAGCACAACCCCGACGAAGTAACCGATCCTGTTGTGAGGAGAGCTGAAAAGATATTCGAGAGTCCCGTTGTACAAGTCCCTGTTCACCGTATTCAGCGGAGTCCAGAGGGCGACCCCATCGAAGACTATGAAGAGAAATCCCGATATGAAGAACAGTAGGGTCTGCTCCAAGGACAGGTCCAGAGACCTGAAGGAGTATGCTCCCGCGAAGAGATAGAAGACGAGAATGAACAGGACGCTCCTGACAAAACCACCGAGGAAATTCGCCCTGTACCTAAACCTCATCCTCATATCCATGGTGTAGCTGGCCCTGACCACTCCGAGGAAGCCGGGTGACACGACATCACTGTGCATCTCCGCTGAAAATGGGTGAGGATTGGTCAGGTTCTCACCTCCTCGTCCTTGAACGCACCAATATGGTGGATGAAAGCGTCCTCCAGCGAGATCGAGTGCTGCTTGATCCCCACCTTCACACCCTCCACCTTCAGCACCCCAAGGATGTCGTCGAGGCCTTCGAACACGTCATCCACGCCGAAGGAATACCACGCTCCAGTGTTCGTCTCCTTGATAACCGTCTGAAGAACTGAATCCAAGGAGGACAGCCTCTTTACCACGTTGGTAGGTACTCTGTCCTTCTCGATCTCGATGAACTCTGTCGCTCCCACACTCCGCTTGAGGTTCTCGGGTGTGTCCGTGAGGTGAACTCTGCCACGGTCGATCAGGCTGCAGCGATCCGAGAGGTAGTCCACCTCGCTCAGTACGTGGGAGGTGAGAAGAAGGGACTTCCCGTCCTTGACCATCTCCCTGAGGTAGTCGCGGATATTGCTCGCCGCGATCGGGTCCAGACCCTTTGTCGGCTCGTCCAGAATCACGATCGGAGAGTCGTGGAGCAGAGCCCTCATAATCACAACACTCTGCTTCTGGCCACCTGACAGATGCATGAACTGCTTCTCCATGAGCGAGTCCTCAATCCTGAACTTCTCGCTCAGGACGGCTATTCTCTCGTCAATATAATCCTTAGAGAGCCCCCGGAGCGCGCCGAAGAACCTGAGGTTCTCTACCGGGTTCAGACGAGCGTACATAGACCGCTCGGTGTCCTGCCCCACGTATCCCATGACCTGTCTTACAGAGTTGGCGTCCCTCTCGACATCCACACCCATGACTGTCACCTCCCCGGAGTCCATCCTCAGCAGGGTGGTGATGATCTTGATCAGCGTGGTCTTCCCCGCTCCGTTGGGGCCGAGGAGTCCGTGGATCTCCCCCCTTCTGACATTGAGCACCGCTCCGTCCAACGCGGTCTTCGACCCGTACCGCTTGACGACATCAACTGCATTAATTACATTCATCCAATCTAAAACTCCGTGCTGGTCTATATATCGCATCCTCAACACGAGGGGTGAAGAGTTGCACCTCAGGGTTAATCGAGTGGGATCCGGTTGAAACTATCCTTCTATCTCTCCAACTGATCCACACCGCCACGTGGATGATCGAGAGTGTACGTTCACCCCAAGGGTAACTCTTCTAGCAACAAGTGGTAGAGACTTCGCTTTCAGTCCTCCAATCAGGGATATTTGCCAAAGATTATAACCAATTCCTACGTATATGGTCTCATTGAAGCTCGTCCACTACTACCACCTGTTCCGCGAAACCGAGATAGACCTGCGTGAGTTCGCAAGAGGTGAACTGGCCATCGTGCTCCCTGAGCAGGTTGCAGTCGTCCACAAGGATGTGGACGAGGGACGTCAGCTGCTGGAACAGCTCTCCAAGGAGTTTGGGAAGAAGATCGGACAGCTGGTGATCATGAAGCGATTCTCTCCAATGGACACTGCAGACATCACCCCAATGGACGTGCTCTCCGCAGACACCACCCCAATGGACATCGCCCCGATTGACACCTCCCCGATGGATATTTCTTCCACTTCAGAGGCCTCTCGAAACCCCGAGGTGAAGGAAGATGTGGTAGGTCCACGGAACCAGATGGTGCAGGACGGGAAGGATGTAAACCCCGACTCCATCACACCCGACCCGAAGGTACACTACTACGACGTTGAGAGGTACCAACTCGTGGGTCCAGAACCCCAGAAGTACAAGGGTCTCAAACGGTTGACAAAGCTCTTCTCCAAGGAGCACCGACGACTCCTATCCTTGAGATTCGCCCGGTACGGAATTGCCAAGTCGAACGGCTTCAACCTGCGGCTGATAGCAGAACTGGTGGAGAGGGATATGGGCTCGATCGTGGAGTACACGAAGGGCTTCAGCAGTGCCGAGGAGCTCAGCAGACACCTCCGGAGGATCTACATTTCTGACATCGAGACGCAGAACCCCACGGTAGGGAAAGACATCGAGGTGCTGGCAGTAGCTGCGGAGGATCCGATGGACGAGAAGGCACTCTTCCTCAAGACCATGAAAGAGAAGCCCAAGACCTTTAGGAAATACTTCTCCCAATCCAAGTACGTCCGAGAGATTGACGTAAAGGGGATGGTCAAGAAACTGTTCCGCAGGAACGGTAGCAAGACCCCAGCTGAGACAAGCGGTACGAACGGGGATGTTCACCGTGCCCCGGGGCAGCAGGACAGTCCCACGGGGAGCTCCGTTCAACCGAACGGGAGCCTCGAAGGCGAGCAGGTCATCTTCGCCACCACCTCCATGCTGCAGCTCCGTGATTTTAAGTACAGGTCAAACCTCTCCATGCGTACCGGGAAATTCATCGTGACCAACCGCAGGATCGTCACATACCGACGTAGATTCAGTCTCTTACCCTCCCTTCCATTCTTCGCCTTCGTCCGTCTAAACAACCGGATGGTCGCCCTCTTCTCCCAGATCGCCAGCCGTTTCAGGCTTGTTATGCCTGCGATCAAGGCATTCCTCAAGAGCTTCGGCGCGGTCATCCTTGGATTCCTCGCCGTCTTTTGGCAGAGTCTGCAACCCCTGATCATGGACATCGACCTGCCCCCACTCCCCAATCTCCCCGGTATCTCGGTTGCGTTCTCCGTCACCATCGACTTCGCCCTGGAGAATCCCACACTATTCGCCACTATACTCGGTGCCATCGGGAGCCTCGGTCCAGTCTTCTACCAGCTATTCAGAATCGCATTCCTCAGGTCGAGGGCAGTCACCGTCGTCACCCCAGAGATGGTGCTGGGACTAGGTACTGTCGACCAGTTCCGAAGAGGGAAGGACAAGTCAGCAGCCCTTGTGCTCAGACCCATGGGGACCTCCAAGCTCCCACGATCCGAATTCGGGTTCAAGATCGTGCCGAGGAGCAACTCACCCGTCCCAGAGGCAGTCGGCCTCGACTCCATGCACATCGCACTGCTCGGGATGCTCGGGGTCGCAAAATGGTTCCGCAAGCCAGAAGAAATGGAGAGCCCGGAACAGGTTGCACAGATCCCACTAAATGAATAGGCCGGGGTGAACTAGCGAGACCTTCTGTCAGAGGCTCTCTGCCTGTGTCGAACTACGTTGTGGATCTATTTGGCATAGGTAAGGATGATCGCACGGACCTACCAGTTGGTCAGGTAGAACCCGATATAAAATAATCCCTACCCGGATGTCGCCCTGACATCATTCCCACAGACCTCCTCCACATAGTAGCATGTTCTCCACGAATGGACACCCCGATATACCTGTCACACACACAGAGACGAGGAAGTACAAGGAGCAGGAAGGAGACCCCATGATCGAGAGCTGTACCTGTTGCCTGACTGCTCATATGCACAAGGTCACGGTAATGTGCACACAGTAATGTGAACATGGTAATGTGAACATGGTAATGTGAACATGGTAATGTGAACCCTGTCGTGGAAATCACACCCGAACACGACAGTTGCACACGGCTGGAGACGCCACGGCACATTTATATCCGCACACATCGAAGATCCGTCAATGAAGGTGCCGGAGGACAGAAATCTAGATGTCAGCGTCTT
>WAMJ01000006.1 GCA_015522385.1 Candidatus Heimdallarchaeota archaeon
GATACAAAAATTTATTGAATCTGATACTAATATGGATTGGGAAAAAGAAATTACTGTATCTTCTAATTTTAAAACTCAACGAAATCAGAAATTTGATTTATATTCTAAGAAACATAAAATTGCAATAGAAATTGAAACTTCCCGATGGGAATTTCTATATAGAGATTATATGAGATTTTTAAGAGCAGATACAATTCATCAAATAGATGTTGGAATCTTAATTGTATTTGGATCCGACGAGCTCAGTTATCTTTCTAAAAAATGGGATAAACATACTCCCAAGCTAAAAGATGTTAAAGATGATTTTAAATTATTTTACTCGATAATTACTGTTCCAATATATGTTTTAGGTCTTATATAACTAGATATGATTCAAAACCAATAATTTATCATTAGTATCCAAGATTGTGGCAATCATAAATTCATTTTTAGATTACTGAATTTCAGCATTGATATCTTAATATAATTCGGTGTCGATAATATATCAGAGAAATGGGGATTTAACTTGTCTACAATCCCCTTATTTTGATTATTGGGTGCTCCGGCTCCTTTTTTATTTCGAACAGTCTCGAGCTTGTATTTTGTATAGTATCACTCTGGCGATTGATATCCTAAGCACATCATGCTAGACCTCTGTAGTGCGTGAATCAGATCCATGATATGGCATGTCCGATCCACTCAGAAATATTTGGGAGTTGGGTACGTGCGCGGGACTGACTACAGGTAATGCCCGACTACATAGTGCCTAGTTACAGGTAATGACAGATTACAGCTATGAAAGACCACAGTAGTGGGGGAATGCCTGCCTACAAGTAGTGCTACACCTCAATCCTCCGTCCTGCCACCCGCCGGGCTACCCTGACGAACTCCGCGATGAACTCGTCGTAGCCTTTTCCCGTCAGCGCCGATATCCCGAAGAAGCGGAAGCCATGCTCGTCTGCTAGTGCCCTGCCCATCTCTCTTCCGATGGCGTGCCTGTCAACGTCCACCTTGTTGGCGACAAGGAACACCTCGATCTCCGGCCCCACCACCAACTCTATCCATTCGTCCAGCTCAAGGAAGCTGTGGAACCACTCCACCGAGTAGACCAGTAGCACGATCCGTGCTCCTTTCAGAAAGTCTGCTTGGAAGACCCTGAACCTTTTCTGACCTCCGAGGTCCCACAGCTGTACGGTCAGTCCGTCTGTCTCCATCTTCTGGATGTCGAGACCGTGGGTCATCTGTATGTTCACTCCGGGGTGCTTCCCGGCCATTCTCTGCGAGAGGGTGCTCTTCCCGACTGCCCCCTCTCCTGCGATTACGCACTTGATTACACTCATGGTTCTCAGTCCTTTGATCTGTACATGTAGACATTCAACATGTCAGGGTTGTACACGATGTATGGGGTGATGAACACCCTGTTGCCGTCAAGGAGCTCGGTGTGCCTGCACTTCCCGTCCTTGTCGATGTAAGCGATGAGGGAGTGAACCTGCCTCTTCCCCCAGCTCCAGGTATGCATCACGAGGATGGGGAACGGGTACCGGCTCTGCTCCCTGATCGTCTCTTCCCGTACGTCGATATGGTAGGTCTTCTTGCAGGAATCGCATGGGATATTGGTGGTGATCACGACAGGTAATTCTACGTATCTCTGGTAATAAGCCGCGTCTATTGACTCTCGGAGATTCTGCCGATCTCGGATGAATCCGTGGACTCGGAGATAGGGATGTTGGAAGTGCGAGGGACTTTTGTAGATATGAGTTGCAGGCTCGGTCGTGAGGTATAGATCTAGAGGTCGTGCTGGAAGGGGCGTTGTCCCATCTATCACCGGGATTGTTATACTGGAGGTCTAAGTGCGATGTGTGTATATAAGGGTATCAATCTTTATCTTGATAACAATTCTACGAATATTTCAGGAATGCGAAGATAAATACATATATGATAGCAAAGTCATTATTGGCGTGAAATGGTTTGTCTTGCTAAAAGCACTTGCCATCATCTTACTTCTGGTAGGCTCTATCTTCCTGATGTATGCATTCGGGCTGTTCGGTGTTGACGAGTTTATTGATAACAATTTTGGAGAACCAAGTGCCGCTGATTACAATGTAACCGAGAAACCACTGAGATACTATGGAGAGCAGTTGGGTATAGATATTGGTGCCGCAATACACCACTACACATGGAAGTTGTCCACAGATAAAGACGAATACAATGAGCTCATCACCAATGAATACAACAAATTATCTTTCGAATATGTCATCTCTATGGAAGCAGTATGGCTATCACCGAAGGAGTACAATTTCAAATGGGCCGATGAGGTAGCGGAATACGCCCGGGATAATAACAAGACACTACGAGCAACACATCTCGTGTGGTATACCACCATTCCAGACTGGCTGGAAGACGGGAACTACACAGGAGCTGAGGTGGAGGCACTGATTGAGGAATATATCACAGATATCATGACTCACTACCGAACCGAATTCCCGGGTGTCGTCACTGAATGGAATGTCGCGAATGAGGCGGTGAGCAATGATGGCAGCACATCAAATCTCTACAGAGAAGGCTTCCTTGTGGAAAAACTCGGATCCGATTGGGTTCGTAAGGTCTTCGAATTCGCCCGAGCAGCCGATCCAGAAGTCACGCTCATCCTGAATGACTACGACCTGATTGGGGTGGAGGAGGATATCGGGAACAAGGTCGATAAGACCTACTCCGTGGTCTCAATGTTAAATGACAGAGGTCTCATCGATGCAGTGGGTTTCCAAGGACATCTCTCATTGAAGTACGACATAGACTGGACATACTCTGCTGGTGTCATGAGGAGGTTCAACGACCTCGGCCTGAAGGTGTTCATAACCGAACTCGATGTCACCATCAACAGTGACAAGAAAGGGCTATCTGAAGAAAAACTCGCTGCGCAGGCAGATATCTATGTAGAGGTATTTAGAATGTGTCTAGATGCCGACGACTGTGGAGGGATCACAACATGGGGGTCATCTGACAAATACCATTATATCAACAGAGGAAATGCGGACTGGCTTGATCAGGACGAGGATTGGCCATTACTTTTTGATTCTGAGTTCAGACCAAAATCCGCATATTTTGCAGTGCAGGCATTGTTGCACTCTAGACTAAATTGAGATAGTTTGCAGAAGCAACCACCTGTATGAGCAGGATACCTTAAGCCACAGACTACCCCCTTGTTTTGTCGATCTAAGAGGTTATCGCCTTGAATTACAACAGGTATCTTTCCGGGATGTACGGGATTCTGAGATGGATGACCTAGCAAGTGAGATTTAGACGATGGACCATTCTGCAGGAGCTGTCAGGCCTTGATCCTCAGGTCTGACACTTGGAATGAGAAGTAGGTGCTGAATAGCTCGGAGTACCTCCCTCCCCTCTCCATGAGCTCGGGGTGGGTGCCCGACTCGGTGATCCTTCCCCCCTCCATCACCACGATCTGGTCGCTGTGCAAGATGGTCGTCAGACGGTGGGCGATCACGATAGAGGTGCGGCCGCTCACAAGCGTCCGGATGCCCTCTTGTATCTTCGCCTCGGTGTACAGATCCAGCGAGGACGTGAACTCGTCGAGGATTAGGATCCTCGGGTCGGAGATCAAAGCCCTCGCCAGGGAGATCATCTGCCTCTGCCCCCTGCTCAGGTTACTCCCCTCCTCCTGCACGTGCGTGTGCAGACCCTTGGGAAGTGACCGCAGGAACTCAGTGGCCTGCACGGCGTCAAGTGCCTCCATTACCTCCTCTTCCGTTGCGTCGGGTCTTCCCATCCTCAGGTTGTCCAGCAGCGTTCCCGAGAAGAGGAAGATGTCCTGCGAGACATAAGCGATCTGCCTCCTCAGCGCCCGGAGGTCGTACTCCGAGATCCTGTGACCGTCAATCAGCAACTCTCCCGAGCCGTGGGTGTAGAAGCCCATGATCAGCGAGACTATCGTGCTCTTCCCTGCTCCTGTATGTCCCACGAGGGCGGTGGTCGAGCCCTCTTCCACGGTAAGGTCTATCCCAGTAAGCACGGGATTCTCCCCGTCGTACGAGAAGTTCAGACCCCTGAACTCGACCTTTCCCTTTATCTCACCATCCAGACCTCCGCTTGATTGCTCCACGGTGCTGGAGTCGGCCATGATCTCCAGTAGACGCTCCACTGCAGCAAAGCTTGTCTGGAACTGGTTGTAGGATCTTGCGATCTGGGTGATGGGGTTGAAGAAGTAGCTCTGCAGCAGGATGAAGAGGTACAACAGGGTGACTGATACGTCCAAGGAAGTAGCTACGACGAGTAGGATGACGATCCCCGCGTTCTTCAGGAAGTCCTGGATGGGGCCCACGGCGAAGATTGCCAGACCCCGGATCTTCGACGCTTGGTACGTTTCCTCATTGATCTGGTGGAATCTCACGAGGTTCTCCTCCTCTCTCCCGAAGCTTTTGGAGACGCTGATGCTACCGATCACCTCCCCGAAGTTGGCGTTCACCGCTGCGATCTTCTCCCTCCACCTCTTGGAGACCCTCCTCTGGAACTTCCTCATCGCTACAACCGCGACGAAGAGCAGGGGAGCAACGGCAGTGGCCGCCAGTGTCAGACCCGGGTCGAAGACCACCATGGTCACCACGATCCCGATGAGTACGAAGAACTGTGAGAACGCATTGGACATCTGCTCGGCCGAACTGATCAGCTCGTTGCTGTCGTTGACCACGCGGGAGACCAGTTTTCCGGAGATCGAGCGGTCGAAGAACGACATCTGGTTGGCCAGCACCTTCCTGAAGACGTCGGTGCGCAGTCGGTGTATGAACTCCGAGTTGATCACCGCCACGAGGTAGGACTGTGCAAGGTCGACGAGGAACTTGCTCACAAGGAGCAGTCCGAAAAGTGCAGCGACGAGCACTGCGGGACCACCTGGCACGAGGTCGAGTGAGAACTTTAGTACGACTGGGGCCGCCACGGAGACGACCACGTTGCACAGGATCACGAACGACAGCAGGAACAGCCGGTAGTGCTGCCCGTCCAGCCATGTCCACAGCTGATGCCAGAGTCTCTGCTCGCTCACTCTCTCACCTCCATCGGCGGGAGTTCGTACAGTGACTCGAAGAGCCTCCTGTAGTGCGGTGATGATCTCAGGATCTCGGAGTGCTTACCCGTGGCGACGATCCTCCCTCCCTCGAAGACTATCACCTTGTCCGCCTCCGAGATGATGGACAACCGGTGGGTGATGATGATCGATGTCCGCGTCCTGATCAACCGGCTGATCGCCTGCTGGATCTGGTACTCGGTCTCGGAGTCGAGGGCCGAGCTGGCATCGTCCATGATCAGCACCGCGGGGTTCATCAGCAGCGCCCGGGCGATAGCTATCCTCTGTTTCTGGCCACCTGACAGCGTGACTCCCCTCTCCCCGATGACAGTGTCATAGTCCTGTGGGAAGCTCCGGATGAACTCATCCGCTTTTGCTAGTCTTGCCACCCTCCGGATCTCATCGTCGGTGGCATCGCTCTTCCCGAAGGCGACATTCTCCCGGATGGTGTCGGAGAACAGGAAGATCTCCTGCTCTATGCTGGCCATACGGCTGCGAAGTGAGGCTTTGCTGTACTCCTTGATATCGATGCCGTCGATGGTGATCCTTCCCTCCTGCGGGTCGTAGAGCCTGAGCAGGAGCTTGATAAAGGTGCTCTTGCCCGAGCCGGGACCCCCTACGATGGCCACGGTCTCCCCCGCTTCAATCCTTACTGAGATGTTTTCGATAGCCCACTGACGACTCTCGCTGTACCTGTAGGACACATCCGTGAACTCTATGTCCTGCCTGACCTCCTCGAACGTTGTATTGCCGTACGCGAGCGGTTGGGTCTCATCGTCGAGGACCTCCTGCAGACGTGCGGCACTGGCGAGCATCCTCATCAGCATTGTCGTGATCCACTGGATTCGCCTCCCCATGAACTGCAGGGTGGTAATAAGCCCAATGAAGATCACAAACTCGGGAAGGCTCAGCTCGCCGGCAATGATGAGGAAGATCCCAAGAACTGCGGTTGTTCCAAGGGTGAAAGCCATTAGTAGCTGTGGGGGGTACATGGCGGAGAGTATACCGAATTTCCGGACGTGGGAGGCGTGTTCCTCGGACTTCCTCGAGAACTCGGCCACCATCCTGTCCTCGAAGACGTAGCTCTTTACCTCTGATATCCCGAGGAACGCCTCGTGGGTCAGTGCGCTCAGTTCCCCGAACGACCTGCGGATCGCACTGCTTTCTGGTGCAAGTTTCCCCGCATACTTCACCACGAGGTAGCCATACACGGGAAAAGACAAGAGGAGTGGGAGGGAGAGCTTAACGTTAATGTACAGGAATAGTCCAAGTGAGGTGCTGAACAGGGTTGCGACCTGTATGAGGAAGCGGACTGCTGGAGAGAGCCCGATGTTGATCGTCCGGGTGTCCCCTGTCGCCCTTGACATGACCTCCCCGATCCTCATCCCATCGTGGTAGTACAGAGGGCGTCTTTGCAGGGTCGTGAAGAGATCTGCCGTCATGTCGGTTGTCACCCTGTGTGCATGGATCTCATTCAGTGTCGCCACTGTGTAGAAGGCGATGGCCTGTACCACAACGATGACAATCATGTACACGATCCACCTCGTAACCTCGCTGCTAGGTGCCCCCTCTATCATCAGTTGGATGATCTTGGAGATGAAGAGGGTCGGGCTGGCGAAGAGTAGGATCTCGATGACCGAGAGGACTATCGTCCCGTAGAACATCAGCGGGTACCTCACGAGGTAACCTCCAATCCAGCGGAGTTCAGATGAGGTCACAAAAACCAAGAGTGATTTCTGGAATTTTAAGATTGCTCAAGTGCTCAATGCCAGAAATGAGGTCTCTCAATGTTATATCGTCAAGTGGGGCTGAGAGCAAATCTATACTAGTAACACAATGTATTAATATGGGGAGGGGCGAAATGTGAAAACAACAACGGTGAAATTCAATATGTTCCTTATTGTTGTACTGTCTTGGCATGTAATAGGTAGTGGTGACCCATGACCGATTTTCTAAAGGGAGCATCAATGCTTTCAAGCACTTTAGCCCTTGTGATGGGAATTCTGACACTTCCCTATCCCCTATTTTTAGGTTGGTTGAATGTCCCTGTCAAATTTGGCGAGGTGGTTGTTCTCCTTGCATTTGTCAGGACGAACTTTCAGGTGCTCAAGGATCCGGAGTTCTTTGAGCGGTATCTTGCTGTATTCTCTCTCGATCCTCGTACTATCACTTGATTTCTACACATTTATTGTTTTGATGGCATTCGTTTTCCCAAATTTCCTGTCAGTGTTACTCGTGAGTAGACAGGCTCTACTCAAACCTAAGACAAAAAGGTCTACTAGTGCCCTAATCATTATGTTCTCCTCACTCTTTTTGTTACTCGTAGCCTACCTTATCGCATCTTTTCTGTCTATTGGACTTTACATCACAAGAGGTGGTGATGATATTTTCGGAAGAACCTCATTGACTACATATTCCCTTTTTGTATTCAGTGGTTTGATGTATATATCCAGCTGTTATTTACTCACGACTTATGTCTTCTTTCGATCGCTCGATTCGGTTGATGGTCGAGAGTCCTTTGACAATAGATACGAATACAGGGGTGTTCCTAAACTTGCTTTTCTTGTTATAATTGCTATCTTCTTGACTATCGTTTCTAGAAAAGTTTTGTTCCTATCTAACCTTGAATCTTATTTGGAAGATTCCAGTCGTTTCTTCAATTCGCTGAGATGGGGGATTGCAAGTTTTGACATTCTGATAGTGGTGTCCCTGATTTACGTGGTTTTTAGAATTACAAATAGAGAGACAAGATCAACCAAGGCTTCATATTTTGGACAATGAGAATTTGGTGGTAATGTTTGAAGGACCGACTTCACAGTCTATTACAATAGAATAGTTTACATCGGTTTGAGTGTGCTCATTTTCTGATCTCCAGTATTGTGGTCACTCACCTTATTGGGCAATATATCTGCCCGTATGATTTTAGATCTACAGCACCTGTCCTCCCCCTTGGTGCGTGTGAGTATCTTGCTTGATTGAACCCAAACTGAAAGATGCTCTTGAGCACAGGTAGGGTCTTCTATAAATAAAAAAGTTATTCTCTCTGAAATATTCCCTCTAATGTGATATAGATGCATCCTTCGACATCAATTATAGTGTTCTAACTGGTATAGGATTCAATAGGACAACTATTCCCGAACTTATTTTGCAAAGTTACCTAGAACCTGTCTTATGAGTTTATATTTATTAATCGAATTCTTCGATTATGATCAAATATGTCTATGATTGCGACATTCTTGAGTCAAATGCAGACGCAATCGTGAACACGGTCAATACGGAGGGAGTCATGGGAAAGGGATTAGCTCTAAAATTCAAGAAGAAGTATCCTGAGATGTACGAAGAGTATAGGGCGAGATGTTTAGATGGGGAGATACATGTCGGAAAATTACATTTCTACCGATCTGAAAATAAGATAGTAATCAACTTCCCCACCAAGAAGGAGTGGCGTAAACCTTCTCAGTTGGAATATGTCAGAGAAGGTCTAAAGGACTTTGTCAGTAGATACAAAGATCTCAAGATAATGTCTGTGAGCTTTCCCCTGCTTGGTTGCAGTAATGGAAAACTAGACTGGAGAGATGTAAAACCGATCATGGAAGAGTTTCTCGAACCACTTGATATTACCGTCTATGTCCATGTCATGAGAGGGATGGCATTGAACTCATCGCTGGCTTCTATTCAGAAAGGCATCAAGCTAAGAACCCTACCTGATGTCATCGAAGAGTATGAGATTTCCGACAAGCATCTGCTGGAGATTTCCAATGAAATTGTGGTGACGATGAAGAAGTTGTATGATTTAATTGATAGGGCGAAAAAGACGAATCGGTCTGTGCATAGATGTGCGGAAAACTATGAAGGGGGTGTTCAGTCAACTCTTGATCAATATTAAATGACTTCATAGGTAGCCTGACAGATTGACGAAAATTATAAATAGTATGAAAATAGATTATTCCTATGAAGGGGAGTGTACAATCCATACTTCACAATAAAAATTGCACCAAGTTATACTACATGACTCACAACACCAATCTGGATCAGATAAAAAAATTTGGGATACTACCTAGAAATGAGGTGATAAGGCGAGGACTAATATTCACGGACATCTCAAATAGGAGTGTAAATAAGAGGAGAAACAGAAGGGTGGCATCCGACACGGGTACGATCATTGAAGACCTCCATAATTTCGTACCTCTTTATTTCAACGATGACAATCCCATGTACCATCAGATTCAAAAAAATCGTAAGGGTAGGGCAGACTGGGGTAAAAACAATGTTACGATTCTCAGAATAGACTCCTGTATTGCAGACAAAGCAGTATTCTACAGTGACGGTAATGCTGCTAACAATGTGACCAAGTTTTACACGGATCTCAGCACCATTAGACAGAATATTAACTGGGATATAGTGATAAATAAGGTAGCATATTGGAATTGGAAAAGGGAGAAAATGGCGGAGATTTTTTTCAAGAAAGTCCCACCAGAATATATCGAATTTCCTCCATATAATGACACCCATACTAACTCGAATCATTTTTCAATTGTAGATTGACATTAACTCGAAATACATATTAATTGTAGAATGACATCGCTAAAATACTTTTGGACAGTACATAAAACAATCCTATAACGTGTTGTTATGTACTAAAGTAGCGATTGATTGTAAATATGCCTCAATTTTTTTCATACTTCAAAAGAATATTATTTGATATAGGATGTAAATATAACTATCGACTCTAAATTGAATAGTTTTTATTTAATTTTTGAAACTTCCTTTACAAATATGTGTTGGGTAGGAAGAATCACACTTGTGGTATTTCTCGAACTGCTCACCTCATTGAGTTCAATATTTATCATGTCCTAAGTCTTTGACATATCTAGTCACAGATTTCCAGAAATGTAGCTGCGTGGTCGCTCACATTATTGGGCAGGATGTCAACCCGTTTGATCCTAGGTCTTAGATCCTGTGAGGTGAAGATGTAGTCGATCCGCCAGCCCTTATCCTCCCTCTTGGTGCGAGAGGACCACCATGTGAACCTCTTGACACCGGGATTGAGTTCCCGGAAGCTGTCGACCATTTCCAGCGAGTTGATCGCGTTCCTCTCCTCTTGTGTGCAACCGGTAATCTCTGGTAGGTGGTCGTAGTGCAGATCTAGGTTTGTGTGGGCGATGTTGAAGTCACCTGCGAGGATGTGGTGTTCCTTTCCCCTTATCTCCTCCCTTAGATTTTTGAGGAAATCCAGTTTCTCCCTCATGGCCGCCTCACTTCCTTTGTGCTTGGAGGGGAAGCCCGCGGGTACATAGCTATTGCTCAGCAGTATCCCCTCGAGTCTCACCTGCAGGAACCTCCCCTCATAGTTGCTGACCAGTTCTGATTCCTGCTTGGTGTACGTCGCCACACCAGCGTGCCCCTTCCTCAAGCCGGGATGGATGTGGCTGTAGTATCCGGAGAGGAAGCCCTCTCCGATCTGAGCAGGGGTTGCTCTGATCTCCTGCAGACAGATGACATCCGGGTCGACCGATCTGAGAAAGCCGTCCAACCCTTTGCGCCGGGCTGCACGTATCCCGTTGACGTTCAGGGACAGAATTTTCAGCTACTCCTCCCCCTTCAGGAACCGTCTCGCCCTCCTCATCTCTTGTATGAAGCCGTCAAGACTCTCCGCCTCGATGTCCGATATCAGGGAGTCCACCGCATCGCGGATCTCCCCGAAGAGCACTCCTCTCTGCCTGTTAATCCTCTGGATATGGTAGTAGAGCGTGGGATTCTCCTCGTGGAGCTCGACGGTGGTGGCAAACTGCTTGAGAAAGGTCGTTCCCGCGGAGCTTAAGAGCTTATCTATCCCGTAGCTGGAGTTGAGCAGAACCCGTCCGTTGAGCAGGTTAAGGAAATGGGACAGGTCGAGTGAGTACAACATCAGGTTGTCGTGCTCCTCGAGGGGAACAGGGACAAGATTTGCCAGCGTGGAGCCGAAGATTTCTTCGACCTTACCTATGATCTCTTTGTCCCTCCCTGAGTGCACGCAGATCAGGATGTTCCTCCCCGAGAGGTGCCTAACTCCGGGGCCGAACATCGGGTGGATGGAGACGAGCTCCACGCCTTTCTCGTTGATCCTGACCACCTGCTCCTCGATGTCGGACTTGAGCGAACCTACCTCGAAGACCACAGTCCCTTCCACACATCTGCTGCAGACATCTTCGATCACCTTTGGCAGTGTGTGCAAAGGTGTGGCGATGAAGACGTAATCGTGGTCTATGCTAGGTGGTAACACCGAGTCGATTGCGGTGTCCACTATGTCGACGGCGTATCCCGTGCTCTCAAGGAATGTTCTGAGCCAGTTACCCATCTCCCCCATACCCCCGACGACTAGGCATCTGCCACTACCCTCGAAGGTCATATTGGACAACTGAACCTCCACTGACTGCTCAATTAGTCTCTCGTAAATCTCAGTTGACATGACGGGGTCGAGTGCGAACTCATCTGCGTACTTCCGGATGCGGTCGTATACCTGCTTTTCCACTTGGAAGTTCTTCACGGGGAGTCCTGCCTGCTGCTTGAGCTTCCCCACCTGTTTTGCTAATGCGATACGCTGTGCCATGAGCGACATGATCGAGTAGTCTATCCCTTTAATCCGTTCTCTTAGGTCATCAAAATTGTCGATAAATACAACCACTACCTGATCTATTCATGAAATCCAGAGATATAAATCTCCCTTTTTGGGAGAAAGGATGAAGTTATAATTCCACACCTCCACTCAGTCCTGTGTCAAGTATAATCGACGAAGACATCATGGCTTATGCGCTGGAGAAGGGACAGTCCTACGAGGTGCAGTACGTTGATGTCAAATGGATGAGCAGGGACTCACGGTCGCTCAATGTAAAAAACGGCGACCTTGAAGGGAACTCCCAGTCCAAGTCACAGGGTATTGGAATCAAGATGCTCGTGGATGGGGGATACGGCTTCGCCGCCTCCAACATTATTTCGAGGGAGTCGATCGACAAGATCGCGAATAGGGCATTCAAGGTTGCCCGGGCCTCAGGAAGGACTATGAAGAGACCTATAACACTGGCGGAGGAGCCTGTGCATGTGGACAGGGTGCAGACCCCCATCAAGAAGGATCCACTGAGCCAGTCCCTTGAGGAAACGATATCGGTTCTTGTGGACGCGTCCAAGGCTGCGGATCTAGACGACACTCGGATCAAGGCGAGGAACGCGGTGTTCTCAGCCTGGACTGACCATATGGTGTTGTGGACCTCCGAGGGGACGAGAATAGATCAGAAGATCTACGTCACAGGTGGTGGAGTAGACACACTAGCAGTTCAGGGCTCCAATGTAGAGAGGAGGAGCTATCCCGCATCGTTCAGGGGGAATTTCGCAACAGCGGGTTACGAGTACTTCGAGGAGCTCGATCTCGTGGACATAGCTCCCAAGGCGACCACGGAGGCGCTCCAGTTGCTGGAGGCTCCTCACTGCCCTCCGAGGAATGACGCTACGGTGATCATCAAACCATCTCAGCTTATGCTGCAGCTTCATGAGAACGGGCATGGCTTCGAGATGGATCGTGCATATGACTACGAGGCGGCCTTCGCGGGGACTTCCTTTATGAAGCCACACCTTGTGGACGAGCTCATGTTCGGTAACGAGCTGATCACGATCTACGGAGATGCCACACATCCCCGTGGTCTAGGGACCTTCTACTATGACCACGAGGGTGTGCAGGCTCAGAAGACTACCCTTGTGGACGAAGGGAGGTTGGTAGGATACCTCAGTTCTCGCGAGACTGCTCCGCTCAAAGGATGGGGACGGTCATCAGGTTCTGCTCGCTCTCTGAACTATGCCCGGATGCCTCTGATCCGGATGACGAATATCAATCTCAAACCCGGTGACTGGTCTTACGACGAGATGGTCGAGGACACAAAGGACGGCTACATCTTCGACACAAACGTCAGCTGGAGTATAGACGACCTGAGACTCTCTTTCCAGTTCGGCATGGAGATCGGTTGGAGGGTGGAGAACGGGGAGATCACCGGACTGATCAAGAAGCCCAGTTACACCGGGATCACTCCGCAGTTCTGGAACAGTGCAGATGCTGTGGCTGACGAGAAATCCTTCCAGATGTATGGCACTCCCAACTGCGGTAAGGGTGAGCCTGGACAGGTAATGTACACAGGACACGGTGCGTCTCCAACGAGGTTCCGGAATGTCAGAATAGGGGTGGTGCAGGAATGAGCTGGGATCCACGCTCTATCATAGACCTCGGGGAGTTCGGTGACCCCTTCCCAACGCTAGATGCAGGTGTCGAAAAGCTCCTCTCCATGGCCCGGGAAAAGGGGTACGAGGCTCAGGTGTCTGGGAACGTCAGGCTTGAGGGTGTCACTCGATTCGCAGTTTCGCAGGTGACGCAGCACCACGATCTGAGTACACTGTCGCTCAGCCTCGTACTGTACAAGGACGGGAGGAGAGCGAGTGCGAATACCACGCTTGTAGACGACCTTGTAGGACTTATGAAGCAGGCGGAGGATGGGCTGAAAAGTAGCCCGCCCAACAAGTTCGACCAAGGCTTTCCTTCTCCCCGGCAGAGCGAGCTCATCGACCTGTCGGCGAAGGTCTGGACGACCGATGAAAGAGCGGACTCAGTAATCGCTTCTGTGAACGCCGCGGAGGAGATCAACCCCGACGTGATCGTTGCAGGGACTTCCTCGACCGTGACCACATTCTCACGGATTCTTAACACGGAGGGGACGGACGTCGAGAGCTCCTCTTCAGGGAATTACTATAAGGTCAATGCCATTGTCGGACCCCCAGAGAGCAGGGGTTACGGGCAGGAGGAGACACAGTGGAGGTATGATGCCCCCTCCTTTGAGGGTTTCGCTAGAGAAGCCACGAGGACTGCAGTGGACACGCTCACGCTGAAGGACTTCGAGCCGGGAGAGTATGAGGTCGTCCTCGGACCAAGGGCAGTGACAGATCTGATGAATTTTGTTCAATTTGGAACAGGGCCTGTTGGCTTCCACGAGGGTACCTCGTTCACATCGGACAGATTAGGCGATCAGATCTTCGATGAGAAGATTACGCTCCATGACCTCCCCCGTTCCCCCTCGAAGGCCTTCTTCACGAGACTTTTCGACGGTGAGGGTGTCCCAACGCAGGACAGGGTATTCGTGCATAAGGGTTCTTTGGAGTTCATCCCCTACGATTCATTCACAGCTGCCAAGTACCTCGGTGATAAGAACGAGGCCACAGGTAATGCAGGAGGTGGTTTCTTCGGTGGTGCCTTCCTCGGCTCTGCTGTTATGGAGGGTGGAGTGAAGAGTGTGCGGGAGCAGATTGCCGAGGTGAGGGATGGGCTTTATGTCAAGAGCTTCTGGTACAACCGATTCACAGACAGGAGGCGTGGAGGTCTTACTGGGTTGACAAGGAACGGACTCTACCACATCAAGGACGGGGAACTAGCTGGTGCAGTGAGGAATCTTCGGTACACTGAGTCATTCGTTCGTGCACTCGAACCTGGAAATGTTATCTCTGTCGGAAAGGACAGCAGGATGTTCATGTTCAATACCGTTCCGTCACTACACCTCGGACGATACAGATTCAGCTCTGTCGCACATTCGATGGAGTAGTCACAGCGGGTCCGAACTGACGAGTGGACTGTTGTCTATCGGGAATCTGGTCTGGATCTCCGCATCGACGTCCACTATCTCTCTGATATCATCAATGGTCATGGCAGCTATGTAGTCTGCAGTCTCAACTAGCATCTCCTTCTCGAAGACCTGCATCATCTCCTCTTCGACCTCGAGTTCCTCCCTCAGCAGGGACAGGAGGAGGTCGAAGTCCTCTCTGCTCTCTGCCGAGATCACGGCGTACTGAAGAAGACCGTCCTCGGTGACGAGGTCGAACTCCCTCTTGACCTGTGAAGCCCGTCTCTTGTAGCGCTGAACCAGTTGGATCGAGTCCTTCGAGCCCGAACTACAGAAGTGGAGGGAGATGTTTGTCCTGTCCTTCATCTTCGTGATCACATTGAGGGCTGTGTCCTTTGATCCCACAATGGCAGCATTCGTCAGGACAGAGACAAAACCCCGCTGGCTGAGCTTGTTGAAGTTGGTGTCCGTAAATTCGTACTCATTGAGGTTGACAAAGTCAAGTCCAGCATCGTCTGCGAAGCTGATTAACTTCTCTAGATCCTCCTCCCTCTCTGGTATCGCAGGGACTTCGAACCCGATGCTCTTGTCGGGAAACCTCTTCTTCGCCTCTTTTGCAATATCCCAGACCTCGTACGACCGGAGGTTGCGTGGATGGAATCGGAGCTCGTCCAGCCCTGCTATAAACAGGTCTTCAATGAGATGCTCCTTCCCGATGAAGAATCTCCCTGAGGTGTAGAGGTGGAGGTGGTACTCCTCCCCCATTTTCTTCCTGATGGATTGTATGTATGAGAGAGTTCTCTCTGGAACCTCCATGGGGTCTCCTCCTGTGATCCCTGCACCTGTTGCAAGGCACTGCGTGCTCTCGTCAAAAATAATCGAGTCGTCATTGAGTGGTACAGGTCTCTCGTTGATAAAGACATCATCGACTTTCTGACGATCCTCTGGGATTGGGCAATAGGAGCATCCGACAGAGCATGATCCCGTTGTATACAGTACGACCTTCTCTCCCTTTATGCACTTGAGGCACCCTTCTGGAAGTTCCCCTACCTTAAAACTGGACGAAGGGCCGTAGGTCGTAATCTCTCTTTCCACAGATAGTGTTCCATCGATTCTATTAAATCAATTCTGATAGCTCAGTCCATCTTGCCGAGTTCTTTCAACTTCTTGGTCAATGCGGTCAGGAGGGAGTCTTCATCCCCCTCAATGATATCATCGTCCTGTGAGATGGCGATTGCCTCCTTCAAGATATCCATCCTCTTGTAGTAGAGTTCCACCCTCTCATCCGATGTTATGACTCCGTCCTCAAGTGCTTTCTCAAGCTCATTCTCGTACTCGTCCAATGACTCTTCGACTAGCTTGATTATTTTCTGCTCGCTCTGGCTGAGAATGCGATCTTCACGTGCGACCTTATGGAGGTAGTTCAAAATTTCTCGCTTCTTGGATTCCATATCGCTCATATTACTGATTATTTCAGTAGAGTATTTGTAGGTGTTGGATCTCTGGCAATTATAGGACAAGAAAGGACGCTTCCCTTTCGAAATATGCTGTTTTACATAGTATTAAAAACACTATATTTACACTCAGTAATATGAGCGAATATGATAAAGGACAGGTCGCAAGGCGACTTCTCAATTCGAGGAGCTATGGGATATTATCCACCCATTCGAAGGAGGTCGAGGGATACCCCTTCGGCTCGGTCACTCCTTACGTGATTAACAGGGAAGGAAATCCAGTCATCCTCATATCCACCCTTGCGCAGCATACCAAGAACATTTCCGCAAACCCCAAGGTAGCACTCACTGTCATCGAGGGGGACAAGGGCGGTGATATCCAGGCTTATGGGCGTGTGACCATCATTGGTGATGCGGAGATAGTTCCCAAGGACTCACCTTCTGCAAAACGATACCTTCGGTACTATCCTGGTGCCAAGCGGTACTTTGAGGCACACGATTTCAACTTCTACCATATCAAGTTCGTGCGCGGTAGGTTTATTGGTGGATTTGGGAAGATCTTCTGGCTGGAGCAGGAAGATATGGCTACCAATCCCTTCTCCAATGAGGAGGAGGAGGGTATTGTCACGCACATGAACAACGACCATGTCGATACCATGAGGAGGTACTTCGAGAACCTTTCCGATGACAAGAACCCAGTGCTACTAGGTGTCGACTCTGAAGGTTGTGACATTATGGTCGGAAAGCAGAGGTACCGTTTTGATTTCCTAAGACCGATCAGTCCTGACTACTCCATCAAGGATGCTCTTACCGATTTGGGCAAAAAGGATTAATCTTCGTCTTCAGGCAAGGTTTTATTAGCAGGAGAGACTAATACTCTTTAGGAGAATTACTATGGCAAAGAAGAACCGAAGAGGGAAGGCTAATAAGAATCGAACACAATCTGCGGATGGAGAGGTCATCCGTGTTCGGTTACCACAAGAGGGCGAGGTCCTCGGACAGGTAATCCAGCTCTTGGGTGGTGGACTCCTCCTCACCAAGTGCGTTGACGGCAAAGTACGTCAAGTACGCATTCCTGGCAAGTATAGGAAGAGGATGTGGACAAGGACTGGAGACGTCATCATCTGCATGCCTGAGTACGGACTACACCCCGAATCTAAGGGTGAGCTGGTGCACAGGTTCAGGAAGAACGAGACAAAAATCCTCTTCCAAAGAGGTCTTATTCCTGAAGAATTTCTAGAATACTAGAGGATGAGAGCAGTAATATTTGACTGTGA
>WAMJ01000007.1 GCA_015522385.1 Candidatus Heimdallarchaeota archaeon
AGGAACTAATCTGGAGGAGGAATACTCAATTGTAGAGAATATGTACATGGACCTAGGTTATGCCAGAATCCAAGGAGACTGGAATGACAAGATTCTGCTGTTCAGGTCAGAGAACCATACAGGTTATTATGCAGGTCTCAAGGGTCACATCAGGGTGGTAAGGATGGTCGAACACCTCATATCGGTTGGGAACAACTATGTGTCAAGGGGGATCGTCATCCCGTTCAGGTCACCAATAGAGATTACAATACTCCTCAAAGATGTTGTTTTCAAAACACAAAGCCTCTCGACTGATCTCTTCGAGTCCCTCCTTAAATACATCAATCGGAATCCCGTTGAGCGCATACTGAAGGAATATGACCAGAATTACCCACACTATAAGGAGACGCATGCAATTTCACCTAACCTCCTTGTCACGAGTGGGAAGAACACAGAAAAGGATCTCAGGATCGTGACACCGCGGTTCATGATGATCAATCTATACGCCAACATGGGAATAGTGGAACTGTTTCTAGCGTTCCTTGACAACGCCCTCCTCTTCCTTGAAGAATTTAGAAGTCACCACAAGCGTATTTTAAACAATCCCGAGATTCAGCATGAGGACACGACCCCAATTGACATCAAGACAGAGGATGAACTTGATGGTTGGATTAGGGGGTTGAGGGCTGATTTTAACAGGATTGACAATACTTTGAGATAATACTTAATCTTCCAAAATTAGTTATTTTATTGCCATATAACAAAGAGATATCCTTATAGAGAGGACACCTTAATAACAACTAAAATCATAAAATAAAACTGGTGGTTAAATGAGAGACGTTGCGATAATCGGAGTTGGCATGACAAAATTTGGTCAGTTGGGTAGAGTAACGAGCAGAGAGCTAATAGCTTCTGCTGCTGTTGAGGCGATGAATGATGCAGGGGTAACTCCTAAGGACATAGAAGCGAATTACGTCGGGATACTATCGAGTGATTTCTTCGAACATCAGATGCACTCTGCTCCTGGCGTTCCAGACTACTTAGGCATGCACAATACACCATCGACTAGAGTCGAGGCTGCTTGCGCCTCGGGAGGTCTTTCCGTAATGCATGCAATTATGGCGGTAGCAGGAGGTTTCTATGACACAGTACTAGCTACTGGAGCGGAGAAGATGACCAACCTGCCAACAAATCACGTGACAGAGGGTCTGGCGATGTGTGCAGATGATGTATACGAGCTTAGCCTTGGCATCACATTTCCCGGAGCATTTGCCATGGTTGCTCGGGCACACGAGGCACAGTTTGGCACAGATGCAGAGCAGAGAGCCGCAGTGGCCGTAAAGAACCATAAGAATGCAACGAAGAATCCTTTAGCTCAGTACCAGAAAGAGATCACTTTCGAGAAGGCAATGAACTCGATCATGATTGCAGATCCGCTGAGACTGTTCGACTGCTCACCGATCACCGACGGTGCAGCTGCAGTCGTTGTTGTACCGTGGGAGGACAGGCATAAGTACGAAGGGCAAGCTGTAAAAGTCAGAGGTTTTGCTCAGGCTAGTGAGACGATGTCCTTGCATGACCGCACCGATATTACCAGCTTCAACACCACTAAGATCGCAGCTCGAAATGCTTTCAAAAGGGCAGGTCTTGAGCCCAAGGACATTGACTTTGCCGAGGTACATGACTGCTTCACCATTGCTGAGATTGTAGCCATTGAGGATATGGGTTTCTTCAAGAAGGGTGAAGGAGGTAAAGCTGCGCTGAATGGTGACACTGCAGCGGATGGTCATCTACCAATCAACGTGTCGGGAGGTCTGAAGGCCAAGGGGCACCCTATTGGAGCCACAGGAGTTGCTCAGATCGTGGAGGTTTCAAAGCAGCTCAGAGGCACCGCAGGAGAGAGACAACTCTCGGACGTGGAGTTCGGCATGACACAGAACCTAGGAGGCAGTGGATCTACGATTGTGTGCCACATTCTAGAGAGGGGTGACTGATATGGACAGGATAATGAGAACAGTCGAGATGTATGAGAAGGCAATTAACGAAAATAGACTTGTGGGTGTTAAGTGCAATGACTGCAGCAGAGTCATGGTTCCACCTAGACCTGTGTGTCGTAATTGTTACGGAACAAACCTCTCCGAGGTAGAGGTAGAGGGCAAGGGTAAACTTGTCACATGGACTGTCATCCACATAAGCCCACCCACGTTTATGGACATGGCACCCTATACCCTAGGAATCGTTGAGTTGACGAATGGCGAGAGATTAACGGGTATCGTGAACGAACCCCCAGAAAACCTGTATATTGGACTTGAGGTCGAGGCTTCATTTGAAGAGAACAAAGAAGGTGCTTCCCGCTTGAGGTGGAAGAGAACAGAATGAGATACTTCTGGTTTGTTTTATCACTGGTTCTGACAGTAGCGAATATCATCGCATACTTGCTATTTGGTTTTCCGCTTATCTTCTTCTTCCTTTTCTTTCCTCCCCTATTTTTCAGGAAGAGTACGGGAGATGTTCACACATGCCCGAGGTGTAAAATGGAGATTGACCCCCTTTGGGTTTATTGCCCTTCGTGTGGTTTGGATCTCAGAATGTACGAGGAGGATACATCACAGTATATCTAGGCTGGATTTGTAAAGATGTAATTAAGCAGAAAAATATAGAGAATGGAGAGGAAAATTGTCGCAGAAATTATTTATATTCCCCTATAGGGTAATTTCCTCTTTATGACCGAATGCGATGGTGTTATCGATGAGCCTGATCCAGTTTGGTCTGATAATCCAGAGCTTTGATTTCTGAAGCGCTGTATCTAAGTCTGGGAACTCCTCCAAAACAAATGGAAACTTCTGCGTGTAAACCTCCCAGTGCTGCTTATCCGATGTGGGGAAGAGCATGCCTGTTCCTTGTATCCCTCGAATTTGCTGCCAGTCCTGATCGTCTTTATTGATGGTGAAGGAAACTGCGGAACCCCTGTGTAGAGAGCCGTGTTTGGTTGTCTCTGCGCTGAGGTAATACAGGTTGAGGTCGCTATCGTGAGCATACCACAGAGCACAGCTTTGAGGGAAACCTCTGTACATGTACCCCATATTCAATACCTTATGATTCTTCAAAAACTCGTCAAATTTCTCCATTTCTTAAGCTGTCTAGAAAAATTCAAGACAATAAGGGTTTTCATCAAAAAGACCTATTTTTAAATATTGGAAGGTCATTGTGTGTAAACTATACACGAGTTCCTCGTCGAAATGAGTACAGTATGGGATGACTTGACCTTGAAATTTTTAAGCGGAAGAAACCATAGGGACATGCCTCTGGCGCATGTGATGAAGTGGTATCATTCGAGCTTCCCAAGCTCGCCTCCCGGGTTCAATTCCCGGCATGCGCATCTAACACTACAATAGTCCATCCTCGGGATATACTGTTCCGAGAATGTTACAGATCTTAGG
>WAMJ01000008.1 GCA_015522385.1 Candidatus Heimdallarchaeota archaeon
AAAGCTTATTTGAACAGCATTTATACATGAACTAGTGGGATTCATAATTCGAGAAGTAGATAGTCTGTACACCCGTTCAAGAGAAGTTCACGATGGAATTGCGGATATCTCATGGGTATCCGCACTCTGGAACGTGGTCATGGGCGACCAGACCCTGGCTGACGTCGTGGCAGGGATATTCACGGGTGTGGCCACCGCTCTGCAGAGGGTGAAGGACGGACTGAGCAAGACTTGGGATGGGATTAAGGAGGCAGGGAATTTCATACAATCTAATTTACTTAACCCGATATTGAGCAGTATATCCGATGGCATACTGAATCTTATTAGTTCATTATTACTGACGATCTCAAATCTCGGGAGTGATTTATTCTCGGTGGAGAAATCCCCAGATACCATCACAATCAGTTTCGTTGAACAAATTATTGCCATCGGGCTCAGAACCAGTACAGATCTTTCCATCGAAGTACTAATAAACAACAATAGTATAGGTAGGATTGCAACCCCTATCCTTCTAGGGCAGTTTGAGCTTGAATCGGACACATTATCAATTGGGTACGATGTCAAGTCAGCTTATCAAGATCATTTGAATTTTGCTCTTGCCCTTATGGCTTATTACCTCTTCTTGGGCACTGTTGGGTCAATATCGACAGAATCAAGTACCCTTGACTATAGCGGAGTTAAAGCGAGTATCCCTGTAGAGATGATGTTCATTATATTCTTCGGAATGATTCTTCAACGATTGAAGTCACTGAGTACCGTTGATGAGAAGAAAGACTTCCTTATATTGCATGCAATTTACTTTGCTGTTGGAGCACTTGCTGCAAGTGTTGGTAAGCTTTTCCAGGATTTCTCTGGCGGTCTAACATACAAAGGGATTAATGATGCTCTACGACGAATAGGAACTTTGTTTCTGACTTTGGGATTGGGATATCTTCTAGATTGGATTCTTGGTAAAGATTTTTCATTCGATTTTCCCTATGCTCTATTCTCACTCTATTCCAGTGGCTATATCCTCACCTTTACTTTATCAGCAGGTATAATGGCTGCAAAAGCCTCTGCTACTGGAGGGTTTTCATTGGTTGGAGATGGTCTGGCTAAATTGAAGGCTCTGTATGATGTACTGGCAAATATCCGCCTTATGTTCCTAATCTCTGCGATTATCATTTCGATATTGCGAGCTCTTGTGGAGGCAGGGCGACTTTGATGGTGATTAATAATGAATAAATCGTTGAAAATCATGATCTATGTCTCTCTGGTCTATGGCTTACTAGACCTGTTGTTAATTAAGGAAAGCTCTGTAAATGCAAGATATATACTCCTATATGTTGTCAGTCTGTTATTCATAATGGCGTATATTTCCTTTTTCTATTCAATTTATACTATGAGGTTGTATTCTCAATTTCTTGTCATGGTTGCAATGTGGCTTCCTGTGATATTTCTAGGTTACCGGAACGATCTCCCTATCTATTTTCGGGGAAGTTTATTCGATTATATTATCCTATTAATTTCTAAGTACACCGATAAGACGGAGTTCCTTGCATCATTTGGAGTGGAAACTGCGATTATACCAAGCTTACTATCTGCATTCCTATTCTTTGCTCTCGGGATTTATAGATTCATATATCAGTATAGTAAAGGCAAGGAGATCTTTGTAGATGATTATATACAAATCTCCAATACGGTAGTGTTCTTATCACTGGTTCTGGTAGGTTACAATTCGTGGTTATTTCTTTTTCTGTATTTGATTTCAGATATACTCACGTGTGATTTGCCACGTGTACTGGGGAGGATTTTCAAGAGAAAAAGACCACCTGAACCAAGAGCAAATTGAATAATAATAATTCCTAGAAATCCTCGACAAATATATCGGGAAAAAATTTTACGTATCGATATTTGTGGAAAATTGCTTTTTCCATTGGGTCTGAGCTATTCTAAGCTCGAATAGGGAAGTATATTATCTATGGTTTTATGGTAATATGACAAACCACGATAACCGTCACAATAGTTATACTATCTTAACTAGCCGACATTCAAGGGGAGATGATATACAAAAAAAATAAATTTTGTAGCTACGCAACCTTGTGAAATCCATTGACCGAATATACCCATTTAACTACCCCATCAATTTGACCGAGGAAAGCAAGAAACATTTTTCTTATCATTCTGTCAGGGAAATCTAATGGGAAGCCTCCGAGTCCGAGAGATAGACTCCTTGTTCCTTTCACCTCAAACCAATTGGGTATCTGTACTATGGGAGGAGGTCCTCCCGGGGCAGACCCTGGCCGACGTCGTGGCGGGCATCTTCACGGGTGTGGCCACCGCTCTGCAGACCGTTAAAAAGGGACTGAGTGCTGCATGGGACGGGATCAGGAGCGCAGGAGCGTTCATAGGACAAGAATTATTACTCCCTATCCTCAATTCCATGCTCGATCAGATCGGTATGATGATGCAGATGTTCTCAGTCCTCATCTCGACGATTACAGGAGTACTAATATCGAGTGAGGGGCCGTCCATCTCTCTGGGAGGTAACCAACTAGAGGTCAAGTTGAATGACCTCTTCTCACTGTCTGTCTTTATCAACGGCGCGAAGGTTCTCAACTTCTATCTCCCTCTGATCTACTCCGCGGTATCGATAGAGACTCCTGTATCTTATACACATCT
>WAMJ01000009.1 GCA_015522385.1 Candidatus Heimdallarchaeota archaeon
ATGAAGCTCTACTCCACGAGAATCATATTTAAGCCTTACCCAGAAGGATTGTCGGGGATTTACTTGGGATATATCAGGTAGAGAATGATCGGGGGTAGAATGATCTTGAAGATCACATCAAGTATTCGCGGTCTGATCTCCCTTTCCCAGACTTCGGATCTACCGATGCCAGCCTCCTCGAACTTCCCCAGATCTGCTTTCAGTTCCTGCTCCTTCTCGGACAGTTCTATCTTCTTGAAGGCGAGAAAACTGTCATTCAACCGGTCGTCCCTGTAGTTGATGATATCATCGTACAATCTGGAGAAGTAATCCTTCCATCGTTGGATACCCTCAGACTCCTCTGCATCAGTCACCAGCTCGATCCTCTCCTGTATCTGCCGGACATATCCTTCTCGGAGTAACCATCGAAACAGGTAGATTGAGGAGCTGATCAATCTGGGAGAATATTGGTTGAAATTGTAGGGATCGTCCACCGATTCATGGAGGATACGAGCAAATTCGTACCTGCCATTTCGAACGGGGAGGGAGAGATATACCAATGTGCAGACTGAGATGAGGAGGAGGATCAGTCTAAGGATATCGGTTCTAGATCTACTCCCTGATGAGAGGTAGGTTAGAGCCGTGAAAACAAGGTCGAATGTCATGATCATCGCGGTTATCTCGATTAGTAGAAAGCTGAATTTGTAGAGCCATGATGTACCACTCTCCGCATAGATCATATCTTTTGGTATGGGTTTATCGGAGAAGAGAGATCCCCTGCTGAAACTGACTCTCCCCATGCTTACATCGATGTTGATACTATTAGTAGCAAACAGAATCAGGATGAGGAAATTACTGGCTACAATGAACGGAGAAAGGGTTCGGGTCAGGGCATCGGGCTTAAGGTACAGCCATGTGAGCAGTGTCAGGATGAGTGGGAAGAGGATGAACGCGAGGATAGCAAGTACCTCACTCATGGAATATTTGTATCTCTTCTGACGGAGGGTGATCCTCCACATCCTTCCGATCCTTGCGTCGAATTTTCCGAGTATGAAATAGATGAGTATGAGAGTGTAGGTGAATGATATGATTGACCAGATGAGGTCTCTAATGCTGATGTTGGGAAAATATTCTCCATCGGAAACCGCAATGTAAATCAGTCCAATCACTACGACCCATACGGTCACCATTCCTGCCACGATGTAATTCCTCGTCTCGAAGTACCTCTCCTCGTAGTCACCGTCGGGTCTTCTCTCGAGGAGCTCTCTCAGCGTGATCACAGGAGTATATCACCGAGAATACTATTTATAGATGTGCCTTACAAGTACGGGGTGAGGATCATCCATGTAGCAGAGATTCGGCCTTGTCGAGTAGTTCTCGTATTGTCTCCAAGTCAACCGAGCTCTGATCCACCAACTGCATCTGTTCCAGCAGACCGATCATGACATCGAGTTTACCGTCCAGTGGGAATGAGCGCAGGGAGTGCTCCGCATCCGAGAGGAGGTCGTACAGATCTCCTCTCTCCATATCTTCAAGTTGCATCTTGTCTGTATTCCAGAATATGGTACTTAAGCCTTTCGCGGGTGCATCGACGGGGAATTCTGTGTACCTGAGTGTCCATGGAAGCGGAGGGGTTTGATCCAGTCGTCGGGACGTGTAGGTGGGTAGAGATTTGGGTGGAGAGGGAGAAACGGTTGGTTTCGATTGGGGATTTATCCTGAACTGCTGTGAAAAAGATGGTGATTGTATCAATTATTGGAACTCTTATGGAAGCACAGTATTCCTTGAGTAGACAGGTCAATGATCTTTCTCTGGATGATCAGATACTACGAAGTAAATCACAATGAAATCCGTTATGTCTTCTCAAAAGAATATGAACCGTACGATCCAAGTGAAAGAGAGATAATATTAGACTGGAATTCATTCAGGAGTACAGGACTGTTGATTTCAATGTAAATCTTCTGAAATGCAGAATCTGATTAGTGAACGAGAATGAAGCCCGCAAGAACAGATTCATGGGTGAGGTTCACAAACGAATCACTGATCTTGTAACTCTAGAGCGTTAATGAAAACCGATATATCAAGGATTTAAAAGAATAAGTAGGATGCGATGAGTTTGGACTATTTCGATTTCAGTATGTATATTTACATCGAGAGGCTCTATTCTTTTTTTGAATCACTAGAGCCACCAAAGAAGCAGCAGAGAATAGCAGGGGTGTTTTCTTGGATAGGGTGAAATCAGGTACGAGTGGATCCCCACCGTTCTCGACCTCCACATTATCTGGGATTCCATCACCGTCTGTATCTGCCCTCCCCGGATCTGTTCCCAGCTTGTTCTCCTCGATGCTGAGTAATGTATCATTGTCAGGGTCTTGGTAGGGTGAGTAAATACCGTAAAGGAACCAGTAATATCCTAGATCTCCCCGATTTGGATTTGATAGGTCAGGGAGATCCGAAGAGTGAGAGATTCCTGAGAGGAATAGTATTCCATCATTCTGTCTTAGATCGGAACCATATTCCGTATTTGATCCCCCAAAATACATAGACCAGAGGAGTTCTCCGGTTTGGTCTATTGAGAAGATTGCTATATCACTCTTACCGAGGGGGTAATCTTGGTACCCGCCAGTGAGATTTCCTATAGGGGTAGTTATATCTCCGGCAACAATAACTCCTCCACTCTCATCTTGGATTAGACCAGAAAGGGAGACCCACCCATCAGTTTCAAATGTCCTCGACCAGATAAGTTCAAGATCATTTGAAAAATAATAAATAGTTATATCCATCTTTTGCCCCTCGATGAGCGAGTTCACACCAGATATTCCGGCAGTATAGATTTTCCCGTCCCGATCGACCATAACCTTGTAACCCCAATCGTCTAGCGAACTATCAATATTAATACTCTTAGTGACTACTCTACTAGCAGAGTCTATGCTTGAGAGAATCAGTTGGATGTCTTTTTCTTCTGAATTACCATCTTTACTACTTTCGACAGTCTGCTCACCCACAACGAATATCTGATCCTCATATACAGCTATGTCCCAGAGTTTTTCTGCTCTAGACTCCCCGATATAGCTAGACCAAAGAAGATCACCGTTGTGAGAGATTTTAACTACTATTCCATCAGATGTTCCATTTAATGTATCATCCATGGGATCTAGCAATGGAAAATTGCTAGAGGTTGTTTCCCCAGTAATATATAATCCGTCTGGTCTAATCTCCGAGCCAACTAGTAGATCATAGGAATCCCCACCTAGATAGGTAGACCAGCGCAGTTTCCCTGTGTCTGTAAATGATGAAACGAACGCATCCATCCCCACAATTTTATCATCGATTGGATTTAGGAGTGGAAAATCTATTGATGCGGTTATCCCTACAATGTAAATATTATTAGATTGGTCTATTTCGACACAATAGACCGTATCTTCCGCGGATCCACCAAAATATGTAGACCATCGAAGTTCACCATCGGGTGAAAAGGATAATATTGCAATTTCGGATTGGTCTTTAGGTTGAGGTTGATAAGAATCTTTGATTGGGAGGGAATTAGTATCAATTCCGCCAATCATGTAGACGTTTCCAGAGATATCTTGAACAGAGAAATAGTTGGCAAGACCATATTTTTCTTCGACTGTATAATTGAACGCAACATATGAATTATTGGTAGAATATACTGGAATGGCTGAACAAAGTAATATCAAAACCAATATTATTCCCTTATTCACAAGTGAAAGTCAATAGCCCAATATAAAAATTGACAACAACAGTCAATGTACTACTGATTATACCCGATCATTGCACACGAAGCTGAACATACATAAATTTTCAATAAGAAACAGAGTTGATTCTAGCTCTTAGGTCTCTACTTGGGTCATTATATTCTGTTTAGCTTCGAAGTGAACAAACAGTGTTGGACAGGTGTACTCCTCTATAGAGGATGTCAAGGCATTCTTTTGTTCTGTAGAGAATTACTAGTCAGAAAGTATCACACAGTATTTGACATCTTAGGATAATCTCCTAATTGACGGAGTAGATTCCAGGATAGAGAGAGAAATTATTCGAAACCTTTCCAACCTACTTCCTAACATTGTCGAGAACGTTCTTGTCACATTTTTGTTTGTGGAAAGGATTATGTGGGTTATTCGAATCTCCAAAAATTTTTCTAAATGTAGTATATTATATCCCCTCGGTCTTGGTATCAATAAACATTCAATGAGTTTAGGTCACAATCTCTTAGGAGTTCGTGATTTCAAATCCCATATCCGCCATTTTCACTACTCCATTACAAATACACTGGATGAGAGGTATCTGGACGACTCCTTGCTGTATGTATGACTGGGATCTAATTCTGACCTTTCTGACTATATCCCGTATGAATGAATCTTCTTACGTGAATTTCTTTTTTCTGCTCTTTGCTCCGAGCAGGACAACAGCGGTTACGAGTGGTCCTGTGAGAAGATTGGCTCTGTTTGTGACGGAATTCTTGTCGGAGAGTGAGCTCGGACCAGTGGTGTTTGACGAGGTCGTTTGAGGAGAAGTGGTGCTCGACGTGGTCGTACTCGAAGTGGTGGTACTTGACGAGGTGGTGCTGGAGGTCTGGCTTGTTGGTGGGTTCGACGAGGTGGTGACTGTCGAGGAGATCAGGTTGTGGGATGAAGTTGTAGTAACTTCCGTTGTCTTTGGAATATCTGATGAGTTCAGGTAATCGTAGATGGGTTTGAAGTTCCTCAGGGGTTCAAGAGCGAGTGAGATATTTGTGGACCTCATCAATTGTTAGGAGATCTCCTCTTCTGCCCCCGACGATGGTTGGCATCAGCTCACCTGTTATGACATCGACCTCGTACCCTGGTAAGATGGTATTCTTACCCAAGAATTCGCTGTACACCTTGATCTCCTCCTTGGTTGTTGTCAAATATTTGTATGGATAC
>WAMJ01000010.1 GCA_015522385.1 Candidatus Heimdallarchaeota archaeon
CATCGACCTGTTTGGTAGCATGGATATGAAGTACGAGACCCTAGGCATCTCGGATTCTTCTATGTGGTTTCTGGTGCTTCTGGGGGAGTTGATGTCGATGGCTCCACTTATCGCATCAAGCTCACTCATGAATAATCCTGCTTCCACCAAGGAGGCCTTCGGAATTCTGATTCTGTCAATCGTCTATAATCTGATCTTCCAACTTCCTGTTATGTGCAGTATAGTCGACACCTCGTCGGACTATGATCCTGCGAGGGCAAGAACCCAGATTCTAGATATTGCGTACTACAACTTTATCGTAGCTTTGACCTTAATTCAGAAGGAGATGACAGCATTAATTTTATCAAAGTCCAAATTAACAACACTTACGTCTATAAGTTTATTTGCATTTGTTGACACGATAAAAGGATTCTTTAGTAGTTTCTATTCGATTTTCTCAGGAGTTCAAATTGAATATACCCCATCGTTTTCCATCAGTTTCATATCTATTATCATTGCGATCTTAAAGGGTATGGCTATTAATCAGGGACCTTCAGAATTGGATGACATAGGTAACTTACTAACTGAGATTATTAAATCTCTCAATGGAGTTTCATCCTCGATGAGTTCCTCATATATTATTAGGTTCAAAGATACAAAAAATATGTGAGAGAGATAGACAATATAGGTAGTATGGCAGAAGGAGGTAAGGGTAGATTCGGTAAGCGTTTGTCACCTATGTATGGGATAATTATTTATGTCGGACTAATAGTGTACCATCTTGTGATGAGTATCTTGGCAATTCAACTCTCGAAAGGTGTGATTGCATGAAAGTTGGTTGTTTCCTGAAGAGCACAGTGATCTATGCTGTTGAATGGTTAGTGTTAAACTTATACATTTATACCATGTTCAAAGGAATAGACCCTATAAAAGGTATGACCTTCGCTATTATTGTCTATCTAATTCTGGAAATCAGAGTTATTATCAGGATCATTAAATCAGAAGAGATATTTGATCCTTTCATTCAGAGATTCCTCGTCGGCAGGAATATGCTGAAGCTCGTCCTCTACTATCTAGTCATAACTGCGATACAATTCAGATTAATTGGTTTTCCAAATGTTTGGGGGAGAGAACCTTGGCGGTACTACTCGGTGATCCTTTCATATACAGGATATCTGGCTTACTGCTACATCACACGCCGAATTGTACACTCAAGGAGTAGTTTGATACGGGAGGTCATGGAGAGCTATCCGATCTATCAGAGCTTAGGCTTGGAGGAATACTTCCCATGTGCTTACCGATCCCAATCTCGGTTTCTATCCCTAAATATCAACTTTGATTTTTTGAGGATAAAGAAACTCCCAGATGGATGGATCAGGATGGTGGGTCATGCAGCACAGATTAATCTCTCACACAATCCAATATCAGATCTGAACATCAGCGATGAGGATGTACGGTGGTTCAGGGAGAACAGATCGGAGATCACGATTATAGCGTTTGAAACCGATATCAAGTTGACCCGTGAGGAGATCAGGGAGTACCTTCCTGAGATTAAGGTTCTTGCAGGCAGTGAGGAGGATCTGAATGAGGTTCTTAATCATGGTTTTTTCAGAGCTAAGTTCGTTGCTAGGAATTTAGTGATGATGGAATCTTCCTTATTGGCCTACGTATTTATGAAGTGGTTAATGGTCAGTGGTTATGTTGTTTATCCACAGAACACGGAAGAGCTAGAGCTGCTCAAGAAGATGTTTCATATTCCTATGAGTGAATCTCTGGAAGAAATACCTGCTGATGAATCATCTGAAGATGAGTCTATCGCAGGGGATCATTAGATCCTTCTTGAGAGACAACTGCGCGTGGATTCAAGATTTTAGTTAATTAGATATAGTCACTTTCTTCTGTAGGTGAATTCTACAATAACGTGGCGGGAATACACCAGACGGGTATGTTCCGTGTGTAATAGTTCTTGGTTTTACTACCCAGATGTTAAGTTGTCCATGAAGAGCTGAATATATTTATCTTATCTGAGAAAATAGAGAGAACTTGATGGGCCTCACGATTCGGGGAATTGATCCGCTTTACACCCTGCCGGATACAATCCACACGGAATTCACAGATATCTCCGGGGTATCCGCACTATGGGACGTAGTTATGGGCGACCAGACCTTGGTGGACGTCGTGGCTGGCATCTTCACGGGTGTGGCCACCGCTCTGCAGAGGGTGAAGGAAGGACTGAGCAAGACTTGGGATGGGATTAAGGAGGCAGGGAATTTCATACAATCTAATTTACTTAACCCGATATTGAGCAGTATTTCCGATGGTATGCTGAACCTCATTAGTTCCATATTGGAGACTGTTTCTAACCTTTGGAATGACATATTCTTAGTCGATAGGTCCGGTGATACACTCACAATCAGTTTTGCTGGACAAACAATATCCATCACGCTCAGAACTAATTCAGATCTCTCCATCGAGGTATTATTCAATAATAGAAGTATTGGAAGGTTCACAAACCCTATTCTTCTCAGCCAATTTGAGCTCGAGTCGGACACATTGTCCATTAACTCCTATACGGATCATTTGAATTTTGCTCTTGCACTTATGGCCTACTATTTGCTATTGGGCACTCTCGGATCTATTATGACAGAGTCAAGTACCCTTGATTATAGTGGATTGAAGGCAAGTATCCCTGTTGGAATGATGTTTGCTACCTTCTTCGGAATGATTATTATCCAATTGAAATCAATGAGTTCCATTGATGAGAAGAAAGAGTTCCTTGCATATCATGCATTATACTTTGCTGTTGGAGCACTAGCTGCTTATGTCGGAAAGCTTTTTCAGGATTTCTCAAATGGGATTACAGCCAGAGGATTATTTGATGCTTTACGTCGGATTGGGAGTTTCATGATTGTAATATTCTCACCAGCACTTACAAATTATTTTCTGGGTATTGATTTTTCAATCGATTATCCATTAGCTTTATTCTCAATCTATTCAAGTTCCTATATCCTCACCTTTACTTTATCCGCAGTCCTGATGGCCGCTAAGACATTGACTACAGGTGGGGTATCTTTGATTGGTGATGGTCTGGCAACATTGAAGGCACTGTATGATGTACTGGCATTTATCCGTTTAATGTTTTTGGTTGCAGCGGTGCTCATAGTAATACTACGTACTCTTGTGGAAGCAGGGCAGGTCTGATGGTGGATGGAAATGAGGAGAGAAGTTAAACCACTGCTTATTGTCACCTTGGTCTATTCTACTGTTGATCTCTTGTTCTTCCGGAGATACCCTATTAGTGGAGGATTCATTATTGCATATCTTCTTGGATGGGTCTTGATTTGGGGAGGGGGGTTCGTTTATCACAATATAATAACAGAAAGGCATTTCACCTCTTATTTTGCGGTAGTTGCACTCTGGCTTCCGGTAATAATAATGGGTTATCGGATTGATGTGGCCACCCAATCACAATGGAGTATATACAACTATGTCTTCTTATTGGCATCTAGTCACATGGAAGGAGAGAGATTGAGTGAAGAGTTGATAATGAATACTGTAGTTATTCCCGGATTGATATCTACGTCCTTATTCCTCTTAGTTGGGATTTATCGGTTTTTATACAAATTGGTCAAGGACAAAGAGGTCCTTCCCGAGGACTATACTAAGCCTGCTAATCTGGCGGTGTTTATTCCGTTACTTCTCGTGGGTTATTCACCCATCAGTCTTTTTCCATTTCTCTTCAGTGACCCACTCATATCCGATCTACCTCGTGGATTTCTCAGGATCCTTAAAAAGAAAGAAACCTCAGAATCCTAAATTGATACTAATAACGCCAGAATGATTCTGAATAATATTGTAATTAGATTTATTAAATTTCCTTCACTATCTATTATTCTCACTACAGTATTGATAATATTGGTCTCGATAATTACGTATCCCTTTCCACAGTCATACCTGGTTTAAGTTTGTTAATAGATTTTAATCTATGATAGAGCTGAATTGGGAAAGGCTTTTCTCATTTAGGAATGAGGGATGATTGATGGTAGATCTACTACTTCGTGAAGCTGATGTTTATATCAATCATACAGTACTATCTCCACAGTGAAAACTTTTCATGAGGATGACAGATTACTTCGATGAGGAAATCGGGAGAAGGTGAGGAGAGATGGTAGAGAGAAAAACGTTTTCCCAATTACTGCGAGACATTGGACCCGATGTTGGAGGTTTGATGTTTGTGCTACTCTATAATGTAACCATCGGAAGATTGTCGAGTGTATGGAATA
>WAMJ01000011.1 GCA_015522385.1 Candidatus Heimdallarchaeota archaeon
AATACATCCTTGTAGGATTCTCTCCCATAGAGCAACTGTTGTTCAGGAAGACTGTATAGTGCAAAATCGCTATTTCGATATTTCTTTGTCTCACCGTCATCCAAGTACAGTATCCCTCTGGGATCAGCTCCGAAAGTCATGACCTCAATCCCTTTCCTCAATGTGGAATATGTATTCTGTCCAACAGCCCTTGCTACTGGGACAGCAGATCCATCCCTTGCGAACACGGGAATAGAACCGAGAGTCACTTCGATCGTTATTGTCCTCCCCCCCTCGATCCTCTCACCTGTGTGGAAATCAAACCATGACCCCTGTGGAAGATAGATCTGTTGCGTTCCTGTATCAGTGAGAACAGGGGCGACCAATAGGTCTCGTCCGAAGAAGAATTGTCTATCAGCGAATATCTCTTCGACATTATCTCCGTAGTAGAACAATGGGCGGACAAGGGGTCCTTCACCTAGACTCGATAGGAATATTTGAGTGTAGATGTATGGAAGAAGCCTGTACCTGAGTCGTATTGCTTCCCTACAGTACCTTAGGATCTCGTCGCCGAATTCCCATACCTCCTGCATTGCGGTGTCGAATGCTGTGTGATTCCTGAAGAGAGGGTAAAATACCCCGAGTTGGACCCACCGGAGAAAGAGAAGCGGGTCTGGTGTTCCCCTAAATCCTCCAACATCAGAACCACAAAGCGGCTGTCCTGAAATACCTAAGGAGAGCATCTGCCGGACACTAAGGCGGAGAAAATCCCACGTGGCGGAATTGTCTCCTGTCCACATCCAAGCAAAGTTCTGACCACCAGGGTAGGACGACCTCGTCAGGACGAAATTCCGCCTGTCGGGATTCAACCTCTCGAGACCTTCAAAGCTCGCTCTGCTCATCATCATTCCGTAGGTATTGTGATGCTTTCCGTGTTTGGTGCCACCGCTGATCAGATCCTTCGGGAATGTTCGCCGGACGGAGAATATCGATGGCTCGTTCATATCGTTCCAAAATCCGACAACGCCCTGTTCCAATAGTGATCGGTACTGTTCACCCCACCATTGTCGCACCTCCTCTCTGTAAAAATCGGGGAAGACGCATATTCCTGGCCACACCCTTCCCTTGAATATCTGGTTCGAATGGGTTCTGACAAAATATCCCCTGCCCTCCCCTTCTTTGTACAGAGGGTAGTCATCGGATACGGAAATCCCTGCATCAATTATTGCTACGAGTACTACTCCTTTTATTTCACTGCTCAGCTGAGAAATGTCGCTGAACCTCTCCGTATTAACTGTGAAACACCTGTACCTGTCCATATACGCTATGTCCAAATATATGGCATCGAGAGGGACATCATGGGAAATATGCCCATTATAAATCCTCTTGACCTCCTTGTCAGAGCTATAACTCCACCTGCTCTGTTGGTAGCCAAGAGCCCAAAGTGGAGGTAGGGGAAAAGTACCGATCACAGATGTGAGGAGTCTGTAGGCATCCCTGAACTGCTCTCCAAGAAACGCGTATACGATGATTCTGTCGGTTTCAACGACGATGTCCAGTACGTCCTCATCAATCAGCCATGCCTGGTAGGCTGGAGAATCTATAAGAAGTCCTAGATATCCTTTGTGTGTCTTGAGGAATACCACGGGATGCGACTGGTACAGGGGGTCACTTTCCACCGAATGATCCGAGTCGTCGTAATTCCAGAAGACGTATCTACCTTTCCTTCTAAAATCTCCCGTCTTGTCACCTAGTCCGTAAGCCCCTTCGAATTCCATATCGAAAGTCAATCTTGTGAAGTCTCCAGCCCTGTGAATATCTAATTTACTCTCGTAAGGTTCGTAGGGGGAGTTCTGGGATAACTCCCACTCGTTCTCGAAATTGAATCCTACGTCGGTGCGGTACGGGACGTAATTCGAAGCAGGTAAATCGAAGATCACCGCTTCAAGATCAGGATCTACCAAACGTTTTGGAAGGTCGTCAAAGGTCGAGGATACGTCGCCATCTGGCGAGAGCTCAAGTCTTAAGATATTCCCCTCCATCCTATACCGCAGAACACCCCAGTCGCCCACTGCGTCCAGATCCTCCATAATCCTCGTCCTTGTTGACTTCTGCCATTTTTTCGGGAGTTTCCTAATGTTCATCTGGTGGGACAGGTGGTCTAGAATGTCTGAGATCGGTCGTTTCTGAGCCAGTGAGAGGATGTGGTCAAATACTCCCATTCCTGTCATGATGGGATACGTGAGTAATAAATCTTCTCGCGTCCTCATTCAGAATTCTTTTTAAGATCATGTCAGAACATCAATTACTCATCGCTCGGGATTCCCGAGGGCGAGTATGATGAGGTGAAACTCAAATGGCAGCTATACAAGTTGGACGAATCGTAACAAAAACCATGGGCCGAGAGGCAGGACACAGAGCAGTAATTGCAGCAATAATCGACAAGAACTTTGTTCTCATCACCGGTGCAGGGATCTCCCCTGTAAGAAGGCGAAGGGCAAACATTGACCATGTGGAGCCGATGAACATCGTCGTGGACATTGCCAAGGAGGCAGATGACGCCACCATCAAAGCAGCAGTTGAGTCAAACGCAGATGCTAAGGAAGCGCTCTCCAGCGTAACCAAGTTCTAGATTCTTGCACTTACCCACTTGTCAACCAGATCGAATATCTCATTCCTGTTCAATTCATTGAAGTTCTCATGCATGTTATCGGGGAAATGATGGAGATCCACCAACCCCTCGGGTAATTCTTTCACTAGTTCCATTGTGACGTTAGCGTCCGCAAGATGATCATTACCAGCAATGAAAAATAGTGCAGGGTGCGACCACTCAGAGAAGTGCTTTGGCACCCATGCTTGTGCTTTGCTGATCTCTTCTGCGAATCTGGATGAGACCGTACTTGTCCGTAATCCCCTTTCCCTGTTCTTGACGTGCATCTTTGTGATTTCCTCATCCCTTGTGAGTACATTCGTCACATCATCGACTTTCACAGGCATCTTCGGGAGGATGACCGAGAGCAACGAATTCACCTTTAGGAGTATCGGGTTGAAGTGGATCACATTAGCGTAGTATGGAGATGACATGATGTAACCCTTGATCACAGGATCGTGGTATTTTATCCCCCAGTGTGTGACGATGAGTCCACCTATGGAGTGTCCGACCAAGAACATCGGAGTGTCAGGGTATCGGGCCTTTGCCCATGAGACGACTGTACTCAGATCCTGCAGAAGGTGGTCAAACCGTTTGATGTGAGAAACCTTTTGCTTGTGACCCCTGAGGTCGTGGCCAACAGTTGTGTAGCCTTTCTCCATCATCGGCACCGCGAAGACCTCCCAGTCCCCCGCGTGAGTCAGACCTCCGTGGACTGCAATAAACACCGCTTTTGGGGAATCCACCTCCCAGAGGTGCATGTCGAGAGACTTCCCGTCAAATGAGGATATCTTCAGTTCTTCAGTCTCTGAAAATAACATGATTTCTATGTAGGACATTCGGAATATAAGATTTCCCGACAGCGGGGATAATATCCTACGAAATACTAACTTTTCGTTCACCGTTCTGAGATATTTCAATCTTGATGATCCGGTCCGCAATCTTCTCGAATTCCTCGCGGTGGGTGACTAGCAGGAGTTGCCCCGTGGGCGACTGGAAGATGGAGTTGTCTTGAATAATAGACAGGAACTCGTTGATCCGGTCTGTATCGAGATGGTTGGTCGGTTCGTCAAGGATCATGAATTCCAGTGGTGCCACATGCCTCATTAGAGCGATCCGCAGAGCTAGCCCTAACGCGGTCCTTTCACCTCCCGAGAGTTGCTTCGGATCTACACGGTGTCCATCCTGGTGGAGGACAATCTCTCCCTCGGTATTGAGAATTGCCCGTGAGATGTTCCTGTTCGGGAACATCGTCTGCATCCGGTCGGTCATAACGTTGGAGACACTCTCGGAAATATTGTACAGGAGTCTGTGTGGAAGTTTGTTGAATATACCCTCAAGGACCTTGTATATCCGGTGAGCCTTCTTGTATCGGTGAATTTTGTCCTTCAGTCCCTTAATGGTAACAAGCTGCTCTTTTGATGTCTTCAACCTCTCTTCGATCGAGGGGATAATTTCCTCGGTTAGAGTCTTGATCTGGGCTTGAAGAGCCCCCTGGGCCGATGTCAATTCAGACTTCTCCCTATCCAGCTTCTGGAAATCATCGTCGCTCATGAGCTCAATCTTTTCGATCTTTTCGTTGTACTCCGCAATTCTCTTGGACTGCTGAGCCTTGTCATACTTGTACTTATTCAGTTCAGTGAGGACGGTGTGGAACCGATCCACCTTACTGCGTCTTGCTTCAAGGTCTGAAATCTTGGTCTTAAGCACCTTGCTCCTCTTTTTGAGCTCTTCTTCATTAATCGCTTGAAGCTTTTTGTTGAGTTTCTCGATCTCTTCAAGGTTGAGTTTGATCTCGGTTGTCAGTTTCTGGATCTCCCTCTCCTTCCCCTCCGCATTCTTCAATTTGGTCTTTAGACCGTTGAGAGACTGTGACTTTTCCTCTATCTCTTTCTGAAGTGACTTAACCATCTCTTCAAGTTCCAAGATCTTCTTGCTCAGATCATCCTTTTCCTTCCTTAGGGATAAAAGGGTATCAACCTGCTCCTTGTGATTCGTAGGGTCAAATCTACTGATTTCCTTAAGTGATTTCTCCACATTCTTCTTCTCCCCCTTTGACTCCTTGAGTTTCTCCTCAAGCTCTGAGGCCTCTGATGAAAGTTTCTCAATCGTCTTCTGCAAATCCATCGAAGTATTCCGGTGAATCTCCAATACGCTGGACAGGTCTATCCCTCCGAGTTTCTGCATACACGTGGGGCAGTTTTCTGTATGTTCAGATGACTCTAGAAGGTCGATCACCTTCTTCAGTTCCTTCATCTTGGTCTCCGACTCTGCCTTGTTGACCACCACATCGGTCTTCCTCTTCTCAAGATTCTCGATAGTCGCGCTAACCTCAGATATTTTATTCTCAAAATTCTTCAATACCTCACTGTACATCCCGATATCGTCCTTGAAAAGAGATCTGAATCTCCGCTCCGTTGTCTCCACTGATCGTTCCAGCTCCGATACGCGCTTGTCATGATCCTTTACTTTGCCCTGTAGGTTCTTTATCTCACTCTCGACGGACTTGAGCGATAACCTCCTGGTACTCAGTTCGGAATCAATGCTCTCGACCTCATCTTTCAGAATCTGGATAGTTTTCTTACCCACTATACGGTCGAATTCGCCCTGCATTTTCTGCTTCTCTTCCTTTATTGTCTCGACACGTTGTTCCCGCTTATTCTTGTCATCCTGCAGATTTATTCTCTCAGTCCGTTGATTGGCGACATTAACGAGTTCTTCTTTTGAGCAGTCTAGGTCGGTGTTCACTCGGGTCCGTAAGTCCTCAACTTCCTGTATCTCTGCGGCGATTCCCAGCTCTTTGGCGAGTGAACCACTCTCTGGCTCAATACGCGAAATTCTCTTTTCTGTCGACAGCAGGTTCTCTTTCTCCGCTTTTAGTTTAGATTTGAGGGAGTTGTACTCCGTCCTTCTCCTGTTCTCCTCTCCAATGGCCTTCACTGTGCTGTCCAGCTTGGTACTGACTCCTATTACCCTCTTCTTCTTCTCCTCCAGTTCCGTTGATCTGGTCTTGAGCTCTTCCTCGATCTTCCCCGGATCCTCGATGCTCTCCTCCCGAACCTTCAGGTTTTCTCTCATGAGTCCAAGTTCTTTGTCAATGCCTTTAGTGAAATTCTTCATGTGCAGCTCTAAAACTTGGTATTTCTCCAGACCGAGTATCTTCTGTATCGCCTTCTTCCGGTTTGCAGGAGTCTCTTCAATGAGATCTGTGAGTTCTCCTTGTGGGCTTGAAAGAGCATTCTTGAAGGTCTCAGCATCGATGTTTCTCCCGATCAGAGACGTAATCCTAGCGATGGTTTCCTTGGTATTGTTCGTCAGTATTTTTGGACGTCCATTTTCTCTCAGTTCGTAGAGCTTGAAGGAGTTCTTCTTACCAATTGAGAATTCTGACCGGAATCTTCCTTTTGGAACCTCGAAGTCTAGGGTGATCCTTCCAGTCTCTTGACTTCGGTTGACGAGGTCGCTGACCGTCTTGGGTTTTTTCAGATATTTCGAGCCAAATAATCCCATCCCTATCGACTCGAGAACGGTTGACTTCCCGCTTCCGTTGTTACCAAGCAGGGTATTCTTTCCGTGACTGAATTCGAACTTCTGATCAGAGTAACACCTGATGTTCTGCAACCGTAACTGGTTGATCTTAAGGTAGTTCATGATTCTTCCTCCACTCTCAATGCCAACGCACGGTCCACTAATTCATCGACGGTCTCTTGCTGAATCTTATTGTATCGTGACTTTGGAATTTCCATGTACTCGCTCATCACTTCCTCTATAAATAGAGTGAATTCAGACCGTTCCTCCTCATCCACCTCTTCCTCGATCAGTTCACGCATCGTCCGCGCGATGACATCCCCACTGTTAGAGATATCAGGGAGCTCCACCACTGATTCTGAGGTTATTTCAAGTTTGGCTGGTTGGAGGAATCGATCAACAAGGCTCCTCCGGTCGAGGGCAGAGAGGTCAGTTGGGTCTACTCTTGTACTGACTCTAAGATTAAGAAGGGGGTCTCGATCCTCCTTTTCCTTATATTCCTTAATATCGGCAGTCATCTTGTCAAGTAGCTCCAGTTTCTTGCTCAGGAACTCCTTGATCTCATTTTCCAATCCCTCAAGGTTAGAGACCTGTGACTCTATGGTTCCCCAAATCTTGGGGCGAACCGGTACCCTGACCGTGGTGACTTCTGCCTTACCCCAGACCCCTGCTTTGTAGTTGCTCTCGACGAGGAGGAAGCTTGAGTAGATGCTGATCTCATCCTCTGCGTCATCTCTCTTCCAGTCGTTGGAGGATGTAGCCTCAGTGCTCCCTGGGGTGTAAATGTTAAACCTCTCGTTAGACCATGGGATGTGGTAATGACCGACACCGATGTAGTCGAATCCCAGATCGGACAACCTTGTAAGCGGGATCTCGTGATGATCGAGCTGACCTTGCACGAAGTTGTGCAGGGCGAGAATCGTGAATCGCTCTTTGCTTCTTATCAACTCTCTGTTATTACTGATCAACTTATCTAGTGTCCTCTCCAGCGTCTTGATCGGATGGTAATTGACCCCGACAATATCGATGTCCTCGAAGGAGTGTACCGTGTTGTTCACGAATTCGATTAACTCTAAGTCATGCAGAAGATGCATTATACTCCCCCCTTTTACATTCTCGCTCGTATCGTGGTTTCCCCTGATCATGTAGACAGGGATGCCCGCACGTTTGAGCTTGAGAAGTAGTGCTACTGCAACACGAATTGAGCCAGAGGTTGGCCTGTTGTCATGAAAGAGATCCCCCGTGTGGAGAACGAAGTCTGGTTTCAGTTCTATAATTCTCTTAACTGTCCTCCCAGCTGCTTTGGAGAAATCCTCGAACCTCGTCTCAATGTTGTACTGCCTGAACCCAAGATGCCAGTCGCTTGTATGCACAAACCTCATTCTAGCATCCCCTCGATATCATCCTCTTCTTCGTAGTCGAAGTCCTCTTCTTCATTTTCTCTCCAGAACCTCGTTATGTCGATATCAGTCCCTGATGGCGTGACGTCAAGGGGTCTGACAGAGATCATGGCAGGGATTCTGATGGCGGAACCTGTGATTATTGCCTCACCGGTATTCAGTCCGGGTAGATCCTTCATCAAATCAGCGGACATGGTCTCACTGGCGTTCTCGATTGCTCTTTGATCCTTGGGGTTTACTATGCGCAGGTTGATCTGTGTGTTACATTGGGAAAGTACATTCTCATCTATCTTACCCGGTCTCTGTGAGACTATTCCCAGTCCGACACCGAACTTCCTTCCCTCCCCTGCAATCTGCTGGATAATCCTTTTGCAGTCAGTGTTCTCCTTGGGAGAAGCAAATTGATGTGCTTCTTCAACAATAACAAGGACAGGACCCAAAAGTGTGGGCTCTTCCCCCGATTCCACTTCATTTATATTCTGCCTCCACTGAACTGCGGCATCAAAAATCCTTCTTAGTATGTGGTTGATCATGGCATCTTTGCCCTTCTGCTCGAGGAGTCCAGTATTGATCACAGTGAGTTTCCCGGGAGATGTGAGCGCAGGTTCTGTCCTCGAGGAGACAGGAATTTCAAGCTCCCGGTCGAGGAAGGATGCTGCTGCAAAGTAGCCCAGCCTTCTGATAATTCCCCTAGCCTGCTCTTTCTCCTTGAACCCCTCGTCTGCTATCATCCCGGTGAGAGTATTCCGCAAGTCTTGAAAGTCCCACAGCTGGTTTGGATCACTATTAAATTCACTGACCACTTGGTCGAACAGAGCGATCTGTCTCGAAGCGTTGGACGGGATACCAATGATGTCCCGTAGTTGCCTGTTAGAGAAATTTCTGATCCTGAACCTCAAGCGTGTGGTGTTCCGTTCTCCCGTTGGAGTGAAGACTGTCACCCTGTTGGCGTATCTTTCGATATCTCTGAAGTAGAAGTAGTCCTCGTGTGGATCTACAATCACGATGCTCGCTGATGGAAACTTAGTCATGATCTCGTCTAGGATCACCCCCATCGTGTATGACTTTCCGGCTCCTGTAACTGCCAGCACAGAGAAATGTCTGCTGACGAGGTTCTTGACGTCAATCTGTACCGGTACATCAGGATTACCCCTCAGGTACCCGATCTCGAGGTCAGAGTTCCCGAAGGCCATGGTGAGGATGTCGGTCGGATCCCTGAATACACGGGCACCAGGAAGTGTCGGGTACCTCGGTTTGGTAATTCTAGGTCTCCCGTTAACCATATCAACGAATCCTTGGATCGATACGCTAGCGATGAGCACCTCCGAGTCAGGGACCATGGCAAGGTTTAGCATTCTTGTGACGGCAGTCGGAGAATTTGCCAAACTCTCGATGATCTCCCTATTACTCCTTCTCTGGTCAGTCACTATCCCAATAGCTGTCCTTTCCCCGAACTCTATGGCCACGTACTCCCCCATCTGCAAAGGTCTCTCCCTAGTCTTGGTCACATCAACTATGAAGGAGAGCTCAGTCGTACTCGTCTCCCCTATAACTGCTCCAATCAGATTTTCTTCCATCATTAACGACTTCCTTTTACTGTAAGTATCTATGGCTTGCTGTGTTTCTTAAATGTTACAGAGCGTGATTCAAGTGAAGACCTGTATCACAGAAATCCCTGTCTTTGGAGGGCTGCTCTTCTCCGCTTCTCGACAGTTTCCAACCACTTGCCCCCAAACTTATTCTTCATGTGATCACGCCACCCATAGTCCTCCTTCCCGCTGTACTTACTGTAGTAACCTTCTGCCCTAAGGAAGACATCCATCTCATCGATTCCCGCTTCGAGCTCTTCGATGAGGTACTCTCTATACACGTCCTTGTGGAACACCATGGATGTGGGTAATCGAGGTCGAGTAGGTGGATCCTCGGTGGGAACACCAATAGCAAGACCCGTCAGTGGAACGACGTATTTGGGGAGCTTCAGGATCTCAATGAGCTCTTCTGGACGATCACCGCACGAACCGCAGAACGCAGTTCCATACCCCATGGCCTCGGCTGCAATAGTCATATTCTGTGCCATAAGTCCAGCGTCGAATATCCCAATCTGCAGGCCTGCAAGAGGCCACTTCCTGTTCGTACCCCCCACACGATCCACAATTGCGAAGAGTCTATGAAGATCGACGCAGATGATAAAGAAGTGGGATGCATCCATGACAAAATTCTGCTTGCCACAGTTGTTAAAGACTTCAGCTCTCCTTTCCTTGGAGATGTTGATAACGGTGTACATCTGTCCAGTGCAGGAAGTAGGTGCTTGCTGCCCGGCTCTCACAATTACCATAACCTCGTCGTCAGGAATTTCTGCTTCAGGATCAAAAGACCGAATTGTCCGGTGCGCAAGGAGAGCCCTTACTATGTCATTCACGAGTACATTGAATGGAGCGTCATACATTAATGTTTTGGAGATCTAGTCAGGTTATGTTGGCTTTTCAGTACTTATAAAAGCCTTCACCAGTCTTAATCCCCAACTTGCCCTCATCCACGAGTCTGACAAGACTTGGAGATGGTGTGTATGCCTCACCAAGTGTTCTCTCAAGTGTCCTGCAGGAGGCCAGAGCTACGTCAAGCCCCACAAAATCTGCCAGCTTTAGGGGACCGACAGGGAAGTTAGCCCCGAGGACTAATGCCTTGTCGATATCATCCTTGGTGGCCACACCCTCATCAAGGAGTTTCACCGCCTCATTGAGGACAGGGACAAGCACCCTGTTGACCAAGAAGCCAGGAGAGTCCTTGGCAACAACAGCGGTCTTGTTCAGCTTGTCTACATAGGCAAGAGCAGCTTCAATCGTGGTGTCAGAGGTCTTCTCTCCCCTTATCACCTCGACGAGCTTCATCGCAGATGGAGGGTTGAAGAAGTGCAGTCCAAGGACTCTCTCTGGTTTTTCGACCACACTAGCAATCTCGGTAATCGATAGGGTACTGGTGTTTGAGGCGAGTAATGCATCCGATGGGGCAGACGCAGAACACTTGTTGAATATCTCCTTCTTGACGTCCATGTTCTCGTAGACAGCCTCGATGACGAGGTCAGCATCCTTCACAGCAGCAGCCATGTCCAATTCTGTCTTGAAACGGTGGAAAACCTTCTCTCCCTCTGCTGGGCTCATCTTCTTCTTATCGATCCCGTCCATCAACATCTTTCGGATTCTCTCCATCCCCTTGTCAATGAACTCCTGCTTTTGATCAACTAATGTCACATTCATACCCGCTACCGCGGTCACGTAGGCTATTCCGCTACCCATCGCACCTGTTCCGATAACAGTTACGTTCTGTACAACCATGAATGCGATCACATGTCTGGCCTAATTAATCTTGCATATTTCTGAATTTTCCTTTGCTCAAAGTATGGCAAAATTTGGTCGTTTGCACAGGTTATAGATCATAAGTTGGTGAATTGTAGAAACTTATTCCATCGTACCGTGACGTTCGAAGACGAAGATACCGTCCATAAAGGTCTTGGGGGACTTCCTCCGCTTACCCCTAAGTCGAGTAAGTTCTTGGATGTTGGCGCAGGTTTGTCCTACGGCCTCCTTGTCTATTCCAGAGACATAGACGTTCTCACCATCGACCTGTATCTTGACGTCACCAGTAATTTTTGCAAATCTCGGCTTCTGACCACCATAGAGGTTCTCGATCTTGACCATCTTGTTCTTCTTGTCCTCCGATACTTTAATCGGGAAGTGGGAATAGACAATCTTCATTGAGTATTTGAAACCAGAGGTTACCCCCTTGATCATGTTGTTCACATGAGCTACTACGGTGCCAAGAGTTGCCTTCTCTACCCTCTTGGGGAAATACGTGCGGATCAAGAGTTTGTCATCTTCGAGGAAGAAGTGCATGCGAGTGTGTCCAAAGTCCTTCTCAAGCGAGCCCAACTTACCCTTTACAGTGAGCTTGGTCCCATCAAGCTTGAAGTCAACGTCCTCGGGAATGTTTATAGTTGATTCTAATTTACCGTTCATGACAATCACCTAGAAGACGTATGCGAGGAGTCTACCACCGACGTGCTTCTCGATGGCATCCTTCTGAGTGATCACACCCTCGGGGGTGGACATGATCAGGTGTCCGAAGTTGATCGCAGGGAGGTACTGCTTCTCCCACTGGTCGATCTCGTGGAGCTTTACTGAGAACCTTGGCTTGACAACACCGATCTTGTTGATCCGGCCCAGAAGTTGTATTCTGAATTCTCCACCTTGGGCATTGTCGATTCTCTCGAATTCTCCAATGTACCCCTCTTTCATCAGTGTCGCGAGGACGTTCTGAATCAGGTTGCTGGTTGGTCTGACCACGACTTCCTTCTTACCTTTGGAGTCGTAGGTCTTCAGCATGTTCAGTGCGTTTGCAAGAGGATCTAGGAGCATCTTATCATCCACCTCTCGATCCCGTGGTCTTGAACCCAAGATCACCTGCGATTTCTCTCATACAACGCCTGCAGATCATCAGA
>WAMJ01000012.1 GCA_015522385.1 Candidatus Heimdallarchaeota archaeon
CTCGGACTGCTCATAGAAGGATTGAGGTACATTGTTACTTTGAACGATCATCTTCCCACTCAAGAGGATATCCATATCCTGAGAATGATCCTCTACAGTTATTTCATAAAGGTCGAGGAAATAAATCAAGGTGCAGTGGGGGACCTCTTCCGACGTAAATCTTCTAGGAAGTTCAAGTCAAAGAATTCTGTCATCAATGAATTCCAGTATGTAATAAAGATAACCGATGAGATTGTGCGTAATCCAACGCAACCAATAGTTAATCTGATCTCCTTGGATCCAGAGCATTTCATCGAGATACTGAAGCTTGTTGATAAGCTGACAGTAAATGGGATCATCTCTCTATCGGGGATCTAGGGAGAAATTTGCGCATATCTGTAGGTAGTTCAATTATGAGTAATTAATTAAATAGTACTGGGACAATTTCAATCCATGGAGGACAGTAGAACTGTTGTATTTCGCTTTCTAGCGGAACCCACTGACGTGAATTTTGGTGGAAAGATGCACGGTGGAGCCGTTATGAAGTGGTTGGACCAAACTGCTTACGCCTGTGCTGCTGCGTGGAGTGGATCATATTGCGTGACTGTTTTTGTCAGTGGTATCCACTTCGTTAGGCCAATTTTCATTGGAAATGTAGTTCAAATCACCGCAAAGCTAATCTACACAGGGAATAGTAGCATGCATATCGCCTTGGAGGTAAAATCCAAGTCCCCTCAGACGAATGAATATGTCATGAATACTCACTGCAATATGGTGTTTGTCGCATTGGACAAGGATGGAAATAAAGTGTCAGTGCCAAAATGGAATCCAGTCACAGATGAGGATAAGAATGCCGCGGAGTATGCAATAAGAATGAAGGAGCTGTACAAGAAGTTTGAGGATTCCACAAAAGGTCTAATTTCGCACTAGGAATCACTTGATCGGAAGGTTACCGTCAAACTCATTCCTGAGGTATTCGTCGGATATATTTGCGTATATCTGCGTTGTGTCAAGTGATGAGTGACCCAATAGTTTCTGGATGGCTCTAATATTGGTCTGGTTCATTAGAAGGTGAGAAGCAAACGAGTGTCTGATCATGTGAGGAGTCGTATGACGAACTCCCGCATCATTTGCCATCTTGGATGTAAAGTGCTGAATAGTTCTGTTCGCCACCCTTTGAGCTCTATTGCTTAGGAAGAGAGCTCTCTCTGCATCTGCGGATATCTCCTTCCCTCGTTTCCTCGCCTTCTCCAATGTCTGCGCACGCTCAACGAGAATGTAATGCCTGAGTACAGAGGCTGCCCTGTGTGTGAGAAATACACGTCGATCTTTGCTTCCTTTTCCACCCCTGATCATGACCTGTCCCCTCAGTTCCTTCTGTATCTCCCCTGATTCTGTAATGTACTCCCTCTCCTCGATACTAATATCATCAAGATCGAGGTTCCTGATCTCACTACACCTCGCACCTGTCGAGTAGAGAACCTCAAGAACTGCACTGTGCAACCCAGTTGTCGGCTTCTTTGTTGCCTTCTTCTTGGCATTTGTGAGGAGGGTACTGACCTCTTCGGTGGGAAGGAACTTTGGAAGTGATTTGTCTCTCTTAGGGTACGAGAGTACCTTAGCCGGGTTATTCTTGACGACCTCATTCTCCGATAGGAACTTGAAGAACCCCTTCATGGAACATACTCTTCGATGGATGCTGGACTTCTTGTTATTATTATCGTTGTACAGGTGGTTGAGGAATGACCTGAGATTGAAGGTGGTGATATTTCCCCAGTTGATGGGTTCCTCCTTATTGACAACACGTTGCTGAGCTAGGAACTCAATAAGTGACTTGAGGTCATGACCGTAACCCTTGATTGTATTGGGACTACAGCCCTTCTCTATTTCCAGCCACATAAGATAATTCTGGACCATCGGATCCGCAGGTACATTTGTCATAACTATCTGCAATTTTATTTCGGTCACTTTAATATAAAAGTAATACGGATGTAATGGCTGAGTTGTCCCTTCGAATAGATCGTTCAGTGCGACAGTCTGAGACCTAGATTGTTGGCCACTTTTCTTCAGGTTTCTGCGCACTCGTCTGAGGGACGGTCCACCAACATCTCACAAATATTGTATTATATCGAGATTCAAAGTTCAACTCTGACTATTTCTAGACGATTCGTTAAATCCGTAGATCAGAGATTCTAGTTTTTGAAGATCTTCCTTTCTAGCTTCACCATATCCAATAATTCCATTGTCACCGTGGAAATCACCACCAGTTGTACATAGGAGTCCGTGATCATGGGCTTTTTGCTTGAGCAGGTTTAATCCCTCGGTCACAAAATCTTCATTTAACGGTGCCCTCCTTTTGTTATATGGGTAATCTATCTCAATACCAGTTATCCCCGCAGAGTGCAATACATTGAATGCTTCTTCCAATCTTTGAATATCATCGTCCTTGTAGTATAGTGGGTGGGCCCAGACTACTATACCATTATTCTTCTTGACAAGGTCTATCCACTGCTTATAATCGAGTGTAAACCTCTCTGCATGTAGAGGCTTCCCCTCACCAACCCAATTGTCGAAAGCATGATCCATGTGCTCTGCAATTCCCTTGTTCACCAAGACCCTAGCAAGGTGTGGTCTTGCTATGATCTCTATGGAGCCCCCGTCCTTTCGAGCCTCTTCAATTACCTCCTCGATGGAGATATCCAGACCTACCCTTCTTCCCTTCTCGACCATGGAGACCATTCGATGGTACCTAGAATTCTGGATCTTATCCAGCACTTCATGGATCTCTGGTATATCCTCCCTTGAGATCTGGGGGAAGAATGCCAGTAAATGAGTGGTTCTCCCAAGAACCTTTGTGGAGATCTCCATTCCGAGGAGTAATTTACCACTGAACAAATGGGAGTACTGCAATGCCTCTTCTGAGCCTTTTAGCGTGTCGTGATCTGTGACAGCGTAATACTCAAGCCCCAATCTCTCTGCTTCTTTGAGAAGGTCAGGGACATCCCATGTCCCATCGGAGTTTGAGGAATGCGAATGGATATCGACCTTCATACTATATTACTCGCTTTGTAGGTATAAAAGGAGATAGGCACTAAGCAGAAGATCTGACAGAGATGAAGAGAAAGTAAATTAAGGCAAATAGAATTAACTGAGTTAGGATCACGAGGGTCGTAAGTAAGAATACCATAAGAGATGACCAAGATCGGTTCTCAATTGCGTCAATTACAGAACCGGTGAGCCCGAACTTCTCCTTCCATGTATAGGGTAGAGTTGAGATTGGGAGCATCAAGATAAGTATGACACCATGATATATACCAGAGATCGCAGCGATGAACGAACCGATGACGAAAGTGATCAACCATATCTCTAGCCAGCTCCACATCCGTCTATCAGGGTTCCAAATCAGAAAGACAGTGCGTCGACTGGATCCGAAATCACTCACATGTTCAGGTCTTTTCTCATGTATATTATCTTTTCGAGAACTATTTCGGAGGGAATCTTATATTCTAAAAGTCGATGTACGGTGTCTGTGTTGAGGCACTTTTCATCTTTTCCTCGAAGACGATAATTCGTATAGGAGAGTTCCCTGTGTTCTTGACACCGTGGCACAACCCTGGACGGACTTTGACGACAAGATCTTTCTTTATGGGGAACTGTTTGAAATCAAGTTCGATGATACCATCACCTCCCTCGGAGAAATAGAGTATCTGGGTTTCTTCGTGTTCGTGAAGTTCAAATTCTGCACTGGGCTTGATCTCGACAAGCCTTACTCGAAGATGCGGACAGAATGATGAGTCAAATACCTGTTTACTTCTGGTGAATTTTGTGATCTCCCATTCGATATCATCAAGGTTCTTTACATCTTCTTTCATCTAGCTCAAATATCACTCGATCTTCTATATTTTGAACGTTACTACCCGCATATGTCTGCAAGACGTCAAATTAACTCAACGGGCTCATTTCTTCTTTTGATGATATAGTCATAGAAATTTAGACCTAGGATAAATACAAACAGTGAGATAACAAAGACTATAATTGCTACCTCTACATCTCTTTTCAACTCACTTTGTAGGTAATTGTTGAAATCAACAATAAATTGTTGAAGTAGAATACCCTGCGGATCGATTGCAAAGAGGATTACAGCTACTAAACCGAAGATAATAGCAGGGATGGTCCCGGGGACAAATATCAGGAAGAAAAGGACTACTTTCATAATATTCCTATTGTTGAGGTACTTCCATCGTCCCTTCTTTAGCATCCAAGCTCATTTTGGAATCGAAGTTATAAAATTGATAGATTGCTACGAGATATTGAACGATCCAGAAGTTAAGATATTTCCATTATCTGATATCCTGAACTCAGAGCTATTATAACGAAAGTGAACATTAGAATCCACAAAGATCGGTTTATGAAAGTTGACAGTTACCGAGTTAGTTGTCACTCCCTGTTCTTTCTCAATCTGATATGTTGCTCTACATACTAGGTACCAACCCTGAACTATCGGTCTCTTGAATCCTGCTAGTCGGGCGAAAATCCGGGAAGTGTGGATCGGGTTCTTATCACCGGCAATCTCACCGTACAGCTTCCCCACACTCTTGTGAATTGTCCATAGATCAGTCTTCTTTGCTTCGATCTGGTGGGGAGGCTCTCTTCTTTTTTTCTTCTGTCCGAACTTCGGGAGGCTCCTCCTCTTGGCAAGGTAGTTACTCAGACATTTGGCTACGAGCTCACCGTCTTGGTAGTACTCTACCTCAAACTTGGGATGAAGAGAGCCTTCTTTCTTAGGTACCTCGCATCTTACATCGATGTCAAATGGTTTGTTAGAAGCAATCCCGTCGTACTGTTCAATTTCATTTGAGACATGGATCATACCGGGGATCTGTATAGTAAACTCCTTCTTTAGCATAAGATAGCTTTGTGCTCTCTGTGCCAGAGTGTATAGGAAGGTGACTGGAAGTTCAGACCTGAACTTGAAAAACATCTTGAACCTCCGTAGCTCACCCTCATCTATCTCCACTCCTTTAAACGAGTGGCTTAATCGGATATCATCTTTTATCCTTACACCCCTAAATATAGTCCTGTACGCGGGACCCATTATCTCTGAGAAACGGGGAAGTCTTGAACCATCCACAATTTTCTCTGAATCTTACGGTACTTAATGTTGAGGAATGATTGTGTTTTTAGAGGTGTGGTCAAGTTCACTAATTTCAGCACCTTTGTTTTCCCCCTAGCTTATTCCTTATTAGTCAATGAATATTGAATCGTTCGTAGATAATGTTTTCATCACTTTCAAATCCCAATGTCCGATACAATTTCCTCTTCACCTTCTTCCAGTCATTTGGTAGGGGTATATGGTTGGGGAATGTCCTCAGTGCATACATCTACTTTCTGGCTGGAGAATCGAATGTAATTCTGGGGTACACCAGTGCTGCAATAGGTGTGGCCATGACCTTGACCGTGATCCCTGCAGGGTACTTCGCTGATAAGTTCAGGAGGGACAGGGTTCTTAGACTTGCGGGACTCATCGGCGCCTTGGGTTTGGTCAGTACCTTTCTCGCTACCAACATCTTCATGGTATTCGTTGCACTTGTTCTCTGGGGAATCTTCCAAGGATTGGTCAGACCCTCACTTGAAGCGATATTTGCAGACAGTGTAACAAGTGGCAATCGATCGGGGATCTACTCATGGATCCATCTTGTTCGCCAGTGGTCAATGGCCATTGGTCCATTTCTCAATGTCCTGATGTTCCTGTACCTAGGGGATGAGTGGGACATTGGTATTCTCAGATCGGTTATGGCAGTTGGTCTTGTCATCTCCGGACTTTCACTCTTCTTTCTATTCAGGTTCAGTGATGACGAAACTAGAAGTGATGCCGAGAAGATTGAGGTCAACGGAGATGACAAGCTAAAGGAGCGATCAAGGTACGTACCGTACATCCTAATCACGTCGAATCTTATAGTAGGAGTGGGAGCGGGAATGACCATTAAGTTCTTCCCCATCTTCTTTCTCTCTGTCTATGGCTTCAAACCCATCTTTGTCCAGTTCATCTTCGGGCTCCTCTTTATTGCGACTGGAATGACCGCTATTCTCGCCCAGAGGGCATCTAAGGGCAATGGTAGACCAGTCATCATCCTCATAGTCCAAGGCCTTGCTATTGCAAGTCTCTTCTACCTTTCGACCTATCCACCTGTCATCCTCCTCGTCATAGCTTTTCTCCTTCGTGGCTCCCTCATGAATGCCTCACAACCATTGTCAAGATCAATCTTAATGGATTATGTCTCAAAGAAGAACCGGGCTAAGTGGAACTCTGTGGAAGCCGTCGCTTGGGGTCTGTTCTGGAATTTTTCAGCGTCGATCGGAGGTCACCTTGTTGACAACTATGGATTCAGCTTCACGTTTATCATCACTGCATCGGTCTATGTCCTCGGAACGATACCCATAATTTTCCTCATACCCTTGGTGAGGAAGGAAGAAGAGTAATATCGGTTGGCATAACATTTAGTCGGGTATTCGATATTTTTTATAGGGCTATTCTAATTATGGCATGTGGTTGATAGTATCGATGAAATCGAGAATAGATGGATGAGCAGACTTCAACGTGGCTTCTTGCGAATTATCTGCCTGAGGACCTTCGCGACAAAGAAGGAACTGAGCGGAAACGAACTTCGGGAGTACATCGAGAGAATCACCAGTGGGAAATGGAAACCTTCCCCTGGCTCCATATATCCGATAATCTCCGAAATGGAGAGCGAGGGGTTAATCGAGTTAGTCAGTAGGGATTCAAAGAAGATAAAGATCTACAGGGTAACAGATCTAGGCAGGTTAATTCACAAGAGATTGATTCTCAATTCCCATGTTTTTGGACAGAAAGCAGATATGAACTTTGAATTCCTACGATCAGATGATTTCGAGCTTGCAATTAAGAACAAGTACGACGATGTGAGTCTAAAGGAGTTGAAGCTGAACTACGAGGTGCACAAGCGAATAACTGAGATCCTTGGTGAAATGCTTCAGGTGAGGATTCTCGAGGATGACTCGATTGAGTAGTATATTATTGTTTTCGATATAATAATATCTGTTATTCGATACATTTATATTCTCATCGTGCGCACTAAGCTTATGAGCCAAGATTATATCGTTGATATCCGTGGACTCACGAAATATTATGGTGAGGTCAAGGCGGTAGACGGGATAGATCTCCGCATAGAACGAGGGACAATCTTTGGATTCCTCGGGCCCAACGGAGCAGGGAAGAGCACAACTATCAATACTCTGATCACACTTTTGCGTCCTACAGGAGGAGAGGGAACAATCTCTGGATACGACCTACGAGACTCGAAGAAGATCAGACAGGTTGTTGGTGCAGTATTTCAAGAGCAGACACTCGATGAGACACTTTCCGCTCGGCAGAACTTGGTCCTCCATGGACAGCTGTACAGTATCAAGAAGGACGAACTGGAGCGAAAGATCAAGGAGCTTTCCGAGATGGTAGGTCTGACCGACAGACTTGACGAGCCAGTGATGAATTATAGCGGGGGTATGAGGAGAAGGTTGGAGATTGTTAGAGGGCTCCTCGCTGATCCACAAATCCTGTTTCTAGATGAACCTACTATCGGTCTTGATCCTCAGTCACGGGCAAACCTTCGAGAGAAGATCCTGAAATTGAACAAGGAACGAGGTCTGACAATCTTTCTAACAACACATGATATGGAAGAAGCAGAGGAACTCTGCGACCAGATCTGCATTATCGACCGAGGGAAGATCGTCGTCCGCGGGACATCGGATGAATTGAAGAACTCTTTGGGCAGTGATATTATCCTCCTTGATCTGGGCTCAGACAAGGAAAGGAGTATCCCTCTAATCAAGGATACCGAGGGAGTGCTGGAGGTCAAAGAGAGCGAGAATAAAATAAATGCCGCTGCAAAGGACGGATCTCACACGCTGGTGAAGATCATCCAGAGGCTCAATGCCGAAGGGATAGACATTGAGTCGGTGGAGATCCGGAAGCCAAGTCTCAACGAGGTTTTCCTCTACTACACAGGAAGAGAGTTTCGTGACGAAGAGATAGGGCTTGCTGACCGGTTAAAGATCGTAGGAAGAAAGGGGAGGAGACGGATGGGGATGCCGAGGAGGTAGATATTATGGAGACACAGTACAGAGAAAATAGCACAGGTTTCATTCAGGCCACATGGACAATTTACAAGAGACAGATACTCAGGCTCTTCTCAACCAAGAGCCAGATAATTTCTCTGATGCTCATGCCACTGATGTGGTTGTTGATCATCGGGCAGAGCTTTGATAACCTCTTGGGTTCAGGTCCTGGCGGGATCTTTCCAGGTGGGATTGACTATATCACCTTCATGGTACCTGGGATACTGATCATGATTACCATGTTTACATCGATGTTCGGTGTGATTGCCTTGTATTTCGACCGAGATTCGGGTTATCTCAAGAACTACTTGATAGCGCCTATTCCCAAGTTCTCTATCGTCATGGGTTACGTCATGGGTATATATACACGTGTATCTATACAGGTAGTCATAGTTATGATCATGGGGTGGTTCAGCGGGGCTTCCATAGATTATACTCCTCTTAACATCCTTGACATGTTCCTCTATCCAATTGCTACGACGGTCTTCCTCTCAGGGTTGACCATTACAATCGCTGCCCGTGCAGAGAACGTCGAGGTCTTCCAAGCAATGGTCATGCCTATCAGTATGCCCCTGATGTTCCTCTCCCCCATCATGTTCCCCCTTGAAAGTCTCCCGGACTACTTCCAGTGGATTGCCCGGATCAACCCATTGACCTATGGAACACAGGGGCTTAGGGCTGCAATCTTTGGGAACGACTTTGTGGGAACAGCAGCAGTTGATCTTCAGCTGTTCAACGACCACATTGCAGTATTCAATCTTGCACTCCTACTTGTTGTTGGGTTGGTATTCTTGGGTATTGGTTCCCGTTTATTCCTGAGATCTCTGGAGAAATAGTCCAGAATACCCGATTGTGGACGAAGGTTGGTATCTAGAATTCGACATTAGATCAAAATATTTTATAGCAAGTGTGTAAAAATGATTTGTATTGAAAGACCATAATATCATCTTGTTAGTTTTCTTACAACTAATTGCTGTCGGACTGACGCTCTACGCGTACTCAAGAATTGGATTGACCATGGGATTCATTGCATTCACGATCTTATTCTTCTTTCTAGCATACCTAATCTTCATCACCACATGGAAGAAAAGTTCACCTGTAGAGGTCCCAAAGGATGTCCAGATGCCGACGATTACTCATCTCAAGGATTTGTGGATACGGTATGCAAAAGAAGGATTCCTAGGTCCGCTCCGAGATTATCCCACTGATGAAGAACAGATTGAAGTGATAGGGATGAAAACAGCCGAAGTCTTTGAGGTGGAGACTGATATTCTACGATATCAGACCAATCATCGTGAATACGAGAGACCATGGTCCCAAGCCTCATCCCTGAGGTTCTATGACAATCCTGTCCCTGTTACTTACCCTACGGATTACCAAGACGAAGAGCAGATATATCCAATACAGTCTACACTGAAAAGACACAGATGTGATAAATGCAAGGGAAAGGGGAAAGTAAAGTGCCCGAGATGTAGGGGTAGAGGAGAGGTAAGTGACGTCGATGGGTGGGATACATGTATGAAGTGTCATGGGAGGGGGAAGATTAAGTGCAAAGTCTGTGATGGGGAGGGATTGTTAGGTAGGTACAAAACGGAGGAATGGAGATTCATCCACTACGTAGGTCAGAAAACAGTAGGATACGATGATGAAGGTAACCTGACGGATGCAATATCAGATATACCAAACTCCTTTGCAGAGGAGCTAGATTATCTAAATAATGAAAAGTACAAGGAATATTTCCAAGAGCATCGTGATGATCCAATTATCGCAGCACTGGAAAGCATGCAACAGGAATTACAGCAGGAGATAGAGAGTAAGGACAATGTGCACATGTACAGATTCACCTTCCGTTCTATTCCTCGATTGACTGCTGACATAAGGTACAAGAGGAAAAAGTATCAACTAATAGCCAGAGGTTTTCCTCCCCTGACTTATAGTCTAGCTACACTCCCCCAACCTCCGATCCGCTTAGAAAAAGTACTGGGGATTCTACTTCCCCCAGTCTTGATTATCAACCTCTTGGCATTTCTTTGAAAGAGGTGGGAAAGTAGAGAAATATTGATATTAATCGTCACGTCGACTGGCAGCTCAGATTCATAATCGTATACTATAGGGTTGATAAATATATTCTATAGACCTTAGATCATGTTTAAATAGAATTTTAATCATTAATTGTTAATGTCTATGAGCGGGTCTATTGACACTGTACCGAAGGCAAGTATAAAACAAATAAAAATTATTCTTAGTACGGTGATTGATGACCTATCCGCCCAAGAGTCCCAAGGGATTTTTCTCTGGGGTCCTCCCGGTATTGGAAAGTCATCATTGGTCAAGCAGATTGCGAGAGATCGTGGAATGAAATTGGTTGATCTCAGGTTGCCTCTCCTCGATCCTGTCGATCTCAGAGGATTGCCAATGGTCGAGAAGGAAACGGGGAAGGCCAGATGGCTACCTCCTGATTTTCTTCCAGATCAGAGCGAGAAGGAGGGCATTCTTTTCCTCGATGAGATCAATGCAGCGCCTCCATCCGTTCAAGCTGCAGCATATCAGCTGGTGCTCGACAGAAAAGTAGGGGAGTACCGTCTGCCACCCGGTTGGATTGTCATTGCAGCAGGTAACCGAGCGGCAGACCGTAGTGTCTCCTACCGACTTCCAACCGCATTGGCCAATAGATTCACTCACTTTGAGGTCATCGCAGACGTCGAGGAATGGAAGGCTTGGGCGATGAGTGTGGATCTGGATCCCTATGTGTACAGTTTCATCACCTACCACAATGACATGCTTATGAAATTCGATCCCAGCAAGGAGAAGACAGCTTTTGCGACTCCTCGTTCTTGGGAATTTGTGTCGAAGGTACAGAAGCTGAGGGACACAGATTTCATGCTCTACAATCTCACGGTAAAGGGCACAGTTGGTCAAGATGCTGGAGAACAATTTATCAGCTTTTTGAATTTCCGATTGGACCTTCCTGACCCAATTGATATTCTCGAGGGTAAACCTTACGAAATGCCAACGGAGATTGATGCTGCGTACGTACTCATGGGTGCTCTTATCGGTGCACTTCGTACCCACAATAGTGAGGAGCACATTGACAACTTCATAAACTACGTCTATCAGTGGCAGGACACGCCATATCCAGATTATGCAGTAGTTCTAATGCGGTCTATGATCTGGTTGATGAAGAAGATCGACAAACTTCAGGTACTCATGCAGAACGAGAACTATAGGAAATGGCTGATGATGAATGCTGATGTCATCACTCCTGATGAATAGAACTATATCTTCAAGAACATTTAACAGACTGATCAGGTATGAGAGATGTCTCCTTCTCCGATTTTGTCAGAGATGAGTTCAGCAGAGAGAACTGGCGTTATAATGTTCTGTTCATGATCTTTGTCTATATTACAATAGGCCTAATCATGGTTCCTCTAATCCTTGGCTTTACCGTGTCCTTAGCTCTAGGAATACAGAGTGTAATTCCGTTTGTCAACGACAGTATTTCCTCTATAATTAGAACCTATACAATAATTTTCTTGGTAATATGGATGATGTGGTCGTATAAAAAGTACAAGAGACACCATTTCAAAAACTATGCTTACATCATGGATCTGGAAGATATCCACCAGCTCGCCAACAGTGAATCAGTCGACGATATGATCTTGGCATGCAATCTCATCGGGGAATTAGGGTTGTCCAGTCCACAATATACCACCGTCCTTGGGAACTTGGCTGATCACGACAACTACAAGATTAGAGAAGCAGCAATTAGTAACAAGGAGAAGGTGGATCAGTGGTTTACTGCTGTAAAGAAGGGAGAGGGCGGAAGCATACATGTGGATATAACAGAGAGGTTTCAGTTCGGAGAGAAGTCGAATAGCGCAAGATTGGAAATAGGAGTGACCAACAAATCGATGGTCTCTTCACTAGGATTCACGATCCAGGTTGACCACAAGAAGTATCCTGATATTGTAATGGATGACAAGAGCAGGTACAGAATAGAGCCACAGTCAAAGAGGGTAATTTCACAAGATCTTGATTTCTCTCCAAACGATCTCCCAGTCTCCATTTTTTCAGAGATAACAACCGAAGATGGAGTAGTTTACGCTGATAACACACCTGTACACTCACTTCATTTCAAGGAGGAAATTGAATCAGTAGCTGAGGTGAATGTGGTAGAATATCAACTATTACCAGAATACGGATGTGAGATTATCAATCTTCAGGTTAATGGTGAAAAAGAAGATCTGTCAAATGGAAAGGGGAGAATCAGAAGGGATGGGTTCGGTAGGGGAAAACTTCTAGTTGAGTATGACATAAAGACTAAAAAACCAAAGGAAGGGGTGAAGAACTTCATCAAGCGTCGGATAATTGTAAAAGCAGACCTTGCTCTTTCTGGATTCGATCTCAGATACTTCAAACCAGATCTGTTTCTTAGACCCAGTGTGTACTTAAGCCCTTCAGAAGATGGGTATCTTCTCAATGTAGAATTTCTAAATACCTCTGATATTCCTGTGGTTGTAAACGGTATTAGTGTATACTCCCAAAATGGAGAAGAGGTCTTGAACTACAAGGATCCAGTTGAAATACAAGGACAGGATTACTTTAATCAGTCAATAAAGTGGGATGGGGATATCCATCAGAAATTCTCCGCCAAAGCTGACTACACCATCCCATGGAAAAAATCAGTCCAGAGCTTTACATTTCTGGACCTCTAGGAATATTTTTGAACGTCGAGACTTTTTTTGAATATGTGACAGCCA
>WAMJ01000013.1 GCA_015522385.1 Candidatus Heimdallarchaeota archaeon
ATCAATTGGCTGGTGGAATACGAGATTGCCGCGATAGTGAGCAACAAGGGGATTAGTGATACGAGTGTGAATCGTAGCAGTACAGATTGCCTCAGGTGGCTTCCGAGAAAAACCATAAGTGTAATCGATTTTAAGCCTAATAAGCACTTGTGTGAAAATCAGGAGGAGAGAGCCCCTAGGTAAATAATCAAACATGGATTTCATAGACATACCCATATTCTGGGGCACATAGGTACAGAATATTAGATTTCGAGGAATATAACTATAATATGTAATTCAAACGTCAGAATTTTCGATTCTCTATAATCTAAATTCTCACATCCGAATATTCAGAAAAATACTTACCGAACATGATTTACTTACATGCAGTATAGTTTCTGAACTGCGATAATCTCGGGATGCTTCCGTCACAATGAATTCTGATTGGTGTCTTGGGAGATTCTCAGATCCGATTCGGACTCACCACAGGAAGGGGATGAACTTCTTCGTCCGTTTCTGGTAGTCCTCATATGCCTTACCAAAGTGCTTGACAAGCATCTCCTCCTCCACCACGACTGCCCTGCTGTAGCCGTAGATGGAGACGATGGTTATGAGGAGAACCCAGTACCCCGTGGCGATGGGGAGGGAAACGGAGAGGATGAAGTAGAAGGTGTACGTCGGGTGCCTAATCAGCGAGTAGGGACCAGAGGTGACAAGGGGTGTTTCCTTGCCTAGCCCCCATGAGTGTGAGTGAACGCCCCTCAGGATTCTGGCCCAAATGGCGACGACAGTCCCCGTTGCGATGAAGACCACGGCGATGATCTGTACGGAACTCTCTCCATCTGTTGGGTACAGGATATAGTACACCCAGCCCAGCCAGATTGCCAAGGAGCTGATACCGAGGATGGCATTCGCCTGTGGATCCTCTTCTACGTCGTGCGTTGTCAGCTCGGTCTTCCTCCTCGACATGGCGATATCCAGTGGGATGTGGACGGCGAAGTAGAGGATCAGGAGAGAGGTGAGAGAAATCCAGACGAGGGTCACTGACAGCCATTCGTCCCCTGCAAGATAAGTCTTGTGAGTAGATGTCGTCAGGGCGGAAGTAAGAGGAACAGGAAGGATGGAGAAGCCGACGAGATAGGGGATGAACAGAGAAAGACCACGAGTTAATGAGGGGGATCGAGGGGAGTTCCTATATTCTTATATCCACCCGAGTGGAAGGAGGGTTGTGAAGGTAAATTACGGATTGGTCCTCATGGTCATCATCCTCATTGGCTCACCCGTGATCTTGGTCTTTGGCTGGAAGCTGAATCATCTTGTGGTCAGCGGACAGCGGCTGGGTGATGCTCCCGAGCTAAGTCTGGGAGGGGACACCAAATCTGGAATCACCATGGAGCAGCAGACGAGTGCGGACAATTGGACGTACTTCAGCTCGACTTACCTTGTACCCGTGGACGGGTCTTTCGACTTTGACAGCGGATCCATTCTCTACATATCGGTGCCGTACAGCGCGGAGGATTCGGTGTCGCTCGTGGATCTGAGACTGGATGGTGGGGTGATTACGGCCTACCTGCTCAAGGAGGACAGGGGTCTACCAGGGATACAGCCGGTCTCTAAGATCACGTACATTGTCCATATGGACATCACGACAGAGATCCGCTCATTCGTCGCGGTGAGCTACAACTCTATGTCCAATGTGCTGGTGCAGATGTTCATCATCTTGGACATCCTGCTGGTTGTGCGTCTGGTATATCTCGGGGTGATGAAGAGGGATCTGACATTCGGGGAGTTCGTGTCCTTCCTGAGATTTGAATGAGTAATATTGCGGATTTGTTCGAAGCGAATTGACAAAAGTCCTCTTGGTTTGGCCAACTTTCTAATGCCCCCATGATATGCAGTGATATGGAAGAGATATTCGAGAGACTGAAGGAAAGGATTGGGGAGAAAGACAGGATGCATGGGAGGGCTCATGTCGAGAGGGTCATTGCACGTGCCATGGAATTTGATGACGTCGTCCGAGCGGATGTTGACGCACTGACCCTGCTCATCATTGTCCACGGAATGGATCCACAGGAGGCGAAGATGGCGTTAGTGGAGGAGGGAGTCGACGAGGGGACGGCTGGGACCGTGATCGGTCTGATGAAGGAGAGGGAGGCACCGAAGTCCTTGGAGGCTAAGATCATGCACGATGCCCACTTCCTTGAGGGGGACTCGGAATTCTTCCAGATTCACAAGAGTCTGCTGACATCTTATGATCGGGGTGAGAATTTGGAGGAGTGCGTTATGGCAGTCGAGAAGATACCCAAGCGATGGGCGATGCTGTCCCGCAACGAATCTAAGTTTGCAAAGCGGGAACAGACCTTCAGGAGGTTCTTCGAGGAGCTCTCTGAGCTTATGGGATAAGCTGGTTCGGATATTGTCAACAGTTGTCGGATAAGCTCAAGTGGAGTCTACAAGTCTAAGCTCTACCTGCTGGGTGACCCACTCCACGATTGGGGAACATCTCGCTCTGGTCTCTTGGAATTCGTCGAATGAGTTGAAGGTACAATTGGTTATTCCACTGCACTCGAGCGACCCGTACCTCTTCTCAAAATCGTCAATGAGCGAGTTTGTGAGCTTTGAGAATTTCCGGGAGACGCCCTTGAAAATGTGCCTGAATCTGAACGCATCCTCCTTGCTGTGTTCATTGCCATGGGTGAGTCCGAGGGCGATGACCCCACCAGCAAGTGCAGCGCAGCTCCCTCCCTTGAGCCCGATGCCTCCATCAAGAACCGTAGTTATTCGCTCTATATCCGCGTCTCCGATTCCGGTCTTCTCCCTGATGGCAACCAGTACGTCCGTCCCACAATGGGCGTATGGATCATCGCTGTGCTTGATCTCCTCTTCTTCCTCCTGATCAAGGAGGAACTTCATGCTCAGTGCTGACTGCTTCACGCATCCCTTGGCCTTCTTGGGAATTAGAAGCCCCACCTTCCCCTTGATCGTTTGGAAGTCCAGCCCCGTCCGGTCTCTGCAGAGCGTACCACCAAATTCTCCCGTGAACCAGTCTACGTATCTCCCCGCCTGCATCAGCAGTTCACGCTCGACTGCGGGACTCCAATCATCCCCGAGCCGCTTCTGTGCCAAGTTGATCGCAGCACCGAAGACCACACCGCAGGTGGATCCTCGGTTATAGAGCCCACCAGCAAGACCTGTGACTGCCTTGAGCAAGAGATCACGGCTTATGTCCTCTGAATTCTGGTACGGGATAATCTGGCTCTCACAGCAGTTTAGCGTCCTGAAGAGGAGTTTCTTCGACTGCTTGACATAGAGTTCCATAGTTCTAGAACGGGTTACTCAATATAAATGATAGCTCGGTGGGTAACCACAAATACCAATGTATTAATTCTAGGTGTGGAGGAAAGGTGTATGGAACAGGAGATTCGGGAGCTTAGGAGGCGACGGTACGAGGAGCTCGGTGCAGTCCTCGAACAACTGAACGACGAGGAGCTGAACGCACAGCCCCTGGAGAACAAACGATCGCTGGCTGAGCTCATCGCCCACATCTTCATGGTTGACAGCTTCCCTTTCGGGATCGCTAAGATGGTACAGATGACCGTGATGGCCAAGGTAGTGGACAGAGTACAGAAGAGGAAAATCGATGGATCGGACTATGTCTGGGACCTCGATAAGGGGAAGAGGAGGAAGCCAAAGTATATTCCACGGGAGAAGCTCCTGAAGAGATACAGGAAGATTGAGGCTGGGATAGAGGAATTCGAGTATAAGGAGAAGGACAGGAAGTACAGGTTCTTCTCGGAGTACCATGCTAATTTCCACCTCAGGCAACTGGAGCTTCTCATTGACAGGTGCGGATACGATATCGCCCTCCCATAGGACATTCATTGGATGATTCTTTGAAAATACTAACTAGTAAAGTGTCCTTGCCAATCACAATGCTGAGTTTCTACGTAATGTAGTTTCTACATATCGTAGTTTCTACATGTAACCGTTGTTCAGAGCGTACTCAGCGTTGAGCACACTACCTCCAGCACCACCGCGTATGGTGTTGTGGGCGAGGACAAATGCACGGAGGACGCCCTTCCTATACCTGAGCCTCCCGACGCTCGTCGCCATCCCACGGGCGTTGTGGGGAGAGCCGAGGAAAGAGTCCAGCTTGGGCTGCGGTCGGTCGTCTTCTTCGAGGTAGATCAGATGCCTCTCGGGAGCCACGGAGTAGTCGCCGACAAGGGGCGAGCGGATACCCAATAGGTGTTCCTTGAGCTCCGAGAGGTCGAGGTCAACCCGTACATTAACGGATGCGATGTGCCCGTCAGGTACGGGAACCCGTGCGCAGTTAGCGTGGATGGTAAGATCCCTCCCGGTAATCTTCACCCCCTCTTTTTCCATCTTTTCCTCCTCTCCAGCGATGTAGGGGACGACATTGTCAGGATAACTCTCGTTGCTCAGTCCCTTGAAACCCGCACCACTCATCGCTTGGTACGTGCTGACATGTACCTCGGAGAATGGCTGGAAGTTGTACAGCTCATGGAGGAAGGTGGAGACACCGGAGATCGAACAGTTGGAGTTGGTGACGATGAACCCGTCTTTCCCCTGTTTCTCCACAAGTGAGATATGCTCACCGTTGATCTCGGGGATGAGGATGGGGACGTCGTCGTCCATCCGGTGGCTTGAGGCATTGGAGAAGACGTATTTTCCGTCCTCTCGCAGACGGCTTTCCAGATCACCAGCAACGGACGAGGGCAGACCCGAGAAGGCGATGTCGAAGTCGTCACCGAGGTCATCAAGTGACAGGAGTTCGGTATCTGCGATAGACTCAGGAACCTCGAAGAATGGCAACCTCCAGATGTCCTTCACCCTCTTTCCGGCGGAAGAGTTAGCGTACAGCCCTTGGATCTTGAAGCGGGGATGCTCTGAGATCATCCGGACGAACTGCTGCCCGATCAGCCCAGAAGCCCCGAGGATCACGACTTTCATGGAATCACCTCGAACTTGCCACGGAGCATCAGGTCGAGAATGGTTATAGCAGCTGCGCACTCCACAACCACTACTGCTCTCGGGACGATGCAAGGATCGTGCCTTCCCCTGACCTTGAGCTCGGAGATTTGACCGGTCTCGAGATCCACTGTTTGCTGCTGCTTAGATATGCTGGACGTCGGCTTGAACGCTACCCTAAATTCTACTGGCATACCATTCGAGAGCCCTCCGAGAATACCGCCCGCGTTGTTTGTCCGGGTTCGAATCTCCTCGCCCTCGTAGTAATACTCGTCGTTGTGCTCACTCCCCCTCATCCGGGCGGCAGAGAATCCAGAGCCAAACTCCACACCTTTCGTAGCTGGAATGCCGTACATCATCAGTGCAATTCTACCCTCGATGCTCCCGAATATCGGCTCACCGACACCCACAGGAAGCCCTGTGATCCTGCAGCCAACGACTCCTCCCACGCTGTCACCCTCCTGCTTAACCCTCTGGATGGTCTCAATGATCTGCTTCTCCACACCTGCATCAGGAACCCTGACAATGTTCTCGTATACGTAGGACAGGTTGGAAACCGGTGACTCGATCCCTGCGATCTCCTTGGTGTACGCTGATACTGAAATACCACTGCGGGAGAGGATCTGCTTTGCGATGCTACCTGCTATCACAAGACCTATTGTCATCCTACCACTGAAGCTTCCGCTTCCCCTGTAGTCGTTTGCCCCACCATATTTCACGTGAGCAGGGTAGTCAGCGTGTCCAGGTCGGGGAGTGTTCTTGATCTCGTCGTAGTAGCTCGAGTCAACATCACGGTTACGGACGAAAGCCACGACTGGCTCTCCAGTGGTTCTACCGTTAAAGATACCAGTCTCGACTATAAGCTGGTCCCTCTCCTTACGATCCGTGGTCACCCTCGATTGACCTGGAGCTCTCCTACTGAGGTTAAGCTGGATTTCGTCAAGGTCGATCTTGAAGTTGGGAGGTACACCTTCGACGACCACACCCACCATATTTCCGTGGGACGACCCGATAAGTGTAACCCTGTACTCTATTCCTATGCTGTTCAACGAATGACACCATACCCAATGAGTATTAATTCTTACCTTCGTCCCAAAGCAAAACATAGGGTTTTTGTCCTACCTCGAATAGATCCAGAATGATCTCTCTTCCGGAGACCATATAGGAGGGGAAGAGAGGTCACTTAGAGACTGATTCCAGAACCTCGAAGAAGTTGGGGAAGGACACCGCGACACAGTCAGGGTCATCGATCTCTACCGGTTTGTCGGCTGCAGTACCTGCAATTGTGGCCGCCATCGCAATTCTGTGGTCTCCGTAGGTGCTCACCGCAGACCATCCATGGATACTTCCCGTGCCCTCAATTATGCATCCGTCGTCCGTCTCCTCAACGTCGACCCCCATGCCCTCGAGCATCTCCACTACTGCTTTGATCCGGTCTGTCTCCTTAAACCTGAGGTGGTGAGCACCAAAGAGCCTAGAACGACCTATAGACATCGAGGCCAAGACGGATACGATGGGGAAGAGGTCGGGGGAGGAACCGAGATCCACGTCGCAGCCAATCAGATCCCCACCAGAGAGCTTGAGGATGTCGTCATCCCACTCTATGTTTCCACCGAACATCTCGATGATCTCCACGATCCTTGAATCTGCCTGTGGGTATCGCATGTCCATACCCATTATGCTAATACGATTCTCACCAAGGACACCGGCTACAGCGAAGAAAGCCAGTGAACTAAAATCTGCAGATACCCGGATATCACAGGGACGGAGTGAAGTAGCATTTATCCTGTACGAATTCTCCCCAATCTCAATACTCGCCCCAAAGTCATAGAGCATCTGAATGGTAAGATCAACGTAGGGCTTGGAGACCATGCGTCCAGATACCCGGATAGTGGAGGGAGCGTTTCTAGTAGCGAGAGCTATCAATAGGGCACTGATGTACTGTGAGCTGATATCTCCAGCGACGGTACACTCTAGATCACCAGAGGGAAAGGGACCGCTCACCTTGACAGGAGGTGTTCCAGAGCTCTCCGCCGATATGCCGAGTTCTACCAGTGCCTCCACCAGATGTCCGATCGGACGTGAATTCAGGGAGTCATCGCCTGAGAGCTCGCTGGTCTCAGGGAAGAGGCAGGAGACCGCAGTGAGTAACCTCAGGGTAGTCCCAGAGTTCTTGCAGTCAACAGATCCCGGTCCGTGGGAGATTGTGCGGTCTACAACAAGTGTACCATCTTCCCAGTGAAATTCAGCGCCCATACGCTCCAGTACCCCGAGAGTTGCCTTAGTGTCCTCAGAGAGTAAGGGGTTACTGACCCGACCTCCGGCGATGCAGGTGAGGATGAATGCGCGGTGTGTGATGCTTTTGCTGGAAGGGATCTCGATACTTCCCTCAAGTCGTCGTGGTTCGATAATCACTAGTTGAAGTCAGAATGACATCGTATAAAGGAGCTTGGGTTCTGATAGCTTCCAAACCGACCTTGGGATTCAGGAGGAACAATGAGGGACCAGCACCGTTTAGTCCGACACGGTCTGCCAGTGGAGAAAGCTTCTGAATAAGCCCAAAGTCACCGAGGAGCGGCCCGTATGCCATTGTATTGAGTCGGATGCACTCCCTGTAATCCCCTTGGTCAAGTGCGGAGATCGCACTGGCTATCAATCCTCTGTCAATATCTTCGAGAAGTATGTCGACATGTTGCTTCTCGTTTTTACGCTTGGGTACGAGGAGCACAACTGGTTCGGCATCCATTCCAACCTGCTTCACCAGCCTCCTCTCACGAGTGTCCGTGACTGCGAGCCCACCGAGGAGGGAGGCATAAGCGTCGTCGATTGCACCAGTTATAGACACACCCGCTCTAATGGAGCTATCTGCAGAGAGGGAGACAAGCTCGTGCGGGCTTAGATCAACATCACTTATCAGCGCGAGTGTACCAAGTATTCCGAGTGACACAGCACTGGAGGTCTTGAGCCCCCGTGCCGCAGGAAGGGGAGATCTCACCTCGATCTTCCCGTTTACAGGGGTGCAGACCTGGTCCGTAAATACCTCCACGCAGCTCTCTACGAGCCGTGTGTCCATCCCATCAGTGACCTTGAACACCATTTCTTCTCCCTCGGTCATCCTCACCGAGGTGAAGATCCGGGTTCCGATAGCAGAACCCTTGTCCGCACGTATGGCATTGAGGACGGTGATAGCAGATCCAGTCCTGAACTCAACTGCCCTCATTCAGCCACCTCTTGAACTCCATGTATGCACGATCCGGGTCAACTTCACGTCCCGAGAACATCTCGAACGCGGCGAGAGCTTGGTAGAAGAGCATGAGCTTACCGTCGATGCCCTCATAGGTGCTTACCAATGGAGTTCCGTTCTTCGTGTACACGAGGTCAAAGACCTTTGTTGACGGATCGATGTGCACTGGTGGGATACTGCCGTCCAGTCCGATTGGGGTCGCATTGACGAAGAGAGAGAAACCTACGGTGGAGTCGATATCTCCCATGGGAACTGTTTCCACCCCGTTGAAGGAAGCCAGTCGGTGAGAGCTCCTGTACGCCACCGTGACCTCCCACCCCATCTCGTGTAGGACGGCAGTGACGGATCGAGCGGAGTCACCAGCACCGTACACTAGTGCACGACCACTGGGCAGTCCCAACGACAAGATGGAACGCCGAATACCGATCAGGTCTGTGTTGTCCCCCCTTACGGTCTTCCCGAAGAGCAACGTGTTGCAACTTCTGGTGGATATCACAACCTCACTTTTTTCATCGCAGTAGTTAGCTGCTAGTCCCTTGTAGGGGAAAGTTACATTGATCCCTTGGAAATCTTTTATCATCTCCAGAAGCTCTATGACCCGATCTTCACTGGATGCTTCGAGGAGGAAGTAGTAGCCGTGTATCCCGAGCAACCGCATGAAGATCCCATGGATCACAGGCGAGAGCGAGTGCCCGAGCTTCTTACCAAGTAGCCCTATCCTCAGTTCAGGAGGGGTGGTCACGACCTCGATAGGAACCAGAAATCCGGGAGTGGTGGATCCGTAGACAATCTCTTGGTCGAAGAGATCATGGAGAACACGGAGGACGTCTCCATTCCGGGAGATTGATAGGACGGTTGTGCGTCCTAGCCTTGAGCTAAGGTACCGGTGAGCCTCCACCGCGTCGATGGTATCGACCGAATTACCCACGAATTTGAAGAGGACACTGTACTGTTCTATCCCCAATTTGACAAGTGCGGTGTAGAATTCTTCTGCACAGGACAACATGTCTGAGGAGTAGTCGTGACGGGAGAGGATGACATCTACCCCCTCACTGGTACATGTATCGAGCAAGTGCATATCGGTAGAGAGCTCGAGATCTATGTAGCGAGGTCTGATCCCGAGCATCTGCCTTAGCAGGGGTGCTCGATCTCCGCTATGGTGTCCACCCTCATCCTTGCTCCGCAGGGTCAGGATCGTGCGCTCTCGGTATCTACCGGCTTGTGATAGGAGATCGGGATCCATATCCACCCTCAGTTCAAGGAGGAGATCAGGGTACCTCGATGCAAGTCCTACAAGATCGTCGGAGTTACCTACGACAACTGCGCCCCTCATCTTTCTTCGATGAACTCCTCAATCGAGATCCCGAAGTGCCTCCCAGACTTCAGAACCCTTCCCAGAACGATATCGCCCACCTTCAGCTCAGTCACACTCTTGGAACCTTCGGGGGTAACCAATCGAACGGTCTCGGCATTTTGTAGTAGTATGGGTGACTCCTCTTCTGAATCCACCAACCCGAGCTTGATCAGCACGAATGGCCTTCTCTCTATCTTCACTCTACCTACCAATTCCCTTCTGACACCACCATTGGATGAAACGACCATGACCTCCGATCCCGCTTTTAGCTCAGAGAGGTACCTTGTCTTCTCCCCGTCGAGCACGTAGGCGGAGACGGGACCTGCATTCACCCGGAATGGACGAGCACTGACATAACCCGACTCGTTCACCTCTGCCTCCACGAGGACAAATACTGAGCTCGTCGCCCCGAGGAGGAGTCCTTCTCCGCTCCTAAGCAAGGAGGTTGTGTCCACGCACACCCTGTCCCCCGAACCCGTGGCCTCGATGGACTTGACCTGTAACTCCACCAGTGAGACCTTCTCCTCGAACTCTCTGTTCTTGAAGTACTCCAGATTCGCATCCAACAATTCGGGGCTGAGGACCACACCGTCCACACCGACCTCTAGAACCTCACGTAGAAGATTGAAGTCCTCCATACTGGAAGCGGAGGCGATCACCTCTACTCCTCTGGACTGGTACTGCGCGATCACGTTCTCTAGTGGGATGATCCGCCACTCACCAGTGTCAAAGAAGAGGTACTTGTCGGTTGGACCAATCTCGATCTCCATCGCTCGGTTCATGTCCTCGGGTGTGGTGATTCTGAAGTACTTCCCGATACAGATATCCTCCTTCATAATCAGGTCGTGAAGGATATGCATATCGCCAGCCCTATCTGAGAAAATCCCGTCAATGATCCCTTCAAACTCACTCTCTGGTGTTCCCCCACGTGAGTCGAGGAACAACTTGAGCTGCCTCATACCCTACTGCTCCTTCATCGCCTTGCGGACAACCTCAAGCACCTTCTGGGTCGTCCCTCTGACATCCTCAGCTTGGAAGATATTCCTACCTATCGACACTCCCGAAGCTCCAGCTGCGATGCAGTTCTCTATTGTCTGCAGGAACTCAGTGAAGTTGCTGGTCTTTGATCCACCTGCTATGACAACCGGGATGGATATTCCCTGTACAACCTCGTCGAAGCCCTTACCACCCTCGGTCGCGTGAACCTTGGCTATGTCTGCACCACCTTCCTCAGCGATCCTTGCTATGTGGGCAAGAGCGGAAGCATCCTTGTTGTCAGACCCGCTGTCGTCCCTCGCGTACATCATAGCCAGCACTGGCATTCCGAATCTGTTAGCATCCCTGCTTACAGAACCGAGATGCTCCATCATCCGCTTGTCGGATTCGGTCCCGACGTTGACGTGCAGAGAGACCCCGTCTGCACCAAGAGAGACCGCTTCCTCAACACTTCCCATGAGGACCTTTTCATTGGCATTGGGTGAGAAGCTCACGGAACCTGAGATGTGAACCATTATCCCACGCTGTGGAGAGATCCCAACCATACGCCTCATCATCCCCTTGTGGACGACGACACACGATGCACCACCCTCGAAGACTGAGTCAGTGGTCTGCCGTATGTGATCCACACCACGTACGGGACCGAGAGTGAATCCGTGATCCATCGGTACAGCGACGATTGCACCCGATTCTTGATCCACAAGCCGTCGGAATCGCATCTTCTTGCCTAGATTATAGAGATATTCGTTCATAGATCACCATCAAGGGTTGAAATTAAATCTTATTGGTTTCATAATGCCACTCTTGCCCCTGATTTCTCCAGTTTCCTCATCCAAATCCTCTGTTCTGGGGTCAACTCCAAAATTGGATTGCCTCGGAGATCGAGCTCCCTCAGTCGGAGGTGGACGATCGATGAGGGGAGGGCTTCCAGAGAATTGTTGTAGAGGATCAATCGGGATAGGCTCTTCATTGACCCTATGTACTCGGGGAGGTTAGAAAGTCGATTGTTGCTGGCAATAAGCCCAGTGAGTCGGAGCTTGACCAACTCATCAGGGAGATACCAGAGGAGGTTACCATCCACCTTGAGCAGACTGAGAAAACGCATTCCACTGATAAATACAGGAAGCTCCTGAATGAAATTGCTGCTGATATCGAGATACTTTAGGTTCATTGATTCAAGATCCTCGGGGAGATTAACCAGCCTGTTTCTCCATAAGATGAGATGTTCCAGTTCACTTAATTTCCCCAGACCATGTTCGATATAGTTCAGTCCGTTAGATGAGAGGTTGAGCACTGCAAGGTTTCTCAGACCCTCAATCGCAGTCGGGATCTCTTGGATCATATTCCCTTGGAGGTGCAGGTTCCTGAGGAAGCTAAGAGAGAGAACCTCGAAGGGAAAGGAATCGATGATATTGGAGCTAAGATCCAAGCTCTCGAGGTTCGCAAGTTTGAAGATGTCCTTGTCCACCTCTTGAAGGTGGTTGTCCGAGAGGTTCAGGACTGAAAGTCTCCCGAGATTAAAAACACTGACTGGAATGACCGAGAGGTTAAGTGAGCTTAGATCCAGCTGTGTAATCACTCCGTCCTTGATGTTGTACCTCTCCTCGGAAATCCCGAGGGAGGAGAGCGTACTCTCGGCTTCCCAGCTCATATTGAAGATTGTACTTTGCGGGATTTAAGGATAGCTAATACAGCGAGATGGACGATAGGTTGTTGCGTGATTTGGCGGGATATCAAGGAGAGTAGATAAGGTGAATTACTCCCCAAACATAGTATAATTGGAGCTAATAATACTTCGTTCCAAATAATAAAGAAATTATTCAATCATTAGAAGAATATTTAAATAACAATTTGATAAGAAAAATATTAGACTACTAAGAGGAATACTTATGGACTTAAAAGAGATTGCCCTCGGATCAGATGACACCACCAAGATCATTAAAGTCGCTAAGGCGGTGGGAAGCTCAACACGATACCAGATCCTTCAGCTATTGGCCAAGGAGGAGTTGGACATTTCCAACCTCGCGAACAAACTCGGGCAGACGGAGGCGAACATTTCCGCCCAAGTCAAGGCACTACAGAACGCAGAGTTAGTGGAATGCAAGTACGAGCCGGGGTTGCACGGAGTCAGGAAAATTTGCAGGACGAGCGTCAAGTCAATCACCATTGAGATCGTTGGATCTCGGGCTGAGGCACCAGCTGAGGAAGAATGAACTCAAAAGAGTTAGTCAAGAAAGGTGACTTGGAAGCGGACAGCGGAAACCTCCGCACTGCCTTAGAGTACTACAAGAAAGCGATTGACAAGGACAGAAAAAACTACATAGCGTACTACAACAAAGGAGTAACCCATATGGAGTTAGGTCAGTACAAGAAGGCGATTGAAGAGCTCTCCTACTACGCAATTAAGCGGAAGGATGATATTGACGGCTGGATCAATCTTGCCGTGTGCCTGATCAACACGAGGAAATTCAAGGAGGCTCTATCCGCTCTTGCCTCTGCAGATGAGATCGATGGTGATGACCCCGACGTCTACTTCAACAAGGGTATCGCTTACCACAACCTCGACCTACCCGAAGACGCACTTGACGCATTCAGTCGAGCGGTTGAGTTAGATCCGCAGAATCCCGAGTACCGCTACCATATGGCTAATCTATTAGCAGATATGGGGGACTACATCGGCGCAGAGAAACAGTACCTGGAACTGCTGGATGTGGCGGATGAGTTGCTACCCAACGTCCTGTACAATCTCGGTAATACATACATCGACATGGGAGAGAAGGAGAAGGCTATCAAGTACCTGAAGATGTCACTCGACTTGAGACGCGATCGGAATACCATTTTCAACTTGGCCTTCGCCATGGAGGACAGCAACCCAGAGGATGCGGAGAAGTTGTACAGGGAACTGATCGACGATGACTATAACTTCCACGAGGCCCACTACAACCTTGCATGCCTCTTGGCCCGCTTGGGTAGTGAGAGGGCAATTCCACATCTCAAGACCTGCCTGACAATCGATCAGGAACTCTACAGCAGGACTATTAGATCGGACTCAGACCTTGATAATATCCGACACATGGACGAATTCAGGGAACTTTTGAATCACAATTGATCGGACAAATACCAAGATTATTTTACTCAATCGCCCAGTCACGGAGTGTGAGTAACTCTCCAATTATTGAGGCACGTCACCTGAAGAAGCACTATAAGACGGGCGAGAAAATTATTAAGGCACTCGATGATGTCACCCTCTCGATCGAGAAAGGGGAATTCGTTATGGTCATTGGTCCATCGGGTTCAGGTAAATCCACACTTGTCAATATGCTGGGTGGGGTCGACGTCCCGGACGACGGAGAGGTGATCTTCCGCGGAGAACCCCTCGGAAAGACATCCAGAGAGCTCACTCAGTTCAGGAGGAAGTACGTTTCCTTCGTCTTCCAATTCTACAGTCTAATACCGACATTAACAGCAAAGGAGAACATTGAGTTAGCAGCTGAGCTTGTAATTAAGTCAAGAAAAAAACTCACTGAAATAGCGGAGGAGGCACTGGAGGCAGTGGGACTCGGAGATCGTAAGAATTCATATCCTTCTCAGCTCTCAGGAGGAGAAAGACAGAGGGTGGCACTAGCACGTGCACTCTCCAAGAAGCCAGAGCTTCTGATTATCGACGAACCCACTGGTCAGTTGGATGAGGAGACAGGGAAAAAAATCGTCGAGCTAATCCGTGATACCTCGAAAGCTCAAGGAACAACCGTCCTCATGGTAACACATGATCTGGAACTGGAGAGATTCAGCGACCGTGTTTTGAAGATGAGGTCAGGGAAGATACTGGAGGGGTAGTCATGAAGAGGATATACAAATCCATGATCAGGGACATCTGGTTCTCGAAATCGAGGTCATTGGCGATTGTGGTGTCAATCATCATCATCATATCATTTCCCATGGCCCTCCTCGACCTCTCACCTAATCTGGGTAATATCATTAGCCGGGAGGAGGTGGACTATAAGTTAGCCCACTTCGACGTGATCTATACCAAGAGAACTGATGTTAGGGCACAGGAAAAGATAGTGGACGTTATGGTGAACGACCTCAACTTCACCAAGGAAGAGTTCGACGTCCAGAGTAGGACGTACATTAGGATGAAAACCTTAAGCAATGGGGAAGGGGCACTACCCGGTGGAGAATGGCTACCAATTGACCTCATAGGTTATAACATGAGTGACCCTCCAAGAATAAACATCCCGTTCTTAGTTGACGGAAGGTTCCCAACCAAGGATGGAGAGATTACCCTACTTGACTCATACGCTCTTAAGGATGGGATTGTCATGGGGGATAACATTAGCGTCCAACTCGGTCTAGCAAAGAAGTCTTTCATCGTTGTTGGATTGGTCAAGAGCGTGGAGTTCGCCTCGTACGATATTAGCCAAGTAGCTGCAGGGTACGTTGTACCAGAGGCATTCAAATTTGTTGCAGTAGACATCGATACAAGACCATATACCGATACATTGGTATACATAAAATCAGACCCACCTATTGACGAGCTAAGAGACATCTACATGGAGATATTCGACAGCCTCCAGAAGGACGGATCAATCCCCAATGTTGCCCTATTCTGGTTCTCGAGGGAGACCTCTTTCAGGCAGGGACTGCAGGACAGCCTGAAGCTGACATCGAAGTACATGCTGGTTGCAGCTATGTTCATTTTTGCAGTTGCTGCAATAGTCATATACGTCGTGACCAATAGGTCGGTAACAGAGCAGAAGAAGATACTGGGTGCGATGTACGCATTTGGGAACAATAAGTCTACAATACTCAAGGGATACCTGCTAAAGAGCACCATTCTCGGAGTGATTGGGACACTGTTTGGCATACTCGTATCAATTTTTCTTCTTGATTCCCTCGTGGCAGAGCTGGGAGATTCATGGGGGCTAATAAACACATACAGCCAGATATCACAGTCCTCATTCGCACTTACCATTGCGGCTGCAATTGCCATTTCCTATGGATCAACATTCTTGGCGATCTCGAACATATCGAGGTTGACACCATACGAGGCGATGAGGGGGAAAACGACTGAGCTGAAAAGCGGCGGAATACTGTTCAGCATTATTAACTTCTTCCCGGTGAAGATTGTCAGAATCTCACTCAGGGACATGACGAGAAGCAGGACGCGGACACTGCTCACCGTCCTCGCTTTCACCATATCTCTTACATTTGCTTGGAGCCTATACTACGCCGAGGACTCCTTGAATTTCACCGTCACAAACTACTACCAGAACAATACAAACTATGATGTGGATATTGACTTAGGAATTGACAATGTTTTCAACACAGAGTTGATGGAGAAAATATCGAATAAGTCCTACGTCGAGAGCGTCGAACCCTTCATGAACTATCTTGTGACTTTTGAGGATTTTCCAGAACGTATGACCTACATGAATATTATACGGAGAAACACCACAATGATTACCCTCGACGAGAGCAGTATACTCGAAGGGAGGTGGTTCGAACGGAACACATCAGAGATTGTCATCTCCCAGTACATCGCAGGGAACTATGGGGTAAAAATAGGGCAGAACCTCTCACTCATAGCTCTGGGAGAGAAGATCGAAGGGACGGTCGTAGGCATCACCAATGACATGATGTTTACTCTCTCTCTGTGGATGGAGTATGACTATGCTGCATCAAGGATCAATCCGCTCAATGGCCCCCTCGGGGAACTTCCATTCGTCAATCACCTCCTGATTAGGCTCAAAGACGGCACCGACCCAAAGACGGTACTCAACGACCTGAACACTAACGAGCCGGTCAGATTGGTCTTCACGGAGGACTACTACAAACGGAGGATGCAGACATTGGTTAACACACAGGCTGCAGTGATATTTCTTATGAGTTCACTCGGACTGATAGTGGGCAGTGTCTCGGTCTTCTCCACCTTCCTCATAGCAATAGTCGAGAGGGAGAGGGAGATTGCACTCAAGCGGGTGTTTGGGAAGAGCCGGTTGGAGGTGGGATTGCAGATACTAGTCGAGGCTGTACTCCTCGTTTTAATCGCACTACTTCCATCATTCTTCATAGCGAAGAGTATAGCCGCAGACCTCTGGTTAGGGATTGTGGCCAGTACCATATTTGCAGCTACACCGTACTTCCCGCTGGATACGGATCTGACTATCACTGGGTTCGCGCTTCTCACAGGCATCATTTCGGTGGTTGTAAGCGTGTACCTAACAACCCGTATAAAGATTGTAGAAGGAATAAGAGAAGAGTAGAAGTCCAATCATAAAGATATATATCTGACCAAACAAAACCACTCGTATGAAATATACACCCGTCCTGATCATGGTGATACTGCTTATTTCACCAATTGGTACGAAGAAGGTAGGAGCGGAGACCAATACCTCTGACAATATTAAGGTTAACGTCGTGGTTGACAGCACTTTCACAGATTTCGATCTCATCAAGCAACTGGTACTTGTAGCAGACGGATATGAATTCAAGTCTACACCTTCGGTCGAGAGTGGGGACAGCTACATCAATGTCCTGGACATCTCGGTAGAACAACTGGAAACAGAAGAGCACAAAGAGCTTGTGTCCTATCTCAGGTCAATAGAGGTGATGGGAGAGACCGGTAATACCTTCAATTCCACCGCATTCGAGTCAGGGAGGAAGAACGAGAGTATAATTCCAAAAACAGGGAGATCGTACAATGCCTCCGAGACACTGGAATGGTTAGGCGACAACCTCTGGGATAGGAAAGAGAATGAGTATACGTTCTACATCCTGAACTTAACGGAACTCGACACGGATGGGATTGAGCATTGGTTTACATCTTTCCCCAAAGACCCAGATACCGATAAGCCAATTACAAAGTTCTACTCGGGAACTAAAGAGATAACATACGGTATGGACAACATGGGATGGGGAGGTGAGTTCAACCTACCGATACAGTTTCTAGACCTGAGCGCCAGAAGTTGGTTTGGAGACTTCGTAAACACTGCATGGAGTAAGTATGGATGGCAGCCAAAAGCCATTAACTTAACTTTAGCAGATTGGGAGGGAAAATATGACACCGTAGCTTATACGAACTGGCTATTCGACTCGATCTCCCCCATGTTCTACAACCAGTTCGTCAACTTCAACTGGGCTCTCCCATCTCTTGTCCGCGAAGGCTTGGTGGTCTCAGAAGTGGAGGTGATCAATTTCGTATTCTCGAACTGGACGGTCGATTCAGACTGGATCCTCGATGACAAATGGATAGAGGGGACTTTCGAGAAGAACTTCAGATGGCTGGACTTCATAGTGGAGACCAAAAATCTTAACCTTTCTGATGACCCTGAGCTCAAGCAGACAATAGAGTCACAGCTGGAATACAACTATGAAGAGGAAAGATATGAACTTCCAGTGGAGCGGTCATTCCTCGACTACTTGGAGAATACACTTGTTCCAAAGTACATAGAGGAGAATACTTCAAGAATCCAACTGCCAGCATTTAGTTTCCTGCTGTCCGAGAATGTCAGGATGACGTACTATGGGATAAGCTTCGCTGGGCTCGGTGGATCAGGGTGGCAACTCCAGTCCATACCCCCCAGCAGACTATACGATGAAGACGGTACACCATCTGTCGGCATGTCAAGTGTGCTCACTCACGAAATCGGTCACTCAATCGGACTACCTCATCCTTTCTTTACAGGAACGTGGAGTTCAGACTTCACCGCATCCGTCATGGGATACTTCACTAACTACGAGGACTTCTCCGTGTTCGATCGACATAAGGTGAGCAGGCAAATCAGTCTGTACTACATCAACCAACTGATGACATTAAATGTGGGTAATGGGAGTGCCACAATTTCTTCTATCATCGAGAAAGCGAAAGAAGCACATGCGAATTGGGACTTTGACAGCTCCATAGAACTGACCATGGACGCGATCAGGAACTACGATGAACTGGTCAAAAATGAGTTAACAACCCTGACGTCTACATCCTCTTCAACAACTCAGGAAGAGACCCGGCTCTTGCTCCCGATGAGTGTCTTTATTGCATTGTATATCGTCTCAATAAGACTTAGAAAAAGAAATTGAAATATTAGGAGTTAATGGCCCTAAGCCCTTCTTCTGAGAATGATAACACCAATTGCACCAACTGTAAGTGCACCTACACCTATGAGCACAGGAGTAGAGATGAAACCTGAGAAATCAAGTCCATCCACTCCAGCGGGATCTGAAGTAAATACCCCTCCACCAATACCTCCACCGTTAACACCAGTAGTGTATACAGTCACAGATACAGAGTTACTAGTTGACATATTGTACGCATTCACTACCATGATTGTGTAGTTAAATGTACCTTCTCCCAAACCATCAAGGCTTAACCTTACAGTATCACTGAGGAAGTAGCTCCCATTGAGAATAGAGATTCCGTCACGGTACACCGAGTAATTGCCTATGGTACTGTCGATGATTGTCCACTCTATGTTTTCACCAGTCGTTCCAGCGGATATCGTCTTACTCCCGTAATTAAACACCGCAGGAGAATAGAGGACAACAGTGACAAGTACAGTGTTAGAAGCAGTTCGACCAAGAGAGTCCATGATTACCAGCGTGAGGTTGTACCCACCTGCATGGTCAGGAATGAAAGTATAGGTGACATTCCCATCTGAGTACGTGCTTGCAACAGATGAGCCATTGATATAAAGGTTGTATGAGGATATATTTCCTACCACCCACGTGATCGTCCGGTTGGACAGACTCTTCATCGTGAAGTCTGCCTCCCCAGAGATGACAAGATCGGAGATCGGAGTGACAGTGACCATGGTCACAAATATCCCGAGGTTAGAGCTTGTGTCCACTGCTTCCAGCTTGAACTCGAAAACACCACTCTCATTGCTCTTAAAGAAGTAGGAGACCACCTCAGTGGTCGAGGTGAATCCACTAGTTTGGACGAGGCTTGAGTTCAGGTAAAGACTGTAACTACTTAGTAGGAGATCATCAGTCACTGTCCAGTTCAACGTCACACTTGAGAAGGCAGAAATCTCTAGCGTATAGTCACCTGTAATAACAGGAGCAGTTATATCCGATATGATTACAGACAAGGAGTTTGAGTAACTGGTCTTATCGGTCTTCTGCAGGTTTATGGAGTAGAGATGTGAACCTGAGGACAAAGAGGGAATATCGAGTGAGATCCCGACTCCAGGCACATACAGATCTTTTGCAATGGTGCTGCTGTCCAAATCGAGAAGGTAGTCAGTGATTAGGGGATCAGTCTCAACCCACTGCACAGGAAATGATTTTCCGTACTCGAATTCAACAACCGCCTTGATGGAATCAACCACCCTGAAATCATACGTGCCACCTCCTTTAAGAACTGCGACGGAGTTCCTGTCAAGTGAGGGAGAAGTTGCATCACCGACCTCAACACCAACTAATTGCTCTCCACCCTTTGTATTGGGTGAAGAAATACTCATGGTGTCAATAGCATTACGAATAAGAGCAGGGGACTGAATACCTGACCATATTGATATCCCCCTCGAAGAGGTCACCAGAGTATCTTGTGGATAACTACCATCCCCAGTACTTACCATATTGGTGACTGTATTAGAGGAGACCGTCAATGATGATGCCTTACCCGTTGAAGGCACAGTGGTGTTTACATAGATCCCATTAGTTGTGACAGTCCTTGCAGTAGAATGGACCACGAAGTCATCGATTTGGTTCGAATCTACATTAATTAAAATCTCAGGCGTCTTACTCATTGTCTTGACCGAGATCCCACTTGCGAATATATCTCCCTTAGCGAGGACATCGACCGCTGATCCATAGTTGGATATCATTTGAAGATCAAGAACCTCTGTGAATCCGAAAAGGGAGAGGGAGACATCTGAGAGTCCGACGATATCGACTTTAGTAACTGTATTCTTTGACACAGTGATGGTCTCGACGTAAGTAGCACTTATCACCTCGAAGGAGAGAGGACTGGCTGAATTTGACGATGTTATACCCGCGATGTTGTTTCCATAAACCGTGATCCCCGTGCTGTCCTCAACGTCTATTACGATGAAGTTTTCGACCGTATCGGTGAGAGTGATGCTGTCAAATGAATTTCCCTCTATCGCTGTGTCGTCACTCCGTAGGATCTGGAGAATACTGTATGATGTGTCCGAGACCTTGTACGAGGTGAATATATTGCTTAGCACCTTAGAATTTGGACTGTCCACCAGTGTGAGATTTACTCCAGAGAATTTCTGCTTCTCAATTATCGTCCCGGGTGCATTGATAACGGTTATGTGGACGACATTAGATCTTCCAGAACTGAGTGATCGCAGCGCCTGTGAAACATCCACGGGTGAACCTTGTCCATCAAGGACAATCGAGCTCTCACTGCTATAACCGGTTGATAGCGATAGTCCTCCGAGAACGAGGAGAACCAGAGAAACCAAGATGAGGAATCTCATGACTAAGCTCCACTTTGTGTAGTATCAATGGTAACGGTTGATACCACATTGCCACCCTCGAAAACGTCGATGGTAAGTCTCTCATAGACAATCTTGATTGTGTCAATGGATACACCATTACCAGAGTCACCGGTTTGAACAGTCTGTGTCATTGAAACGATTCGCCCTTGATCAATTGTTAGCATCAGTGTTACTTCGCTCATTCCAGACACCGGGTTGGCTCCAACCGTCTTAATGGTGGCATCGATATTCTTGTTCGTTATCAGTGCTTCCATGAGTTGTGGAGAGGACTTGTCCACCTGTTTTACAATGGTTATTGGTGAAAGTTGTATCTTACCAGAAACTCTTCCCGATTGATCGGCGGTATCAGCGGCACTGTACTGATATGCCATGAGAATTATCCATTCAACATATTGATCTGTTGTCGAGTCTCCTTCAACTTTTACACCATCGATTGAGAGATCCATATATATACCGGTTGTACTAACTCCATCCAAAGATGGATTCGAGGCTGTACTTGCCATGAATACAGCTATGCCCGAGAGCACAACAGTAACCAGTAGCAAGCTAGCTAGTATTTTTACTACATGTTTTTGCATAGTATCTTACGTCTAATAGAAAACTAAGTAATAAACATACGTAATTACATTAGGCCATCGTTAAGTGTCCACAAGGTGAATCAGATATTTTTTGCTAAATGTGGGGTAAAATGACTGGACTCCAAGGGTATTCCTGTCGGAATAATTATTGCGCATAGCCCGGACTAAGCGAAAAGATCGAGAAAAATACAATCCTCAAAATTATAGAACTACAAAGCTCGAACAGAAAGATACTAGTGGTTCTACTATACTGAGATTCCAGCTCAGCTATACTCGTATCGCGAATAGCGCGATACCATGGAAATGAGAATTGCATGGTAGAAATCGAGACCAGATAATACCTAACCCATGTAGGAACAAATGGAAATGAACTGCTCTATTTGTTCGAATTTGCCATTATGAATACTTAGTATTATGTACTTGGATTCTCAATACGTCTTGAATGAGTACCCTTGATGAGCTCATCATGGAACTTGATGACATCTACAACATTGTCTCCAACAAAGACGGGAGGGCGTTGTCCGATGTACAACGGACAATTATGATGAAGAGTCGGTCATTCTCCATCAAAGCTCTGATGAATAAGATTATGCTGGACACAGAGACAGATGTTGAGACGAAGATTACGAACTCAATCAAGCTAGTCCAGAAGGTCAAGAAGATCTTGAGCTTCGAGCCTAACGATCACGATTTAATCTACTGGTATGAGCTCCACATCTTTCACAGGATGATGATAGCATCGGTGGTACAGGCAAACGGTCAAGCTGGGAAGCTAGGTCTTATAGGGATAGCCCACACACTGTCTGAGCTGCTACTTGGTGTGAATGCTAAGAATACTGAGCGACTATTCGTCGAGAAGAATCACCCTGAGTATGTGCAAAGGACGATGGTAGCATACAATCTCGCGAACGCAGACGCTGTAATTTACGGGTCTCTCCTCCACTTGTTACCGTTCATCAATGAAATGGAGGCCTTCTCATACATCGAGAAACTTATGAGTGCATTTGTAACCCTTGATAGGATAAGCAGAGAGGCATGGGACACCGAGAAATTTCTCGAGGCAAAAGTCTCGATCGCCAACCTCAATGAACGAGTGCAGGGAGCAGTTGTGGTGACTCTTGCGCCATCTACTATCGCCATCTCCCTTTACAATATCTTTAATAAATTCAGCAAGGGGATACCGGAACATCTGTATAGGGAAGAAATTCTGACGGGAGGTAGTGCGAGGGAAGTCGTAGACACGTCCCTAAGATTCTTCGATCAATCGTTCAGCATGATGCAAGACATAATCCTGCACACTAAACAGTCAAGCAGGTACGCTAACTTCGATGTGATGACGGCACCCATAACTCAGATGTTCTTCTTTCAATACAACAATGCGAGGATACTCACTGAGTGTTTTTCCGAGTTACTCAGATATGAAGAGACCAGGGACAGAAGTGGGTTTGATGAAAAAGCCATGAAGATACTAGCACTCTTGGAATCCTACAAACCCTACTTCTCAAATGTGCAGTTCCTCAAGTCCTCGATGGGAGAGGCGATGGACTCGTACTTGGCATACTACATCCCACTAGTGACAGAGTACATCCTTGAGTCAGGGGCGCTTGATGTCCTCACTCAGTTCAAGAATTCACTGGGGGTCTTCCTCGAGAACCAAGGGATGAACTACTTCCCTCGATCGAGCCTCAACTACATGATCTCCTATATCACCATCCTCCTTAAGTACAACATAGAACTCTTCGAGTTGGAACTTGACTCTATTTTAGAACACCTCAGCTCCCTCCAAGAACTACTGGTCTTCTTCCCAAAGGAACTGGCGGCAACATCGATACTTGAGTGTCTCCTTAGGTACGTCAATGGTGAGGAAGTCGACACGTCAACAATCACGAGTGCGACAGAAGCGATCACGGAAGCTACAGGAAAGACACTAAAAATCACCGAGTATGTGGAGTACTTGGTATCCCGTCTTGCAGGAAAGGACGTGGAGTTCGATAACGATATCCATCAGAAGAAATGGCTTTTCGATGCCTATAGCTACATATACCCAGACTTTTCAGAAATCATGCGCAAGAATGGTAAACCAGAGATAGTCTACTATCCAGTTAATCTTTGGCAGGACGCAATCATCAAGAATTAGGGGAATAAGATACTCAATTAGATTGCAGTTTCCTGCCTCTTGCCAAGTTCTGCATCGATTAACATCAGACCACGCGGGTCATCCGCAACCCTCTTGATCTGATCCACGATTGTACCTACAGTATCCTCTTCTTCCACCTGCTCGTCGATGAACCACTTGAGAAAGCTTTGAGCGATGTGATCCCTTTCCTCAACTGCAATATCCATCAAGTTGTGGATGAGGGAAGTAACCTCCTTCTCGTGAGCTAGAGAGTCCTCGAATACCTCGAGAACTGAGTCCCACTCGTGCTTTGGTTCGCTAATTGCTAAGAGCTTTGGACGGACCCCCCTATGGGCAAGATGCTCGTAGAATTTCATGGCGTGCTCACGCTCCTCCTCTGCTTGTGCGCTCATCCATGTGGTCATCCCAGTCCATGACTGATCGTCGAGATATGCCGCCATAGAGAGGTAGAGATAGTAAGACTCAAATTCGGCATTCATGTGAGTGATGAATGCTTCCTTCAGTTTATCAGACATCATGAGTGATAAGTAGACCAATCCCATAAATAAAACAATCAGTTGGTACGTGGTAGATAACCAGACCTCTGCAGATATTCGAGCACTTTTCCAACCCGAATACAGACATGGTACTCACGTGACCGGAACCATCGCAGCCATTGACAACAGCATTGATTCAGTCGGTGTAGCAGCAGGTCACGTCGAGATATACAGTAGAAAGAGCCTAGGGAAGAGCGGTGGAAGTTTGGACGATCTCGCATGGTCTATTATGCACGCTACCGACGGACCCGATGGTATCCTCAAGACAGCAGATGACACAGAAGTCATCGCGATGTCTCTTGGTGGAGATATTTCCTCCTCACCATCGACCATCGCCATGCTCCAAGATGCAATCGACTACTCAACCTCCAATGGTGTCACTGACCTCTCAGGTATCTCCATGGCTACACCACATGTCGCTGCTGTAATTGCCCTCCTTATGACCAACGGGCTATCTACAACCCAAGCTCAGAACAGAATCGTTGCGACAGCACTTGACATGGGCTATCCCAGCACTCTACAGGGAGCTGGTCTTATGCTAGCCGATGCTGCTATTTAGGGTATAATCTTCAATATTCTTAGAGTTCCAATATTCAACAAATTTATTTAAAATTAATTTATTCATTTATAGCCTTAACTACGGCTTTCGCACGTTCTATATCAATGGGATTCGTCGATACTCCACCCACCTTGATGGATGTGCCCACAATTGCTCCACTGATCTTTTCCCGGTATGTGTCCACCAGATCTACACTGAAACCACTACCTATTATCGGCTTGATACCCACAGCATTGAGCTTCTCGATTTGGGAGAGTTCAGGAGCGGAACCAGTCGCAACTCCAGAGACGATGATACCATGAGCACCCCCCCTCGAATTGACATTTTTCGCAGCCTCAATGATAGATTCCGTTCCCAGAGGACGGGCGTGCTTGACCATCACATCTGCGAGTATCTTGACGTCAGAGCTCAGAACATGTTTTAGTCTGATGACCTCGTAGGCAGGAGTCTCGATGATCCCCTGATCCGTGACATAGGCAGACTCCCACACATTACAACGGATATATTCACAGTTGTGCAGTGTAGCCAGAACCATCGCTTGTTCGCATCCGTTTCGCAGAACGTTGACTCCGATCTCTAGGTCGGTCTCACGTCTCAAACGGTAGAGCAGAGCAGAAAACTTAGCGAATACAAGGTCAGAGACCCTTGACTTGGGGAAGGGCACGTCATTGAAATTCTCAACCATCAATGCTTTGAAGCCCGCTTCCTCCAATTTCTTTGCTTCAGTCACGGAATAAGAAATAAGGTCATCTAAGGAGACGGTTGAGTCGAAACTCATCCGTGGGAGGTGGATCATACCAAATAGTTTCATTGAGTTTAGTACTTTTGTGGGATAATATCTATATCGATAATGAATGGTGAATCTGGGTAGGTCAGAATTCGACTTCAATACCAATCGCGCTTCGGATAAGCTCCTTAAGCGTGTTGGTCTCCATCTCCATCTTACCTTCAGGTCCCTCGATCTCTACAATTACTGGCCATGGCTTGAGTGTGATCTTGTTTATGATCGACCTATTTAATTCGGCGAATTTCTCAGTGATGATCACGATTGCCACGCTCTCATCATTAGCGAGCTTAATGAGCTCTTCCTGCCCTGTCCTCTCATCACTGAGTTCGATGATGTTTCCTATACCTGCAAGCTTCAGACCCAGGCCCGTCATCTCATCCGCTAGGACATAGATCTTCTCACGGGTAACGTTGCTCATTTCCCGTCCACCTAGCTCTTGGTAAGAAGGTCAAGAACAGCGTCTACCGCTTTCTTCTCATTGGTCTTCATGGCTTCTCGGAGAGCTTCCTTCTTCTTGTTGTTCTCTTCCTCGATCTTGGCAATCTCATCCTCACCCTCCTTCTCAATGGCACTGACTGCCTTCTTGCTTTTGGCAAGGGCCTTCTCTTTGGCCTTCTTGAGGATCTCGTCAGCCTCCTTCCTGGCATTCTCGATCAACTGCTCTGCCTTGGCCTTGACCTTCATGGTCTCGTTATCAGCCTTCTTCTCTTCCTCTATGATTTTTTTGACTAGTTCTTCGTTGTTAAGCATAGGGGCACCTATCCGTATCTGAACCACCATATTGAATCTGTATTATAAGTTTGGGGATTTATTCCAACTCACAAGACATCTTTTTTCCAGAGGGTTTGAATTATGATATACCTTAAATATAGCGTCACTGAGAGGTGTACAATGGCCGCACGAAGAAGAGCAAGAAGACAGGCAAAACGAGAGCAAGCTGGTATGGGTCAGGGCATGTCAAGCAAGGCAATGCGGAAGGCCATGAACCAGATGAACGTCGAGGACCTAAAGGGTGTCGAGGAGGTCATCATTCGGATGAAGGATAAGGAGATTGTCCTGACCGACTCCGAGGTTCAGAGCATGCACATGCAGGGTCAGGAAATCTACACAATTACAGTGGGTAAGTCCACAGTTCGTAAGAGACAGGGTGAACAACCAAATGAGGAGGTTAAGCAGGACATCGAAGTAAACGAGAACGATATCAAATTGGTCATGGAGCAGAGTAAGTGTGACTACGACACTGCGAAGCAGGCCTTAATCGATTCTGGCGGTGATCTAGCTTCCGCGATAATGAAAGTCGTTAGCTGACCTGTACATATCACCTAGTTTAATTTGAAGTGACATTATAGTATCTTGAATGAAAGACCTCTTCGATCTAATGGGAAACAAGATCACCATGGATGTTGATCTGGATCTGACGAGCAGTAGTAAGCTCCTAATGAAACTGGAGAAGCTTGATGTTATCAGGTACAGATCGGACAGGGTCCCAGACGGAATCTACGTCGTCTTCGATATTGACAAGGACATCACCATTCCAGCACTGATGTGCGAAATCTGGGCGTTTGAGGGAAAATTCGATCATGCCTTCCACCGTTTCCTAGAGAATGATATCAACGTGAACAAAGCGGTGAAAGTCTACCGTCCTAAGCTGCACACAGGGGTTGTGAAGAAGATCCTGAACTACAGGGACGCGAGGAGCGATCTTTCAGACAAGGAGATCTTCCACTTCGACCTTGACCCGCTTGAGATTCGTGAAGAACCAGAGGGTGAGTGTGTGCACCCATATGAGCTGTTAGTTGATATAGGAGGAGAGGAATGGAAGCTTATCATTCCACAGTGGTCACCGCTGCAGAAGTTACCCGTGGACAGAATAAAAGAAGGGACTTCAGTAGAGATATGGGAGGTCGACGGTGTATTCACAATAATGAAGGTTCTACGACTCTAATTTCCTATGTTTAGAATGCGTACCTTGTTCCTCTTCTCGAGCTCACTGGCGTTGTCCACAGGGATCACTGCAAAGTCTCCCTTATAGAAGGGACCGTAGCTTAAGAGGTCTGTTCCAAGGCTGACCTCCAGCTCGTTCTCTAGAAACTCAACTGTGCAGTACTCCACCTCCAATTCATCAGTAGCTTCTTCCGCTACCAACTTGGGTTCTGCAACTGGTTCTAGGACAGGTTCCTCATCGACTTCGATTCCCAGAAGTACCCGCCGGTGCCTGAGGAGTGAAGAGTGTATTTTGGTAAATAGATTCTTCTCCTCCGATGTCATCTTGACTTCGGTGTCGTTCAATGCAGCGAGGAAGATCTTCTTGGCCCTGAGATCTATGAGGTCGTTAACTAGATAGCTGGTTCTAGTGTACAGCTTCTTGAAAATTTGTCGAGCGACTGGATTGTCGTCCTCACGTGACATAGTCTCTAGGTGGAGGAGATACCGTTGAACAGTTGTGAAGAAATCCTCTCTGACAGGAACTAGACCGTCCTCACGACGTTCTCTCTGCCAAGTGAATATGATCTCTTCCCGCATGTGTTCCAGCCTTATTCGTTGCGTGGTGCTATTGCGACCGCGACGTGATCTATCTCCTCGCTTCCGAAGATGCAAAGGATAGGTGCAGTAGTTCCGAGGCAGATGAGCATTGCATCACCGATCTTGCTGAACTTAGTGAGGTTCATCAGGTACTCTATTCCGAAGTGTGAGACGATCTGTTCGGATTCCTCGGCGTACTTGAAGTTCTGAACCTCCTCGTTATCCCTTGCTATGTTAACCTCCGCGTTCTTTGTGATACCCTTGCTGACGAACTGAATACCGTCCTTGGTCATTGAGACCGTGATGTGACTACCACCAAGAGCAACTGTCTTGATGGCCTCTTGGTAGAGATTGGTCGATATTGTGAAACTCCCCTTGTACTTCTCGGTGAACCTCGCGAGGTTCTTGAACCTGTAGCTGTCGTCCACGGCAAGGAGGCCGAGAGTGATTGTTCTCTCCGTCTTCTCCTTGGACAGTGTCAACTTGACCTTGCCATCACCGTCCCTTAGGGAGATATGTAAGGACTCATTGGCAGTTGTGGTCTTCAGGAAGTCGCTGATCTCCTTGAGCCTAAGCTGAAGGACTACGTTGTCCTCGACCTCGTAGGTTGAGAATTTGTCTTTGTCGATCTTGGCTTCTACCGCCCAGACAGATCCTGCAATCGAGATCAGGATCTGCAGACCGCTCTGTGTAAATTCGAAATAAATTCCCTCAGTGAGGTTCGATGAGATAGACTCGATGATCGTCTTCAGGATCTTTGGTGTGTCTAAAGTAATGTTCAGGGCCATCTTCTCTTCTCCTGTATATCCTATTGATTTAACTCTTGCTGTCTTATAACGATACTCATTGCCAACGCCTCTTGACGCGACGCTCAAGCGCGACGATCTTCCGGTACTTCTCTACGTCAGATTCCTTGATGGGATGAACTGCTAAAGCATCAAATGTGTCCCGATTCCGGGCATTGATGAGCACGCGATAGAACTTTCCCGTCTCAACCTCGAAGATATCATTCAGAACTGTCACCTGTCCCTTACCGTCATTCAATGTGAATTCGCTGTCAGAGTGGCTGACCACCATGCCGACAATCCGTGCCCTCTTTGGAGTATCTATTGACAGGAGTTCTTCGACGCTTAGGTCTATAGCGGGAGGATTAAACACTGAAGTTCTCTTCTTAGTTGAATTAATAAATCCCTGTGTTTTGTTCATGAACAAGGGCAGAACTGTATTTATCTAATTTTGCGAGTAGAGGGGGATATCCTGAATTTGATATCAACGGAAGTAATATTGATCCAAACAGATACAATGGTTTTGATACACAGGATAACTACGAATAATAGAGGTATAATTTCTCCCCGTATTCTTAATAAGATCGAGGAACATAGTTTAATTAACAATGAAGAATAGAATAAGACTGTTATCAACGCTGGTACTAGTTCTCATCATTGGAAGAGGAGTACCAACCAGCGCACAGTCCCTCATCATGGGGGATCTGTACGTAGAGGGAGAGGTGGTTGACAACTACCTCAATCTTGAATACAGCTTCGGTGTGCAGAACATCGCAAGTACTGATAAGGAAGTAGAGTTCACCATACCTATCCAGAATGACATCTACCTCAGTAACGTAACCATTAAGCTGGAGAACTCCACCCTATATGGTAGGGTTTTCCCAGTCAATCAGGCAGAGGAGATCTACAACGAGACCAAAGCACAGAACCTCACCGGTGCCATAATTAGTGATTTGGGTTCAGTGTATGATGTCAGATTCAACCTTGGTGCTGGAGAGAGCGCAGATGTAAAATTTCAGCTAGAAGGTGGTCTGACGAGGAACCTAGGGGAGTATACAGCGGTGATCGTTCCCTCCTCACTCGGACTGTCACAGGCCATTCACGTTGAGATCAGTGTCATATCCAACAGAGCTCCCATCGTAGGAGTTCAGATTCCGGGATTGCAGAATGCGGTGTACACCACCATCACAAACGGGGTACTCGTCACGTACGATGGATCGGTGCCCTTCGACGGGATCACTCTGACCTATGGGACCACACGCTACGAAGGAGATGCCTCCATCATCGGTTACAGCAACGGCACGGAGAACTTCTTCGCCTACAACCTCGCACCCATGCTCAATGACACTGGGGACAAGGACGGCCAGTATGTCTTTGTCATTGACCGGTCGGGTTCAATGGATGGGCTACCCCTTACCTACGTCAAGAGGGCGTTCACGGATATCATCAGCAATCTCGCCGAAACAGATCGTTTCAATGTCATAGCCTTCAGTTCCACTGGAACATCCATGTGGACAGAAACGAAGTTGGCATCCACTACGAACAAAAATGAGGCGATCGACTGGGTAAAAAGCATCACCGCCACCGGTTCCACGAACATCTACGATCCACTTGTCGACGCTCTGAAGTACTTCGGTTCAGACACTACATTCAGGAATGGAATCCTCCTCCTCTCGGACGGAGTACCAAATACCGGAACCTACACAGATACCTCAGACATAGTATCCAACCTTAAAGCGAACAACGTGAATGAGATCCCAATCTCCACCATCGCATTCGGAAATGCAGCGGACGAGGATCTGATGTCCGAGATCGCATCGACCAACGGTGGAGTCTATGTCAAGGTGGCGAACAACGAGAATGCAGTTGGGGAAATCCTGAGGTTTTTCCAGCAGGTCAGTGGGCTGGAGCTCATGGGCTGGAGCATGAGCATCTCAGGAGTCAAGACACTGAACAACATCGAGAGCATCGGCCAGCTATCAGAAGGGCAGGAGGTCGTCGTTACGGGGACATTCACTACCGAGGTAGTTATCGATACCACCATCCAGTATCCCGACCAAAATGTCTCCACCACGAGGGTACTAAACACCGGGCTCCTGAGAGAAGAGTATGCCCACGTGGAAAGACTATGGGCCCTGCAGAGAATATCCTACCTGATATCCCAAGGTGACGACGAAGGTGTGATCGACGTCGCCATGTACTACGGTCTCGTAATCAGGGGATACACCAGCATGGTACTGAGTCAGCTTATTGAAGAGCGGGAAGGTTATGACGGCATAACCACAATACTGGAGACCGTAGTTCCCGTAACCTCTATGGTTCAAACCTCCTTCGATCCAGTGTACCTTGTGCTGACAACTGCCCTCCTTGCTATACCTATGATCAAAAAGTACAGGAAAAGATATTAGAGCAAGACCTACCTAGGACTAATCATTAGAGATCGATCAAAAAAAATTAAAACTAGAGAGTTTCTATTCCAAGAATCATACATGGAAGAGTATTATTCAGTAAAAATATATTCCATAATCGGAGTTGGAAAATGTCAGATCAAAACTATTCATCATTGAGAATTTAACAAGATTGGGCACCAGAAAGTGTCATACAGGGGGGAGAAAATTTGTTCCTTCTATCTTATTACCGTTGTTTAATATGATATAGATAAGAATGAAGAATCTCAATAAGTTCTATACAGTTTTCGTAATAGCTCTAGTTGTATTTGGAGTAGTGCCTTCTAACGCACAGTCCCTCATTATGGGGGATCTGTACGTGAAGGGAGAGGTGGTGGATAACTACCTCAACCTTGAATACAGCTTCGACGTGAAGAACACTGCAAGTACTGATCAGGAAGTGGTGTTTAACATCCCCATCCAAAAGGACGTCTACCTCAGCAACGTCACCATCGAGCTGGAGAACTCCACCCTCTATGGCAGAGTCTTCCCGGTCAATAAGGCAGAGGAGATCTACAACGAGACCAAAGCACAGAACCTCACAGGTGCCATAATTAGTGATTATGGCTCGGAGTACAATGTCAGATTCAACCTAGGGGCTTTGGAATCAGCAACCATCACCTTCCAGCTTGAGGGAGGTCTGACGAGGAACCTTGGGGAGTACACAGCGGTAATCATACCCTCATCGCTTGGACTGTCACAGACCATCCATGTTGAGATCAGCGTCATATCCAACAGGGCTCCAATTGTCGGGGTACAACTACCTGGGTTGCAAAATGCGGTGTATTCCACCATCACAAACGGGGTACTCGTCACGTACGATGGATCAGTGCCCTTCGACGGGATCACCCTGACCTACGGGACCACACGCTACGAGGGAGATGCCTCCATCATTGGCTACAGTAACGGCACGGAGAACTTCTTCGCCTACAACCTCGCACCCATGCTCAATGACACTGGGAGCAAGGACGGCCAGTATGTCTTTGTCATCGACCGCTCTGGATCAATGTCTGGCACTCCAATGGAATACGTCAAGCAGGCCTTCTCAGATATCATCAGCAATCTTGCAGAGACAGATCGTTTCAATGTCATAGCCTTCAGTTCAACTGGAACATCCATGTGGGCAGAGACGAAGCTGGCATCCGCTACGAACAAAAATGAGGCAGTTGACTGGGTTAAAAGTATTTCTGCCACAGGCTCCACGAATATATACGACCCACTCATCGATGCCTTAAACTACTTTGGTTCAGATCAGACATACACCAACGGAATCCTCCTCCTCTCGGACGGAGTGCCAAATACCGGCACTTACACTGATAGATCTGATATCGTCGCTAACCTCAAGGCGAACAACGTAAATGAGATCCCGATCTCGACGATCGCATTCGGAAACTCAGCAGACGAGCAGTTGATGTCCGAGATCGCATCGACCAACGGCGGGGTCTATGTCAAGGTGGCAAACAACGAGAACGCGGTCGGGGAGATCCTGAGGTTCTTCCAGCAGGTTAGTGGTCTGGAGCTCATGGGGTGGAGCATGAGCATCTCAGGAGTCAAGACACTGAACAACATCGAGAGCATCGGCCAGCTCTCGGACGGGCAGGAGGTCGTCGTCACGGGGACGTTCACCACCGAGGTGATCATCGACACCACCATCCAATACCCTGACCAGAACGTCTCCACCACGAGGGTACTGAACACCGGACTCCTCAAGGACGAGTATGTTCACGTGGAGAAGCTCTGGGCGCTGCAAAGAATATCCTACCTGATCTCCCAGGGTGACAACGAAGGTGTGATCGATGTCGCCATGTACTACGGTCTCGTCGTCAGGGGCTACACCAGCATGGTATTGAGCGAGCTATTAGATGACGCAGAGCGGGATACTCAAACAGACCCACCCTTCGCCACGACCTATACCGATGGAACCGGAGGATATACAACAACCGAAGCCACTTACAAGGACATTGGTGGTGAAGCTGCGACAACACAAAGTGCGACCTCATTCTACCCTGCACTGTACATGACACTCTCTATACTACTTGCGATCCCTGTTCTGAGGAAGAACAGGCACTAACCTCGTTTTGTTTAACCCCCTATATACTAAGATTCAACACCCTATCCAGTGGTAACTGTGAGAAATGACTCCTGCCGGGGAACGAGGAACCTGCACCCTTCGGCAGTGATCTCCACCATCTCCTCAAGGGAGACCATACCATAGTTCTTGGTCGTAACGTATAGCTCGAGGGTGAAGACATTGCCCTCCTCGACGACCCCGTTGGGTAGATCACCATATCTCTCCCAAAGAGGACCAAGAAGCGTCCCTCCATCGTGGGCTAATGTACCCACTTGGTGCCCCAAGGCGTGCTTGTACTCCGCATAGCCTCGCGAGACGACATAGTTCCTCGCCACGGAATCAACCTCGTGTCCCCTTACCCCAGGTTTGATGAATTTCGAGGCTAGGTAGATCGCGTCTCGGACTGTCTCGAAAGCATGGATTAGTTCCTCAGGGATGTCTGTGCCAACGAACCACATCCTTTGAATGTCGCTGCAGTATCCATGGTATCTCACACCGAAGTCATTGTGGAGTGTATGACCTTCTCGTAGCCTCAGGTCAGTGGGGCCGACGTGCCCCATCACCTTGTCGGGACCTGTGTCAACTGCTGGACAGCTCTTTCGCTGCCATGACTCCGTCACGCCACGCCGATCCATCTCCTCGTGGAACATCCGCTGGATCTCCTTCTCGGTTAGACCAGGATTGAGCCTACTACCGACCACCTCGTTGATTTGCTCGGTGATCAGGCATGCCTCCGTTATCAACCGGATCTCGGTACGAGACTTCCTGCTCCTAAGTTTGCTCACCAAATGCTGTGAGGAAATGAGATGTTTGTCAGGTAGATATTCACAAAGCTTCTCGTAGAGCCCATGACTGAGACCATCAGCCATCACGTCGTCCTTGGAGTAGTTCACGGCTATTGTCTGGATCCCTTCAAGAGACTTGACGAGCGGGATGGATATTCCCTGTGTATAGGGCACTACTTCCGTCCAGATCCCCTTATCACGCTCTGCATCAGCGTCGAAATCTCCCACTATTGCGAGCCTAACATCTTGGGTGAAAATAAACGCGGACTCCCACACCACGTCACCACCAATAACCAGAGGTTGAACAGGGTCTGGGGAAGCGGAAGTCTCTCTGAGGAAGACCAACCAGCACTCGATTCCAAGCTCAGTGAGGAGTTGTGGCACCATCTCGTGTTTCTCCCTAATGATTGTGAGCAATTCGTCATAGGGGGTTCTTGAGTTCTCCATACTATTCCTTTGGTTGGGATTTAATTTAATGCTGGGATTATGGATAGTATACTAAATCAATATTCATTATGCATTGGGTGTGATAATGAGTTGTACCTGATCAACTTTGGCGTCCCAGAGTCTAAGAGTGACCCAGAATGACCCCGTTGACCACTCATTACTCTTCAACGTGATATCAATCTGTAGAGCAGTAGGACCATTATCCGCTCCGTCGTCCCAAGCAGTGCTGACAGCAGGAGGAGAAACATCCTGATATGAAGAGTTGGTCTTACCAATTTGAATGAGGTAATGGTGCCACGTGGTACTATACCCACCATCGAATATGAATATTCTCAGTGTCGCAGTGTATCCTGTTGGTGTGAATGATCCGACTGAGAAATTGAGTGCAAGAGCATCCCAATATGCACTACTTGAACCAGTGGCAAAGTATGGTCTTGTCACAGTTCCATCTGGAACCGCGGGAGCGGTTGTGTCATCCAGTGCATAGATGAGATTAGAGATGTTTGCACTTTGGAGAGTACCCTCATCTTGGTATGCATAGGCCTCTACAGCGGAGAAAATAGTGTCAACATCACCTGCAAGAGTAACTGTACCGGTCGTCGTGAACAGAAGCTTATTGTCTTTGTCATAGAGTTTGATAGTGACATCACCATCGATTAACTGATCAGTCGTTGCATCGGAGGAAATAATAACCCTAGTTGGAACCGCTATTCCGATCTCGGTCGTGGGCTCGTCAATG
>WAMJ01000014.1 GCA_015522385.1 Candidatus Heimdallarchaeota archaeon
ATACAATCTGGCAGAGACATGTGTCGATTTCTTCGACACAATATCCCTGAGGCTCATACCCTTGATCAAGATACGCTTACTATAGGACCGACCAGACTGAAAGAAGTACACCCCTCCGCAACGTGGACGATCCCCGAGGAACACGATAAAGAAATGTCATACCTGTCCGAACGATTAATGTACGGGGAATACCATACAGCTATGTGGAACCCACTTTCACGGCTTACGTCACACGGTTGCTCCCATCTGAGATCGCAGGGAGGATATCCAAGGAACTGCAGAAGGAGCTGAAATTCGCTCGAAGACCGGAGCACGTCCTCTACAGGATTTCGATGGCACTGAGCGGAGTGGAGGGGGTCGACGACTCTGTCAAGGAGCTCCTGTACTCCCACTGGGAAGAACTCGGGAGTTACTTCAAGAAGTTCAGGATCCACTACATGGACGGAGAGAGCCTATCGCGGAGAAGGAAGGAGAAGAAGCTGTACAACAAGATCAGGAAGAGGCTCGGTGAGGATCCACCCATGAGGACCAGACGGATACTCAACCACCGCTGCACCGACCAGCTCCGTGGCGAGGACAGGTTCTACGCTGCGATAATCTCGGGAAAGTACAAGGTCGAGGACCTGAACAGGGACCTCTCCAGACTCGACATCGTGCACGCCATGGTCTTCCTCGAGCTCGTCCGTGACTCCATCGAGTGGGAGGACGTGGACAAGGAGGTGCTGACCGAGGTTGCATCACGGGCCACGAGAAGGAGGGTAGTGGGAGAGGGCAGGTACATTGAGTCGGACTACCTCGTCGGCCAGCTGATCCTCTTCGTATGGAGGGTCTTCGGGGTGAGCTGGGTACCCACCGACCTCGTCGAGCTCATCGTACGGAACAGTGACGCACACCTCGCGACCTACCTCCTCAACTGCTCCAAGATCGTACAGCCTGACACATCTATAAACACGGAGACCATCCTCTCCTCCATCGAGAGGTCGGGGGTCCTCGGGGTGTCAAGACTCATCAGGAGCCACCAGCCGGGAATAGTCCTGGCAGATCTCCCGCAAGAATGGCTTCAACGGATCTTCTGGAGGAGCCCACCAAGTCACCTCGTGCTCTTCCTGAAGGAGGCTGGAGATGTGAGGCAGCTACTGCCGTACGTCTTCTCCAGGAGGTGCGACTGGTGGAGGGCCTACGCCCAGGTGACCGGGCAGAGAATCTACCTTAAAGATACAGGCCTTAATGGTACCGAGTACGCAGGATGGGCACTCCACTCAGCCACAAATGTGCTGAGATTACTGGCAGAGAAGGGGGTACCGTGGGAAGAGATCAAGCCGTACTCCGTGACGATATCCTGCGCGCTCAACCGCTGCGATATCCACACTCTGTACGTCCTCATCAGACTGCTCAGGGTACACTGGCGACTGGATTTCGAAGATCTTCCACCGGACTTCAGGGTGTCCCGGTGCAGACACGGAGACCTCAGGTACCTTCGCCTTCTGCTGCGGGAGCTGCACCACATGGGAGCGACGTGGGAGGCTCTGGAAGAAATCGTCCCCAAGAAGGGAGAGGGATACGCATGGGAGAAGCTCGTGAGGTTCGTCAGGAAGACCTTCGGAGTGGATCTGCTGGAATAGTCGGAAAACAGACATAGGGTCTCACGCATCCAACAACTAGCCACCATCTCTATAAGGGGAAGATATTCGTATACTATAGTCATTGAAGAGGGTTCCATGGGTAACTCCATGATATTTGTCTTTCTTATCACCGCAACAGTCTTGTGAGTCATTTATAATTAATGTTTGATTCGAGATAATGTATGAATATTAAAGTGGTTTGAGACTAAGAACTAGGCTTCCTCTATCTAACAAGTAGTTCGCAGGCTTTGTCAATAACCTCCTCTACCTTATGGTAGCGGATGTAAACATGTTCCTTGATCAACTGTTTGATATCCTTCTTCAATGTTTTATTAGATTTCCCTTCACGATCCAGTGTACCGTCGAGCATCCCACGGAGTTTATCGAGCTCGGCTCTGAAGGTGGCGGCGTTTGGGTTAAATTTAAGCTCGAACGTCGATCTCTCCAGACCGATGTGAGCCCTGAAGTTCCGTTCGTAGATATTATCATCCTTCTTTTCAATTAACTGGAGATAAGTCAGTGTGTCATTTACGATGTTGTTCCTTTTTGATTTAATTATCTGGACATAGGTGGACAACTCGCTCTCGATGAACGACAGTGTAGCGTCTTGGTAGAATCTGATATCGGAGAGATCCCCCAGTTCCTTGAGGGAGATCCATTCATTGCTAGATTCCATTGGATTGAGCACTGAGTACAGGTAGAGCAGGACGAGAGGGTACAGGTTCCGGTCAAGTTCTTCGTGAGTTATCCGAATAAGTGTCCTGATGTTGATCTCCTTCCCCCAACTCTTCACACACTCGTCGATATCCACACACTCAACATCTCTCACAGGTGATTCGAAACCCTCTTCGATTTCTGACTGGAGTGCTGTTGTATCAGGGAAGCATAGACGGTAGACTAGCGGTAAACCAAAGTGAAGGCTAGACATGAACGCGTTGTATGTACGGTACTTGGATTTACATTCACCCAACTTGAACCTCGGGAAAAAGGGCTGAATGTCACGCTCCTCCGCCCGTAGAATCCTGAGGGGTACACTCCGGGTAATAGGCTCGTAGGGCTCGGAGTTCAGAACGACAAACTTCACCTCCCTGGGCGAAGTAGCGATGATCTGCCCCATCGTCTCCACCACCTTGTAGGTCAGGACAGGGAGAACATTGATCCCATGCGTCAGGTCGAGGTAGAGTTCGATGGGCTCCTTGCCCTCAGGGTCCTTCGCACTGAGTTCGTCAACGAGGAAACCTGTGAGACTCCACAGTATGTGGGTAAGCAGATCCTCCATGTCGCTCTTGCACACCACCTTAAGACCCTTGGCAGGGTCGTAGAAGGTGCCGTTACTGGGCAGTACAGCTATGTCACAAGGACCGTCAACTCCTAATGTATCCGAGAGATAGTGCCTCACCCCATCCAATACGTTCTGCTCGACCTCAGGGTACTTGCAGCCCTCCGTCACGAGGCTGTCGAGCACAAGGAGGATCACCCTGTCTGGATGCAGGGAATTGAGGAGGATAGGAAGAGTAGAGTAGGATTTTACCCTGCTTTCCCTGCCGTTAGTTCTGAAGATGTATTCCGTTTCCTTCCACCCCGAGTACTTTCCCCAAGGGCAGATCAGTATCCGCTTTGCCATTGAGGTAGGTCGGGACGGAGGTTATAAAAATATTTTCAGATCACGCCGACACTGGGTCACCGTAGACCAGAAGTGACTCTGATCTCTACCCGACCAAGAACCGGGGGAACTGATACGGCCCGGACTGTACACGGTCTGTTCCCCGCTTACGGATTGGAAGCTTCTCCGGACGCCTACGCCGAAGATTTGCCTACTGCATTCATCCAGGTGAACAGCCCCGAATCACAGTATCAAATGACCCGCTCTCACAAACACTTTAAAATCAATAGAAATAAGAGTAGAAGAGCTGTAGTCACAATTTACGGATGAAAACACGATAAGGGTTATAAATGATGACAGAAACATTTCCTGAAGCCTGCAGATATCGAATTTTGCACTATGGCTAGTCTAATCGAAATTATTAACATCTTCGATAAAGACCCTACGTAACCATGAAACAACTCAGAGGTTTTGCCCTCATTTTACTGATTGTTTTTGTGGGCTATAGTACCAATTCCCAAGGGATCGGCTTGCCCTCAAATTCAGACATATCGCCAAATGCAGTGGGAATCTCCTCCATCGCATTCAACACCAGCTCTGCAACCGCTGGGGACACCGTGCTCCTGACCGTTGACTTCACAGCTTCCGTCACCGCCAACTACTTCACAGCGGTGTTGCTGGCGTACAACGGATCCGACTACAACGGCTTCTTGAATCTAAAGCTCTACCAGGACTCGGCCAACACGCTGAGGTACGAAGGAAGCTTCACCGTGCTCTCCTACATGCAGTCTGGAAATGTGACCGTGGACTCATTGAGGGACGACGCATTCGCCTACTACTTCGACAAGTTCTTCGACTACACCACACCGTTCGTGATCGTGTCCGGCACGACTCCGGACGTCACAGACCCGGTGCTGAACGACATCTACTTCGACAAGACCACCGTCTCCTTCGGTGAGGACATCACACTGTACGCCGACATCACTGACGATAGCCCTGTTGAGGTAAGTTTCGATCTCTACCTCCCTGCATACAGCTTCTCAGCTGGCTCATATGTGATGGAGTACGTAGCAAACACGACGTATCGAGCGGTGATCTCCATCGATGGCACATTCACCGTCGACGAGTACGGAGTCAATGCACTGACCATCACCGACTTCAACTCCAACACGATCTATCCGACCACCAGCATCACCTTCTCCGTGGTCGAGAACACAAACACCGACACGACAGCACCGGTGGTGAACAACTCGCGCTTCGACAAGGAGCGGATCTACCAAGGTGAGTCCATCACCTTCAGCATAGATGTCTTCGACGACAGCAACATCAGCAGCGTCCAGTTCTCGCTGAACCGCGACTCGGACAGCCAGTCCGTTGGTACATACTCGATGAGCCCAAGCAGCGGAAACACGTACCAGACCGTCATCAGCACCGACAGCAGCTTCGCTCTCGACTACTACTACGTAGAATGGGTGAAAGCCACCGACGCGGCCGGTAACCTGAACTTCAAGAATTTTACATTTCTCATTGTCCCGTACTTCGAGGTGCTCAATGGATCAACGGACGGAGACAACGCAGCCCCGGTACTGGACAGCGCCGGCTTCGACAGGAACCAGGTCAAGCAGGACGACACCGTCACCTTCACGGCGAGCATCAGCGACAACAGCTCCATCACTGAGGTGAGGGTGAATATCGTACGTGACGACCTCACGTCCATGGGGTGGTTCAGCATGCAGCTAGTGGACGGCAACTACCAAGTCTCCGTCCTCGTCAACGAGAGCTTCACCCCTGCATTCTACTCGGCAGCCACCGTCTACGCAGTGGATGAGTTCGGGAACGAGATGGAGCAGCAGACACTGAAGTCCTTCCAAGTACTTGCAGCTAACGAGACACTGCCCGGAGAGGAGATCATTCCGTCATTCGATGGGGTCCTGAGCTTCAACAAGCCAAATGTCAGCAGCAATGAGGTCTTCTCGCTGACCGCTGACTTCAGCAACTTCTCCCTCGTGTTCACAGAGGTGCAGGTCACGATCATGAAAGAGGGTTCCGAGGAAGGGAAGATCTTCCAGATGGACGCCTCCGTCAACAGTACATTCGTCCTCAAGCTCAACAGCAGCGACTTCTCGGACAAGATCTACGTCTCCAAAATCGTCGTCTTCACCGAGGACAAGGTGTACGGCCAGGAGTGGGAGGCTGACGAGGCACCATCGGTCCTCGTGCTACCCGATCCCGGTCCCATAGTCGTGAACAGCTTCAAGTTCACCAGCAGCAGCCTCACCTGGGGTGATAACATGACCTTCGTCGCTAACGTCACCCACGATTTTGAGATCGTGTACTTCGAGGTAATGATCGCTAGCCTAGAATCCGTGAAAGTTAACAAGGCTTTCTACTTTAAATTCTATCCCGAATTGGATGAGGATGGTACATTCACCGCCACATTCTTGATCAACCAGTCATTTCCGGCCGGTGAGTACAATATCTGGACCTACACAATAAAGGACGAGGTTGGAAATGTCCTTGACATCAGCGTCTTTAGTGGATTGGAGGTTGTTGTAGATAGAGAAGGAAGCTTTAGTCTCGGATCAGGGGCTACCTATCCAGAACTGAATGAGAATTTCACTGTGACCACACCAACGCCTGGTTTCGGGATCTTCATGGCCATGCTCGCTATTGTGGCAGGTGGTATCTTCGTCCGTAAGAAGAGAATAGCTTCCTAATCTCTGAAAACTCAATAACTATCGATTGCATCACTATATCTTCAGGCAAACTAGATATCAGCCCGTAATTTCCTATATCCCACAACAACTTCATGCATGATGCCATGGAACGAAATATGGAGAGAATAGTTGTGACCTCTCGGAAAACACCGGGATCTACAGAAAGCAGTACGGACGAATAAGGAGATCCAGTCAAGGATTGTCCACTACTATTATCTTGGAGAGCGGTACGGGTCGCAGTATTTTCCAGAACGGGAGGTATTTGGCTGGGTTCGGATCAGGGTAACCACGATCGGAAAAAACGATCGAGTGATATCATCTTATATCAGCATCACTTAGTGGATGAGTGCACACCTGTTGTTCATCATCTGAGATAATACTGTTGAAAAGCCAAGTTCATAGCCCCCAAGTCATTGTAGAACCTTTATATCGTCAAATGACCGTGGTCTAGATGCGGGGACCTTTAGAGGAAGAGCTGGAACAGCACATCAGAAGAACCTCGTGAATCGAGAGGATCCCGGGTCAACGTCATTCAGCATTGGAGGTAATGAGAGATGAAGGAGTACAATGGACAGCGATTAGTGGCAAGGGATGCAGAAATCCTTGAGAACTTGGAGATCGAGCTCGGTGAATCCATCTCACGTACGAGACTAGTAGATCGCGATAGGTTTGGCTACTCCATGGTAAAGGACGGAGTGTGGTCTCTTTCATTGCCCGATAAAGACCTGAAGGAAGTCCCAGAGGCAATCTTCGGGCTAAAGTCGGTGAAGTTGCTATCGCTTTCATCCAACAGAATCACCAAACTACCCGAGAGCATCGGAGACCTCAAAGAACTAACTGCTTTGAACCTGAGTTCAAACCGGCTCACATCATTGCCCGAGAGCATCGGTGAACTCAAAGAACTAACTTCCTTGAAACTGGGTTCAAACCAGCTTACATCATTGCCCGAGAGCATCGGTGAACTCAAGGAACTCAAGTACCTAGGCGTGAGTAACAACCTAATCGAAGAGCTACCTGATGCAGTCGCAAAGCTCAAGCAGTTATCTGTCCTCGATCTGAGACACAACAGGCTCACAGAACTTTCCGAAAGTATTGGTGAACTCAGCAATCTAATGATACTCCTGCTAAGCTCCAACAAACTCACGTCCCTCCCCGAGAGTCTCGGTAAACTCCAAGGTCTGCGGAAACTGTACATCGATGACAATCAACTGCCATCACTATCGGGGGATACTACCGAGATCGAGAAGTCCTTTCTTGTGGATTTCGGCAAGTACCCGGTCAATACCTATACATCAGTGCTCACCAAACTACGGAGAGCTGGTTGCTGGATACAGTTCTCGTGAATCTGAAATACTGTGCACATGCTCAGTATGAAGAAGACCACGGAGAATACACTAGGGATCAAGCTCAGGGTACGATCGCATTGAGTTGAAAGGGGGGTCTTCCTATGATGATCCGGTATGTTTTTCCGCTGACCACAACAGTTTGCTGGTTCCTTATCATCCCCTTGAGGACTGCACCACTAGCCTTGCCCCTGACGAGGACGAATTTGAAAAGAAGATTATAAGTTAGCCCAAGATTGTTTAAGATACTGAACGAATCCGTGAATTTGCTCTGGATTTCTTTAATATTAACCCTCCCAGACTTTAGTTCTACAAGCACTACATGGTGGTTTGACGAGTTCACGAAAAAAACACAATCCACGACCTTCAGACCTGATGGACTATTCAGAACATTTTCCCGGTACTTCTCAATATCGAAAATAAAAGAATCTTTGACAGTACCTCCATGACGTATAGAGCAACTAACACCTTTTTCCTTGCAGGATTTCAGCTTAAACGTACTGTATCTGTCCGAAAGATGTTGGATCAGCATACAGGGAATATCACAGTCCCTCCTTCCCGAGTCGGATATCGATATTAATCGTCTCATCGTAGAGATCCTGGACAACGTCTGCAAAAGTGTCCTCCTCTATTCCATCCTCATTGACTTCGATGTCCTCGAGGACGAATCCATCTGCACTCTCTACCAATGCGTAGATACCCACTTGGTCAGGTGTGAGCAATTGGATATCGTCCAGACCTAACTCACCCGGATCGTCAAGATGTGAAGCCTTGATGAGGTTGCTGAACTGACCCACCAGATAGTCACTGTGGGTTGTGACCACGACTCTTATCCCAGAATTGACCAGCATAGCAAGGAACTTCGCCATCCCCAGTTGAGCACCCGGATGAAGGTGCGACTCGGGTTCCTCGATGATGACCATATCTCCCTTCTGCAAAGTTCGTTGCACCAGAAGATAGAACGGCGCAAGATCGGAGACCAGCGAGGATGCCATGTTAAGCCGGTAAGCAGTACCCTTGGACACATAGTGTATGACATCTATAAATCGGTCATCAGTCTCTATCTTTCCACCCATGACTTGCTCCGAGAAGAATTCCAGAAGTTTGTGCTTCCACTCTGGCACCTCAGCTATCTCCTGAGAAAGAGCAGAGAGTATCTCCCTCTCGAAATAGGTAGCAAATTGGTCAGGACGTACCCTTCTGGGTCTCTTCCCATTATCAGAAAAAAATTCATCTAATGTGGTCTGACGAATCACGAGACTGTCCCTGATGATTTTGTTCCGACGGAGAAGGAGACCAGATCGAGTAGCAGGGAAGTAGTGAACACGGGGTTGGAGATCAATATCTATAATTTTGGATACCATGTGAAGGATGATGTCATGGAGCATCGATAGGAGCTTGGCATCATCCTCAAGATCCTTCTTGGGGATAAGAGCCCCATTTATTCCGTTGTATCTGCAGAGTAAATTATCGCCAACTTCCTCAACCATTATCTCAGGATATTCAGGTAGAGGATCAACTGTCTCAACATCAGTCAATTTTGCATCATTCATACCTGCGATTCGAAAATTCAGGTTTAGGTCAGTCTCAACCGTCATTTCAGGATAATCTGATCTTATAATGTCTGAATAATTATTGAACCCATATACCTGTCCTAGAAGTTCGCGAATGTGCATCCTTGTCATTAACCAAGACATAGTCTTAATGAGATATTTTGACAATCTTTGCTCGATTGGTTCCACCGAATTGTGAATAATCTGGAGTCCTTGAGGATGTACTTGTTTATGGAGCCGCAAATTTTCGATCTTTATTTTTGGTGTAGGAATATAATAATCGCTGTCTCCCTTTGAGACGGGTTGGGCTTTAAGGACATTAAGCTCCATCTCATGAACCTCTGATAGGTGCTCGATTGTGTAGAGCATCTTTGCTAGGAAAGACTTGCCGGACTGATTCTTACCGACAATAATTGTGAGAGGCTTGACCTCAAGCTCCGCCTTACTTATCGGTCCTAGATTGGCCACCCGTAGTCTCATGAATACTCAGTCCCGATCCACATATTAAATGTACCCCTGACGGAAGAGATCAATACGAAGAGGGAGTATCAGGATCATTGGTGTACTTCCTTCACAATGCTCACAAGGTCTGAGGAGTTACTTGACATCAACAATCCACATCCACCACACTACCCATCAACCTCTAGGAGAGAACCCCTTGGGTATCCACGGAGAGGGGGGGATTCTACCAGGGATCGTCCACTACTATTTTCTTGGAGAGCGGTACGGGTCGCAGTATTTCCCAGAACGGGAGGAAATGAAAGAGTCCTTAATCAGGAAGTAACCACGATCGGAAAAAACGATCGAGTGATGTCATCTTATGTCAGCATCACTTCGTGGATGAGTGCACACCTGTTGTTCATCATCTGAGGTTATACTGTTGAAAAGCCAAGTACATACCCCCTAAGTCATTGTAGAACCTTTATATCGTCAAATGACCGTGATCTAGATGCGGGGACCCTTAGAGGAAGAGCTGGAACAGCACATCAGAAGAACCTCGTGAATCGAGAGGATCACGGGTCAACGTCATTCAGTATTGAAGGTAATGATAGATGAAGGAGTACAATGGACAGAGATTGGTGGCAAGGGATGCAAAATGCCTTGAGAACCTGGAGATCGAGCTCGGTGAACCCATCCCACTGGCTGGTGAACGAACACGGTGGAAATTAGGATACAGGCACATAAAGGGGGAGGTGGTGTATCTCTGGATAGTAGATAATGGTGTGAAGGAGGTACCCGAATCAATCTTCAGACTCTCGTCTCTGGAACTATTAGGTCTATACGGCAATCTGATCACCACCCTACCCGAGTCAATTGGGGATCTCATGCAGCTAAAATCTCTGTATTTCCGAAACAATGGACTAACAATCTTGCCAGAGTCCTTCGAGAAGCTCAAGCAGCTCCATACTCTGGATCTGGGAGAAAATCGGCTAACCACCCTACCCGAGTCAATTGGGGAACTCAAACAACTAAAGTCTCTGGATCTGGGAGGAAATCAACTAACCACACTACCTGAATCCGTCGGCAATCTCAGGCGGCTTAATACTCTAGGTCTGGGAGACAATCAACTTAGCACCCTACCAGAGTCCATCGGGAAACTCAAGAAGCTTAATATTCTGAGTCTGCGTGGCAATCAGCTCACCACCTTACCAGAGTCCATCGGGAACCTCAAGCAGCTCCATACTCTGGATCTGGGAAACAATCAGCTCACCACCCTACCAGATTCCATCGGGAACCTCAAGCAGCTTATTACTCTGGATCTGGGAAACAATCAGCTGAATAAGCTACCGAAATCCATGACCGATCTAAAGAGTCTCAGGACCTTGTTTCTGCAGGATAACCCTCTTGAAGACACGTCTGTACTCACCGAATTGAAGGCCGTTGGCTGTAATGTCTACCTCTAATACGTAGCCATCTAGCTTCAAGTCCTTCTCTGTAGAGGACCATCACAGCGCCCGGGTGTACCAAGCTTTTATGGGAACCGTGAGCACTCTGATGTCATGCGACACATCGAGGACCCGTTCGACTCCCTCGTGGAATCCGTCGATCTCCCGAGATCCATCAGCGTCTCACGCATACCACATTGCACCGTCTCTTCACTACTCCCGAGAGCATCAAGATCTATCTTCATTCATTGAAATAAATAATCAATACATGACATATCTTTACTATCCACAAAAGGATCATGTAAGAACTCTCCTGCTCGTCGTCCAAACAACTAGGCGTGGGGTTTCGCCCTGATTTAAGATCCTCATGACCGCTTGTGGTGATCCTCGTCCAGAGAAAGAGAATATCCACTTAATCTCTGACAACGCAATAACCACCGATCGCATCACTATATCTTCACTACGGTCCTGTTGCGTGTCAATCTACCCTGAGCCTGTCCAACAACGATATCGGCACATGAGGGGACAGAAATCGAGGTGTGTATCCACAAGCGACATGGATAGGTACTTATACCCCGAGTACCATTGTGATCCAGAGTGAGAGGCGATTTTAGGAAGATCTTTGTCGGAAGACAGGAGGACCTCATGCTTCTGAGTAGGTTCTTCGAGGATCGTGTGAACGACGAGGGCCCACCGAAGGTTCTCTCCTACCTCAATGCTCCTGGGGTGGGGAAGACCACCCTGCTGAAGAGATTCGGTAGGATGATCGAGAGGGGGAGGAAAGGAATTGCAGTTTACTTTACTTGTAGGGGGAACTACCAATCCGAGATGGACATAGCCAATGACCTGCTTCTTGTCCTCCGACAGGTCAGGGACTCGAAGATGGAGATATTGATAGAGGGAAGTCGTAGAGACCAAGAGGAGATTACCGACAGGCTCAGCCAACTCAACTTCAACCTTCAGGAAAGTGAGATCTCCCTTAACAGAGTCACGATGCTCATCCTCTCGCTCGCAAGCATTCTACCAGTCTTTCTTGTTACCGATGAAATCCAAGTTCTGGAGGGAATAACCGAGGGAAAGAGCACATTGCTCAGAACATATGCCACCTTTCTCTCGGGATTACTTTCTCACCGTATCCTCCTTGCAATTTCAGGAACTCAGTACACGATTGTAAGCAAGATCGGACATGGGATAGGATCACCTCTCAACGGTAAGATTGAGCATGTAGTAATTGGCCCACTCGCTAAGGATGACATATCTGCCTACATCCATGAACTTCGGAGCTTGTACCCCGAGCTCAGAAAAACACATGTATTGGAGGAGTTCCTCAATGACTACAGCGGAGGACATCCGCGGACAATAGAGATAATCGTGAGAGAGTATATCCAGAGGGGAGAGCCAACTGCTGAACTTCTCCTCAACAGGGTGGAGAGATCCATGTACAACAATATCCTCGATACCAGCAAAAGGAGGGGCATCCGTGATCTGCAGTCAAAGGAGGGGTTCAATAAGGTCAAGGAGTGGATAGTCACCGGACTCACGAACAACCTTTATCTCTCCGATATGGAAGATCAGGAGGTGGGAATTGACCTCCTCTCCGAGATCATATCCGAGCTGATGAACATCGGTATCATCGTACAGAACGGAAACTCTGACTACTATATCACCAGTTATTTCCATGCAAAGGCATTGCTCGAGAACCTCAATGGTGAATTCGAGAGATTCCTTTACGAGGTCTACAGCAATGCATTATTCGCCAAACTTGTTGGGTCGCACTCTGGATACACCTTTGAGACCATTATCCTGAGCTCGATGGTAATTTCGGACAAGAATGTACCATTCGACATTTCCAAGATTGCCAGCATTAAAACACTGAACTTGTCAAAGATAGAAGACATCACCAATATGGAGAATGGTGTGTTCTACCACCTACCGATGATGGAGATTGTGGACGGTGTTTTCAGAACAAGAGATACACTCGTCCTCCTGCAACTGACCACTGCTAGCAGCCGTTTGACAGAAAAGCTTAGAAGGTTGGAAAAGGTTGTAAATGAGATTTCCACATCACATGGGCGTATGGACGAAAAATGGGAAGTGGAGGTCGAGAGTATAAGAGGGTGGTTCATATCGCTCTACGACTTCAGGCATGATCCCATGGAACGAATCGTCGTAACCTCAGGATCGGACCTGTCGGCAATCCTCGGTGAAGTGATCTATAGGAAACTCGTGCAGACGAAAGAGAAGTTATCGCTGTCAGCGAACTAGGTGTCATGATCTTGAACGAGTCTCGCGAGAGAGTACGAATTGTAATAATGTTCTGAATGGTTTGGGCGATTGGTACATTAGAATAATAGATAATAACAGTTCTAGATTTTCCACGAGAGTTCAATTAGCCATTGATGAAGAGTTCTCAATATGTCTCTATCCATGAGCTTCCCGTATTCGTCTACTGTATCTGAACCCATGA
>WAMJ01000015.1 GCA_015522385.1 Candidatus Heimdallarchaeota archaeon
ATAGGTGACGTTCCCCACGGTTACTCGAATCAGATCTCGCAGGTTTGGCGGTGGTCCCACGGGGGAACCAATGTACTTCGTTGTCGCTACAGGGACATCATGTCCTCCCCCCACCTGAGCTTCCAGCAGAAGACAGAGACCCTGAGCATAGTTTTCATGACACCAGTGCTCTTCGTCTCATATGTCTATGGATTCTCTTTCATTCCTCTTATCCTCATGGGCTTCGAGTCACAACGTGCCTACATCTACGGAGTGACTACTGCGATCTTCATTCCCGCCAGCCTCCTCATTACATACACCCTCTTTGTGATCTACTCCATATCCAAGCGGAAGATGAGAGGGGAGTCGGAATTCAAGTACAGCCAGATTCTTGGCTTTATCTACATCAGTATTAGCTCCAATCTGATGCTAATGGATGCCAACTTCTACGGTTTCCTTGGCCTCTTGGGACCAAATTCTCCCAGAGGTAAGTGGACCCGTAAGATCAACATCAAGCAGAGGAGTATTTTTCTCCTACTACTGGGAATAGTGCTTTCGGTCTTCGGGCTGCAGGCGATGATCTCAGGATTCCCAAGTGGTTTGCTCATCTTTCTAGTGGGTACCTCGCTCTTCCCCCCATTCATCATCTCCTTTATCCAGAGGAAGTGATAGGAACAGGAGTGAGCGTAATGCTTATGACATATCGTGATTCTTAGACCATAATGCCGGAGTTCGAGGACCCCACCGAGGTTTTCCGATGAATTGGGGAGCAATCTCCGGCAGATATCTTAATAGCAAGAAGCCCAATGCAATTGTTTAATAAGAATCAGAATATAGTTTATTCAGGGAATCCTAAGAATTTTCATTCTATCTGGGTTCCATGTCACAAAATCAATAAAACCGAGGTTGTTTATAATAGGCGCAAAAACATACGAAGAATTAATCAAATATCGTGTTCATGCGGAAATCTTGGTAGATGGTTATGCGAATGAGAGTGACATAGTAGGAGCACTATTCGGTCAGACCGAGGGTCTTCTGGAGGAAGAGATGGACTTCAAACAACTCCAGAACAGCGGTAGGATCGGACGGATTGTTCTAAAAGTAAAAAAAAGTAGCGGGAAGACCACCGGGACTATCGAGGTCCCCTCCAGCCTGAGCAAGGTGGAGACGGCCATCATCGCTGCTACACTTGAGCAGGTAGACCGTGTGGGTCCCTGTTCTGCTTCAATCAAACTGCGAAGGATTGAAGACGTGAGAAAGGAGAAGAGACAAGCAATTGCCGCCCGTGCAGCAGAGATCATGAAGAACTGGAAGACATCCGAGGATGTCAAGAATCTTCCTGACAAGGTCCTCAAGTCCTCCAAGAGAGGGAAAATGACGAAGTTTGGACCCGAGAGACTCGCTGCTGGCCCCGATGTCTACCACTCTGAGGAGATTATCTTGGTAGAGGGCAGGGCAGATGTGGAGAAACTCCTCAAGTACAATATCTCTAACACCATTGAGCTCAAAGGAAGTTCAAACATCCCACCGTCTGTTAAAACACTGTGCAAGAAGAAGATCGTCACTGCATTTCTTGATGGTGACAGGGGTGGAGACTTCCTCCTCAAACTCCTCGCCAACACGGTGTCTGTTGACTACGTCGCCAGGGCGCCGAAGAACAAAGAGGTCGAGGACCTGAGCAAGCAAGAAGTTCTCAAAGCACTTGAGAACAAGGTCTCTCTCCTTGATGCCGAGCTCCTCACGGAGCGAATGGACCTCAAGGAGTTCATGGATAAGAATGACCACAGACCACAGAAAAGTCGATCGCAGTCCCTTGACAGAATTTCGAGATCACCGAAGAAGGCCCGAACTTCCAAGCCTTCCACCAAGAGGTACAAACGGAGCTCCAAGACCGAAGAGGTCCAGACCGAAGTGGTCGAGACAAAAGAGGTTGAGCCCGTTGAACCCGTTGAGAAGAAAGCGAAGAACAAGCGTTCGAGGTACTCAAGGGAGAAGAAACAGAGAGTAGAAAAGCGTCTCAGATCCAAGCCTACCGATTCCCGAAGGGATGATAGAGGGCGAAGAAGGTCTGATGACAGAGGTCGTAGGAGATCAGATGACAGAGGGCGAAGAAGACGCTCGGTCATTAAGATACCCGATGAAGTTCGGATGCACGCAGAGAGTGTGAAGCAGACGTTCCAAGCAGTGATGCTGGACGAGAACAACAAGCTCATTGCATCTGTCCCCACGGCCGAAGCCTATAACTCACTCGAAAAGACTGATTCAGTGACATCCATCGTCATTGACGGGGTAATCACTCAGAGGATACTCGATCTTGCCTCCAAGAAGCACATGAAATATGTCGTCGGAGCTGTGATCGGGGACATCACCCCAGCAACAGTCGACAAGTCACTCACATTCGCATCATACTCCAGATTAGCATAAATCAGTATTACACTATTCCACATATATACCACAAATATTCAATGCATTCAGAGATGAATCTGTCAGTCCTTGTTGTCGGACACGTGTGCTATGATCTGAGATATGGTAAAAAACTTCTGGGTGGTCCCGCGCTCTTCATGTACCCGGTGCTAAACAGGGTATTTCACAGGATAGCTTTCCTCACCTCTGCAGATCCTGAGTTCCCCTTTCCGAACGGGGTGGATCTGAGAGTGGAACCCTCGGATGTGTCCACAGTTTTCAGGTACGAGGAGGACTGTGAGGAGGACAGATGCATGCATCTCCTGAGCAGGGCAGCAGATATAGTCGACTTACCTGAGGACCGATTCGACGTGGTCATCGTCTCGGGGCTAGCGGGTGAGATTAGGACAGATAGACTCAAACAACTGTCAGATCTGGGTAGAGTATCGATCATAGACATGCAGACTCTTGTCAGGGACTTCGGTGAAGACGGTACAGTCCTTGTCCGGGTGAACAGGGGACTGGAGGAAGCAGTTAGTGTATTTGACTACGTGAAGGCCTCGGATCAGGAAGTCAATGTGGACATACCTGTAGCCGGTCTCATGATCACATCGGCCTCAGGGGTTGAATTCCACGGTGACAAGGTTACTCACTATCCCACACGCCTTATCCAAGAGACGGTAGACACGACTGGGAGTGGTGACGTCTTCATAGCTGGATTCGCTTCAGCACTGGCCATGGGTGCCGGAGTAGATGCCGCGATTGATCTGGGGAACAGAGTAGCAGGCATAAACACCATGTATGAAGGTATCCCACCGAGTGATGCGTTCGGTGAGGAGATTGATTCTTTCAGAGAGAGAATGGAGTAGGAGTCACTGCTACCGCTGTATGGGAATTGTGGTACTCAATAGATTGCGATATGGTCGTAACCCATGAAATTGGAAGGTAAGATCTAGCTTATAACCATCACGGTCTCAATCCCCGGAGTATACCAAGGAAGGTCACGGTGGAGGTGATATCAGATGCGGCTCTAGGAAGGATCTGCTGTTCGAGGAGGAACTTGTCCAGTTCGAAGGCCTCCTGCCTTCCCTCCTCTGTGAGGAATCCACCCAGATCAACGATATCCAGAGCATGACGCCTTACGGTCTCTGCGAGCTTCAGAGACTTGGTCTTGAGTGTGTGATCAGTGATTTGCGACATGAGAGTGAAGTAGGTGTGGTTGATAGACATGGAGAAATTTGATTTCTCATTCCACGCCTCGGAGAATGCCTTCCATCCCTCCCCGAAAGTGAGCTTGTAGGTGTTGGAGATCTCCTCATACAGGACATTGTTTGTCGCATTTGCATTGAAGTAATTCTGAAGGTTAATCTCGTTGTCCAGTATGTTCTCGATCATCTCGTGCAGAGCGAGCTCACCCATCTCGACGAACTGTGGATCCTCTACTTGAAAGTCGTAGATCATCTGCAGAATATTTACGGTGTCTTCGGGAGTAGTGTTGTCGATGACCTCTTCGATCGTCGTCCTGAAAGAGACCTCGTTGAACTCACTAGGGAGAAGAGTGGTAGACGAGAGCTCAAAACCCGCTGTGACAAGAAGCGGGGAGATGAGAAAGGAGATGCCGAACATCCGCGGACCACCTTTAACCCATTCCCTTACAGTTGAGTTGACCTGTGATATCATCCACCCTAGGTCTACCTCATCGATCTCAAGGAGATTCCTCTCTACCATGATACCTCTCTTGGCCAGCTCAAAGAAGCTGGAGTTTGCTGCTGTGATTGCCGCGAATTGGCGGGGAATCTGCAGGGAGCTCCTGTCAGGGTAAAGATGGCGGATATTGTGCTGGTAGAGTGAGGTCATCTGTAGTGACAGAGCGAGTGTGGCGCACTGAGCGATGTAGTTTGCAATCTTTCCAAACGAGAGAAGTGGTCTGGACTCCAGAGGACCCTCTCTGTCCAGACGAGATTGAAACTCATCATCAGTGTACACAGATGAATTTGCTCAAGGTGATTAATAAACTGAACAATAGAATCTCGGTAGCCTAATCTTGCTCATCTACAAAGACCTTGGCCCTGTCCCATGAGTCCATAAACATCCTCCTGAACATCTTGGCTAGGTTGATGTCTTGTGTGTAAAGCCCGACAAAATTCTTCTCCTCGGTGATCTCCGAGGTCTTGGAGTAGGTGGCAAAGAGTATTCCCTCCTCGTCCGAAATGAGGAGGATATTGGAGAAGGGGTCGGTGGAGACCCTGACCTCGATGGGCTTGATCTTCGCTAGAGCCTCCTTCTCGTAGCTGTCGTTAATGCCGGTTGGAGGGGTAAGAATCGAGACTCTGGCCTTGTTGTTGTGCAATCTGTTGAGACCCTTGACGATATTGCCTAGATTAAGCTCTGCAAGTGTGTCTAGCGCCAGCAAGACCTCGTGCTCGGTGTTTCGGATAATCTCCCCTAGCTGGGAATTCATCTCTTTCCTCCCAGAAATAGTATAGGCAAGGGGGTTGTACTCCCTCGTAGAGCGCTCGAGGAGTTGATCCAGTGAGTTCTTGGCATCAGAGATCAGAGATTTGTGCTCCTTCTCGATCTCGGCAAGAACCTCTCCGGGTTCCTTGGCGATGAATACTGCGGGACTTCCTTTCCCCTGAATCCTTCGGACATATCCTTTGTCTGACAGTCTGTCCAATATCTGGTACACCCTGTTAGCAGGTACAGAACTCACCTTGGCCACGTGGCTGGCGGTAGATTTACCCTCATTGACCAGTGCTGAGTACACCTTTGACTCGTACTCGGACCAGCCGAGCGCGATCAGGGAGTTTATTGAGTGATTAAGCTCCACGGAGTTAAGTTTCCATACACCTTAAAAAAGAATTCTAAGCAAGTACCCTTCTAGTGGTAATATCCTACATACAACACCAAGCATCGGAGTATAACGTTGAACCTAAAGTATTGCAAAGGGATATAATACTACAGGTTAATTCTTTGTTGATGGAACTGATACCTCCTGTCAATCACTCGACCTTGGTGCAGAACGCTGTGGATATAGGTGTGGGGTTCGCGGATGCAACCTACGTCTACAAGGAGGTAACGGTCCGGAGGAAGATCGGTAACTCGTGGAAGGAGAAGTCAACTGTTGACTTTGGATCTGCCATCAGGATGGTCGCAGGATACACCGAGAACTTCATGGGTACCAACAAGTACTCTGAGATAGGGCATAATGTGTCGCGCATGGCCATGAAAACAAGTAGGAACGGTGGAGAAGGGGAACCCATGATTTACCCATCTCCTGCACATGAATCTTCAGTGGACATATCAGCGGATAACATAGTTGACAAGGAGTACGGAGGGGAGATAGAGGCATACTGCAATGATTTTGAGCGGATATTTGAGGATCATAAGGAAATCACCTACCGCTACGAATTCGAGCATTCAACGATTGGGAGGGAGTATGTGTCGTCAGATCCAGTGAGAAATACACAGATTATGACTTTGGATTTGTTGAAAGTTGAGCTAACTCGTAGGACGGACATTGGCGCTACAAAGCTCAGTATGGCATTTGGAGGGGTAAACCCACTTAACCTCAAACTAGACGTGGTAGAGAAGAAGATCACTGACACCTGTGACATCCTCCAGAGGATGGATATGGCCAAGCCCATTCCACCTGCACGATACCCCACCGTCCTCTCCACCGATAGCGCGTGGACACTTATACACGAGACTGTTGGACATGGAGTCGAGGGGGAGGGGATATTAAATGGAACCTCTTTCCTCCGTGATTTCAAGAACCAGATGGTCGCGAGTCTGGAGTTGAATGTGATAGACGACTCTCAAGTACCCTCCGCGGGATGGAATGAATTCGATGACGAGGGCATGAAGACCAAAGGTACTCTTATTATTGACAATGGTGAACTTAGTCAATTCATACATAGCAGGAGAACGGCATATCTCATGGAGGAGCAACCAACTGGAAATGGTAGACTTTCAAGCTACCTCTCGCGTCTGAGGTCCAGACAGACTAATCTTATTGTAGAGCCGGGGGACTGGTCGGAGGAGGAGATTATTGAATATGTTGGAGACGGAATCTACATAGGTCCGATCACCCACGCTCAGGTTACTCTGTCCAGTGGGGAGTTTGTGATGATCCCGGAGTACGGGATTAGGATCAGGGATGGGGAACTGGCTGAACCCGTATTCACACAGATGGTCAGGGGGAGCTCTCTCGCGACCCTGTCCAATATTGAAGCTATAGGTGACAAGGTACAAGCCTATCCCACAATGTGCAACAAGAACGGGAGGCAGATAGCAGTCGGGATGATCTCACCGATTATGATGATACGTGATCTGGAGGTTCGGTAATGAGACAGATTGATGAGATCAGGTCAACGGTGGACGAGATCGAGAAGGTACTGGATCGTGCAAACGACGTCACGGGTTGGAAGATTTACGTTCAGGACGTAGAGATGAGCACGATAACTAGGGTAACCCAAGGTTCAAACACCTATGATGAACAGGTTGAGGAGAGCATTGAATCAGGTATAGAGCTGAAAATCGAGAGGGAGGGAGAATGGGTAGAAGAGTACATATTTGGGGTCTCAAGCATCAAGAACCTGAAAGAGATGATTCAATCTCCATCACGGAGGCAAAAAATCGATTCATCGTTCAGCGAGATTGATATCTCAAAGCTTTCTCGGATCTCTATCAAGGGAGATGGATACTTCGTAGACACCCCAATCTGGGAGGAGATGATCGATGATTTATTGGAAGCTCACGACTCCATGAAGACGGTCAATTTCAATGAAAAATTAATTTTCGAGAAGGAAGCGATTGCAATCACCAATCACTATTCGGACGTGGTCCTCTCAGGTTCTAGAAGGTACACTGCAATAATCGACGGTCAGATAATGGAAGAGAGCAACTACAGCCAAGGAAGAGTAATTGGATCCCGAAGTTTTAAGAACTTTAAGGAGAAGTTCGACCTTACAAAGTCAGAGATTGTACAACAACTGGTCTACATGAAGAACACTCCAATCAAGATTCTTCGCGAGGAGATTGATCTGCTCATTGGCCCATCGGTAACAGGGGAGATTGCGAGGGTACTAGCGACGTATTTTCAACCCGATGTTATCAGAGAAGTCTTTCCAGAGCAGTACACCCTTATCGACAATCCGAGAAGAGTAGGTGGGTTTTACTCGTATCTTCTTGACGACTCGGGGAAGTCTACCAAACAGTCAGTGCTCTTTGATCAACGAGTAAGGAATAGATTCAAGTTCAGGTCGTTTACCCAGTTTTTCAGGTCCTATCGGTATAATCTGACACCCCACATTAGTAATGTCATTCTGAGTGGAGGTATTGGATCAGGGGAGAATTTCACAGAGAGGAAGAAATCATTCGTCAAGATCACGAATGCGGAGTCATCAATAATAGGGCTAGGGTCTGAGCTCAAGGTCATAATCAATGTGACGGAGGCCGATCAGTGGAGAAATGGGATACTCTCCCACCCCGTACGGCCTTTCAGCATTATCGTGGAGTTGCGCAGGCTTTTTTCAGAAGGTACTTACTCCAACGACCAGATTCTTACCTTCTCAGATCAGAAGCCTGGGGCATCCTATACGGGATGGATATGGCTTCCTTCATCTTGCTACAAAATACACTAGAAGAAGAGAGAATTTACTTCAGAATTGAGAACTTTAAGAGAATGTATTTAAACCTGCTAAAGGGTTTCAGAACAAGAAAAAAGCAGAAATGCAAAACAAGGAAATGTAGGGTCTGATATGAACAAATACATTAAACTATCACTAATAAGCTTACTCTGTGTATCACTCTTGGTGACTAATGTCATCGCCAATGAGCAACGCGCAGAGTCATACATCTCGCAGAACGCAACAATACAGGATGAGATACAATCTATCTCTCCTGATCAATTCGGTGAGGAGATTAACTATTCTAGACCGATTCTGGATAAAGTCACATATCAGATCAATGATTCAACTCCAGAGGTCGATCTCCTGAAACTGGTTGAGAGGAACGAAACAACCGGTACTGGAGCTATCTTTCAGGCAATAGTCTACACCAACATCACCGTCTACTATAAGGTTCTAAACGGAACTGAGAATACAGCGGTGTACCTCCACACTAATGAGCCAACGTTGGACTCAAACTTCGATGTCAACAACAACAGTGTTGCTCAGTTGACATATGTGAGTTCGGTTGACGTCACCGACTACGAGCTCCCGTACAGTGGGGAGGTGTTCAATGGCTCACTTGCCACATACAAGCTCACCTTCAATCTCACAAGAGAGTACGTAAACTTCTTTGCAAGAGCAGAGGCTCTCTCGGAGAATCAGGACAACTCACCCATGAACCTCTTGTCGGTTGGTCAGTTCTTCTCGGTCGAATTTACCGAGGAATTTTACATCCAAAATGAGAATGTGACATTGTCATTGACAGCTGGTAATGTAAGCTCGACCGATATCTACGGATTCAAGTACAAGACCAAAGAGCAGTCCCTCTACACAGAGGTGAACTTCACCACTACGGTTACTGGAACTGACGCCAACGGATCATACAACCTCGGGACTTACGAGCCAGGTACTGTCATTGAAGTTGTCGCGTTAGCTTTCCTCAATGACTCCACTACCAAGGAGTTCACAAGGATTGCCAATGTGATCATCATCACAGTTGACGTGGGTGATGGTACGCCTTCACTTGATTTAGATATTCTGAAGAATGACAACAGTAACACAACCAAACTGAGACAGGTCGACAACATTGTCTACACACAATCTCGGGATATCCAACTAAAGTTCAACGCCTCTGTGATCAAGGGTAAGGTCGTAAGGTATGCAGTCAACTATACTGATGGGGTTAATCCCGTCTTCAAGAATGATGTGCCGTTTACCGAGGTGAATGGATCACACGTAGTTGAGGACAATTTCACCGCAACAGCAGACGGTCAATGGAACGTCACCGTATTTGCATTCACTGACAAGGGACTATCGGTCAACGAGACATTCTCCCTTTACATTGACACAACTGACCCGACAGTGAGCATATCTGGTCCCAGTTCAGATGTACTGAACCCGATCGTTATGGATACGCTGGAGGTGACCTTCAACTTCACCATTGCCGATGAGCTATCTGGAGTGTACTATGCCTCCTTGGACCTTGGCGATAACACCACAGTTGAGGTGACTGGGATGGACAGCTACACCTATGTATACCTCACAGAAGGAACCTATACTGTTGTTCTCACAGTTGTGGATAACGCTGGAAATGAGCAGCAAACCATCTTCTCAGTCACTGTTCAGTACAAGGAGCTTGATGAGGTCTATGCACCTGCACCCTTCCTCCCATTCCTTGCTGCACTCGTTCTCATACCCATCCTGAGAAGGAAGGACTAAACAGATTATACCTTAACTGAAAAAAATATTATTCGTACAGAAGCTTTCAAGTCTTGAAACTTCCATTCTTTGATTTCACTTCTTCTTTCCACGTTGGCGTTTCTTGACATTCTGCTTGTACTTGCTCTTACCTTTGGAAATTGCCCGAGCGAGTTTGTCGGATTCCTGTACAGTCTTCTCCTTCTTCATGGCCATCGACAGTCTCTTGATAGCCTCTATCGAGTGAAGTAGTTGGTCAAGCCAAGAATAGAGATCTCCGGGATATGCGAAGAGGTGGTAGGTCTTCCCAATCTCCGCCACAATCTGTTTTGGAGTAAGTCCATCTAACCTCAGTTGCACCAGCATCTTGGAGATCTTGTATTGCGGGTGAGAACAGTACGGGAATTCCTTACATCCACAGGTGAAGAAGTTCGAGGTCCATACCTTGACTTTCTGTGCAAGAGATCTCGTCCATAATCCCTTCTCTGAGGCACCGAAAATCACATCGAGAACTCCGTCACTTAATAGTCGGCTACTCATTCGAGATTTGGTCAACTGCTCTATCTCAGCATGTGCAGATTGGGACAGGTGGATACTTGTGAAGGGTGAGAGTTCGACTGCCACATCGAGAACAGATTTCTTCAGGGTCTCGGAGGCAATTCTGTACCCGATGAGAGGAGTGAGGAAACTCTCACTGGTTGCCCTTCCTAGAGCAGAGATATAGTACGACCCAGACTTGTTCACGATCATCTTCAATTTTTGGAGGGTCTTGAGAATCTCATCCAGCTGGTCTGTGCTATAGTAAAGCATCTCATAATATTCCTTCAACCTCTTCTTGGTCTGTGGTGAGTTTGCTGATATTATCGCTAGCACTTGGTCAGCCTCGACATCGAAGTTCATTTCTAGGTCGATATCCTCAACAGGTTCTGTCAGAAGCTTGAACCCAA
>WAMJ01000016.1 GCA_015522385.1 Candidatus Heimdallarchaeota archaeon
CAGGAAAGTACTGATATGGTGGGATTTCATAGTACATGGTGTCGACTACACTCACGGACGGTTGTATCACACCAGAGAAATCCGGTAGATTTGGGAATCCAAACAGGGAGTCAGTTGTCTCGATAATAATACTATACTTCAACTGAACCAATCCGCTATATCCTTGGTTTGGATCAGGATTTTTCGACGGGTACGGGATGTCCATATCCATCTTCTTGAGGTCAAGCTCAAACTCGATCTGATTGGGGTAAAAGTCATCGGTTGGTGACTTGCTAATAGCAAATCTCGCCCATGACAATACTTTTGGTACTCCATCTTCCAATTCATTGAAAGGCTTCCAATCGCCCTTCTCAAACATGCTGGCATTCAAGAAACCAATTGGGATCTCTCCACGTTCAACTGGGATCTGAGGATTCGCAAATGGCATTTGGTAATATACCATTATGTCTCCATCTGAAGGTTTTCCATCGAGATTACGATCAATCTGAATAGATAGTCTTGTGATCCGGTTGAGTGGAATGTCTGATGGAATAGCAAGACCCATGTACAAAGAAGTACCAACAGTCTTGCTTAGTTGCCGAATTTCGACATCTCCCTTGTCTTTGCTTTTGAAGGTAATCTGCCTATCAACGGCGTCATCCCATTCTCCAAGGTTTGCAGTACCGAGTTCAGAGTGGTGGATATATCCATCTATTTGAGGGGTACTGAACCCGGTAATCGGATTGACTTCCTCGTTAGACTGTCCAGTCAGTGGTTGACTCGACAGTAGCAAGAGGGTAATAATGAATAGTGTTTTCTTCATCTCTGTGTCACCTATTTTGCTGACTGATTCTGGATTGGCACACTATTTATACATATCATAATATATTATCACTATTGTGCCATTTTGGAGGTTCCATAATGCAGTGCAAAAAATAGATAAACCCTACAGCAACCACATATATTTCAGATGGTACACTTAACCCCATACAACCAGAACCTATAATTAGAAGTCTATAGATTGGGCTTCAATCACATCCACATTCTATACTGTAAACTTCTTGAAAATCATCTAGATTACTATTCTCATCTAGATTTTGTAACTATACTAGAAAAAGTAGTGATAGTCAGAATATGAAAATCGATACCCCAAATAGTTAGACCGTATTCTACACAAAGTTAAGGATATATTTCACACCCAATAATGGACTCCTTAACCAGTTTTTAAACCAGAATCGTCTAAACGACAATTGACCATTGAGCAGAAGGATCAGATCCTTGCTCACAGTCTTGTCAACCTTTAGGAGTACCAAGCATTTGTGTAAGATACTGTCTTTACCAATTAATTCCCTGATTTTGTATGCATATTGGAACTCTAGCCCAATCTCCTTTTTGCACATGGAAATATACTTTTTTGCAGCTCTGTTGAGCCCTTCATGCGTAAGATCCTCGGGATTAATGCTTTGTGCCAAAAGACGTCCAGAGATCATCCCATAGTAGATTCCTTCGCCGACAAGAGGGTCAGCGAAACCAGCTGCATCACCAACAAGGAAACACCTCTGATTTGAAATGTTTTTTCGCATCTTACCAGAGGGTATCCAGTGCCCCCTGATTCTCCTGAAAACATCCCTACTTACTCCCAAAGTCTGAAGATAATCCTCGAATAAGTCTTTCAGAGGGGGATTACGTGATCTTAATGCCCCAATTCCAATCGTGACCACATCTCTCTTTGGGAAAACCCATCCATAGCCGTATCTCACGATGCCAAGATCAAGCTTCGGCTGGGATAGCAGGTTCTGGGGAACCTCGTCTTTCGGCAGGTGAAGTTCATACGCAAACGCGTTCTCCACTTTTGATCCCTGTTCTTGGTTGATTCCTGCCTTTTTCGCCACCATGCTCGGTACACCATCTGCCCCAACGATGATCCTTGCTCTCAGTCTCTCACCATTTTGTAGAGTAACCACCCCATCAGAACAGTCTATATCGATCACTCGAATGCCATCACGGAACTCAACTCCAGTTTCCTGAGTTCGTCTTACTAGAAGGTGATCAAAATCTATCCGCCTTGTGAAAGATATCTCATGTTTCCCGAGGTCAAATAAGTAGACAGTCTCAGTCCTGTAGTCTACGGATGTCATTCTGTGTGAAGTAATGATCTGGTCTAGTTGACCATCTAGACCAAATTCCCCCCTAAGTAACTCTATAGTTTTTGATGAGAGAGCACCACCACAGAGCTTATCTCTTGGAAAGCTCACCTTGTCAATTAGCAACACCCTATTCAATTTCTTCCTGAGGAAGAATGCAGCAGAAGAACCCGCGGGTCCTGCTCCAATTACTATGGCATCGTAGTCTTTCATGAACTTCCCACCCTACTGTATCAGTGACAAGACTTCTTCCCACTCCGTCTCTTTTTTGGAGCCTTGTATCTCGTCTTCGGAGTATTGCGAGCCTCCCTTCTCTTTTTCCGAACCCTATCCTTGTAGTAAAGTTTCTGCTCTGGTTCTTCAGTCTTGGTTACTTTGTCAGTCTTTTTACTGTCCTTCCGTCGAAATATATCAAATATTGACATGTTTAAATTCGAGAGTCAGAGAATATAAAGTTTTCTTTTCTATAGCAAAATAATTTCCGAAACTTCCTCCCTTTCAGTAAGATTTTGCCCTCCTTGAGGGTGAAGTAACCTATCTATCAATCAAACACCCCTTTATGTTTCAAAAGATATCAATTGCAGAATTTAGGTATTTACCTCCATCGAACGATTCAACCCCATGAGTGAAAAAAATGCCAGGAACCTTCAGTTCACTATCACCAAGGCAACAAAAATAATAACCAATGAATTCATCGACATCTGTGTCTGTAGTTTACCTCTACAGCGATGAAAGATTCCAAGAACCGCCCATATTTCGGTGGATACTTTTGTCAATCTCTGCGAACTTAGTCACTTCTGGAGTAACCGTGTCAATACTATTACTACCCTTAAAAAAGTGGTCTGTAGAAAATATGGTTATCCTCACTCTAGCCAACACTCTTGTTCTAACCTTGACTTACCTTGTGATTTACAGATACAGGATATTTCCAGAGCTAACAACAAGCCTTATACATTTAATCAATACAGATGGGATCAGGATACCCTATTTGATTTTATTTTCGATATTCAGCGAGTTTATGTTTGTTATCTACTTTTTGATGTTGGCATTCATTTTCGTGTCCTTGATGTTATTGCTTCTAATCATGCTTGGGTTCATAGTAATGATTCTGTTAATTCCTTCGCTGTTTCTGGACGATGCCCCTGGTAAGATTATCTGGTTACCGCTGTTCTCTGGAATTACTCTGTTGGTTTTCTACTTCATCTATGCTCAAAAGGATGATATCATAGCCATAACTCAAGAAACCACAAAGATGATTCACCGTAACAGGGGCATGAAAAGATATACATTCAAAAGATTCAATGTGTTCATCAAGGATATTTTCTTTTTTGAAGACGTGCTTTTCGTGGATCTAGGACATGGTGAGGTCGTGGTCTTGGATCGAAGAACCGGAATGGAGAGATTGAGGTTCAGAGGTGAGCTATCTCATGTCCAAAGGATTCAAAAAAGTAAAGACCTTATTGTGGTTCAGTACAGGTATGGAACAACCTCAGTCATTACGAAGGATGGGAGATTCCTAGGAAACCTCGAGGTCTCTGAAGGAAGGATTAGTCTTGAAGGAGCCCCCTCACTGGAATTCAAACAGCCAGTCTCGGTTGGAGATCGATTCCTCGTAGCGATTGGAGATCGCGTCATAGAGTTCGATCCAGATACAGGCGAGAGCATTGAGATTATCGTTCTTGATGGGGACATAAGTTCACTGCACCAAATTGGGGATCACTGGTACGCTGTATTTAAGAACGAAAATGGCACCTTCCTCACACGAGGAGATGACATGGACAGGATCACCACGACAAATCTGGATAAGGAGAAGGAGGAATTCTTCAGACAGAAATTGTTGATAACACTCGATAGGGGTGATCAGATTGTCATGCACATCTTGGATTTACAAACGATGGATCATAACAGCCTCTACATAGAAGAAGTGAAGGATGAGTTCGAGATGTTCACCTCGGGCAATTCCCTGTATCTTGTACAAGACCGAATCGTGGATGAATACAGCACAATTTTGGTGAGCAAGAAGAAGAGATACAATATTCCGAGGGGATGGAAATTTGTTCATGTGGACTCAAGGAATTTCTACTTCACTCGTTTTAGGAATATTCTCAAGGTACCAATCCACGAATTCAAGCCTGATGAGACACTTATCTATACCCTTGGGTACTGATGTCATAGATAGGTCTAAAAATAAAACTCTGATTTGAAATCTACTAACTCTCAATTTAATGTCTCAAATTCATTTGGTGTATCGTAACCCCTTGAAGGTTGGAAACCCTTGCTACAGGTAGTAGAACAAGAATAATCCACAGAACTTGTAAAGGTGTGGTTACTGTAATAGATAACGTAAGATCAGATACCGAGGGATATACCACAACCCCATCAGGGAAAGAACCAACCTTGTTATTCCAATAGGTAGTTCTATGTACCGACCCTACTTCAGATCCATTCAGGATCAGGCGTTATGTGGTCTTTCGGCCTCGAACCTGGATCATCCCATTTCATGTCCTTCACCCTCATAAGTGGGACGACAGTCATATCTCCTTCGACCACGATCTGGCAGGCAAGTCTGGTTCCCTCTATGGAATTGTCTCCCTTCTCGATAGACTCGTCCAGTTTCTGCCTTTCTGCTCTCGTCATCCTTGAAGGTTCCCCACTCTCAATCCTACATCTGCAAGTCGTGCACTTTGCGTTCCCCCCACATCGATGGGAGATGTCGATCCCGTTGTCCTCTAGGGCAAGAACCAGTTTCGTCCCTTCCGGGACCACAAACTCTTTCTCGCCTGGCACTTTTATTGTTGCCATAGGAAGAATTTATGAGAATTAAATTTAAATTGTCGCTTCTCTGATACCTACAACTAATTCCATGGGTGAGGAAAAATGGCGGAAGAATTCCAGCATACATCCCGAAAATGTACATCAAATTAATAAAACAGAAATCATAGTTAAGGATATGAGCAAGATGATATGTGACTATCACCCGTCCCGCGAGGCCGTTGACAAGTGCCAACGATGTAACAGATTGATCTGCCTCCAAGACAGGATGGTAGTAAGGAATCGTCACCACCATTCCTCTTCAATGTTCAACAACTATTATACAGAGACCATCCTATGTCCACTGTGCAACTACGATATGAATAAGGAGGGCGAGACAATGATCTCAAAGTTCACCGGAATGCAACGAGGAGTTGTCATCGTGATAGTAATCTTTTTCATGGTCCCCCTACTATTCATGCTCAACCTTTTCCTAAGCTTCCAGAGACGTGTCAACACCTTTCCAGTTGAACCACAGGAGCCATTCAGTGCCTTCTCGATCATACCTTTCTTTGTCTTTGCATTCATGTTCCTCGTTATCATACTAATTGTATTTCTGGTTTTCAAAGGAACATCGAGTGTCAGTTCGCTCACAAAATTAGGGACAAACAGAGCAGCTCAAACCAAGGAGGAATTCCTCCGCACCGTGGAGAATGAAGAATTTCTTGGAACCTACAAGAGGTCAGATCTTGCCTGTTTTCAGTGCGGGAGCCCGATCTCGGAGACAGACCGCTTCTGCCCCTCATGCGGAGATCCAACCCGTGAAGAGCTCTCATCCAAGTCAACTTAACTACTAATTAATTTTTCTTCTGGACAAACGCTGGAGTATACACTATTGGAGAGCAGTGACAAATAGCTTTTAAGCCGATTTTTCGGACATTAAAAAATTCGGAAAATTTTTTTCAAAATATAGAAAAAATCCGACAGATTTATATATACCCGTGACTACCCGTGCATACCCGTGAATAACGGAGGTATTATTCTTGAAACTAAGCAAAATACGACTACAATTACTATTTTTAGTAATCATGACAACCCTCGTTGCAAGTTCGCTTCACAGTGCTTCGGCAGCAGCAACTTACACAATATACGAGAATGAGACTCTCATAAACCTGGGACCCAGCAGTTATGGGAGAAAATCGACCACTGGAGCCATGCAGGTGACTGCATTCGGACCTGTCAACGTAAAAGTTGACGCACTCGATGTCGATTTCGCGAATTATGTCGGTGTATATCTTGACGGAACCCTCAAAGGTTACCTCGATGTCGCACCCGATATCAGACATATAACTACCATCTCACTAGGGTGGATGTCAGGAACTCACACAATTGAGGTCAAGTACGTCTCTGGTACTGGTGATTGGGTGGACATATACAGCGTAGATCTGGAACAGACGGACTCTATCCAGAGATACTCAGACACAACCACACATTATTTCAGATACTCATATTCACAGACATCTGTCTCCTCGTTCACATCAAATGGCAACATAATCGTTGTTTCGATCAGACTTGTAGACATCGACTTCGCTAACAACCTGTGGGTAAAAGTAGATGGTGTAAAGAAAGTCGTCCAACCAGTTGTTGATGGTGTTAATGTTCTGAACGGGTACTGGACTATTCCCGTGACGTACTCGGTATCAGCAGGTTCCCACACCATACAGGTCGGTGTTGACAACACCGGAGATTGGATAAACGTCTATTCGATCAAAGTGTTCGAACAGGACCTGATACTTCAGTAACTGTAAAGGGCCCTACACTCGATCTAACGACCAATTAAATTCCGTATAAGACCCAAATGAAATAAAAATCCTTCTTAAATAAACATTTTGAACTCAGTGAATGAGGTGTTAATCACGACAGTATCACTGAATCTCCTCAGACAGGGGGGAATAGTAGCAGATTTAAGAAGAGATAAATAAGACAGGATGTGCTAACTCCAGATCGACCTGAGATCATTACATCGGAGATCGAGGTAGTTGGCTACACACAGCAGATGAACCCGAGAGAGGCAGCTAAACTGCTCATAGCAGGAGAGCTTGTCCTCATTGAGGACTACTTTCGCAGTGGTCTCCGAGTTCTCAACCAACTGAAGAAGATCCTGAAGAAAAGGGTGGGAGATACGTTCAGCGATCAGCGTAAGTTTCGCAAGGAGTACAGGGAGACCTCTCACAGACTGCTTCTCAGAATCTCGAATCATAAGATCGATGCCAAGAATTCACCGAGAATCGGATGGTTGAAGATCCTCTACCCCGATGTCCCCTATTTCCTGATCTCATTCCCAAGCGCACAGGGCCTCAACAGCTCTTGGCAGTGGTACAAGAAAGGAATCTACATAGAGGTTCTGCAGAGGAAGATCCACCCCTACTATGGGACGTACTTTCCCACAAGATTCGACCACCTAGAACTCTTCAAGGAATGGTTGTCAAAATATAAGGGTGCTAAGTCAAGTGCGGTTGATGTGGGTGTGGGTAGTGGAGTCCTCTCTTACCTCTTGCTGGATGCAGATTTCGCTAAAGTCTTTGCAACGGACATCAACCCAAATGCAATCATCGGAGTGGATCAAGAGAGCAAGCGTTTAGGGTGGGATAATAGGTTGGAATTACGATTTGGAGACCTTTTTGCAGATCTCAACGCACGTTCGGACCTAGTTGTCTTCAACCCTCCTTGGATGCCTGCTACACACGAACTCTCATCGGGAATTGACCGAGCAATTTACTATGAGAGTGACCTCTTCCGAAGGTTCTTTGAACGGGTTTCGAACTACTTACTTCCAGAAGGTAGAATTGCCCTCCTATTCTCGAACCTGTCGCAGGTTGTGGAAGAATCTGATAACCCGATCTGGAAGGAACTCACTGTAAGCGACGAATTCTACGTTGAAGATAGATTGGAAAAGAGTGTGAAACCCTCCTCAAAGAGGACTCGGAGGAGGGACTGGAGAAAAGACGAACGAGTGGAACTTTGGATTATTAAACCCAGAGAAGAACCAGTTGTTTAGTCCTCTATGGTGCTCAAATCACCAGGGTCTTCTCCCAATGCTTGGGCCTTGAGTACCCTTCTCATGATCTTACCGCTCCTAGTCTTGGGCAGGGAGTCCACAAATTCTACGTGTTCAGGCACACCTATCGGTCCCAGTTCGTGCCTGACATGTTTCTGGATCTCGGAGGCAAGCGCGGGTGATGGTTCAGCTCCCTCGGTGAGTATGCAGTACGCGTGAATCGCATTCCCCTTGATGTCGTGGGGAAGGGCGATAACTGCGGCCTCGGCCACCACAGGGAAACTGACAAGAGCACTTTCAACCTCTGCCGTACCCAGTCTGTATCCTGACACTTTGATAACGTCATCGATCCTTGCGATAATCCAGAAGTATCCGTCCTTGTCCCGCCTTGCGGAATCTCCAGCCTTATACCATTTCTGCTCAAGGTAGTCGGACCAGTATACCTTCTTGTACCTCTCGTCATCTCCGTAGATGGTTCTAGCCATACCTGGCCATGGCTTCTTGATTACGAGAATGCCTTCCTCCCCGTCCTCAACTCTGTTCCCCTTCTCGTCCACGACCTCGGCAGATATGCCAAACAGGGGTTTAGTGGCACTTCCTGGCTTGAGTGGAGTGATCGGGTATGGGCTGATCATGAATCCTCCGGTCTCGGTCTGCCACCATGTGTCCATGATCGGGCACCTCTCACCCCCGACGCACTTGTAGAACCACTCCCATGCGGCAGGGTTTATTGGCTCACCCACACTCCCAAGGAGCCTCAAGGAACTGAGGTTATGCCTATTGACCCACGAGTCTCCGAATCTCATAAGTCCACGAATTGCAGTAGGTGAGGTATAGAGGATATTTACCCCATACTTCTCAACCATTTTCCAAACCCTATTGGGATAAGGATAGTTCGGAGCTCCCTCGTAGAGAATTGTGGTTGTACCATTGATCAGAGGCGCATAGACAATGAATGAATGACCCGTAATCCAGCCAGGATCTGCAAGGCACCACCACCTATCAGTGTCTTTGATATCGAAAACCGTTTTGTGTACGAATGAGGTGTAAAGAGCGTACCCTCCATGCGTGTGTTTCACTCCCTTTGGCTTTCCAGTCGTTCCGGATGTGTAGAGGATGAACAGCATGTCCTCGGAGTCCATCACCTCGGTCTTGCAGGGTCCATCTGCGATAGGAAGTGCCTTGAGGTCATGGAACCAGAAGTCCCTCTCGGCCTCCATGATTACCTCATGACCTGTCCTTCTGACCACGATGCATCTCTCGATGGTTGGAGAACGCTGCATGGCTTCATTAGCGATCTCTTTCAGATCCACGACCTTCCCCCTCCTGAATCCACCATCTGCTGTGATCAGCAGTTTGCTCTCTGCATCTTCAATCCGGTCAGCCAGTGCGGTGGAGCTGAACCCTGCATACACTACCGAATGAGCAGCGCCTATCTTTGCACATGCCAACATCGCGAAGATCAGTTCTGGGATTTGGGGCATATAAATCGTCACGATGTCGCCCTTCTTCACTCCCATTGCCTTGAGAATATTCCCAAATGCAGAAACTTCACGATTTAATCTATGGTAGGAATAGTACATGACATCTCCGTTCTCACCTTCCCATATGTAGGCGATCTTATTCCTCCTCTCGGTCGTCAGGTGACGGTCAATCGCATTGTGGATTATGTTGATCTTCCCGTTCACAAACCACTTATAGTAAGGATGGTTTGAGTCATCAAGTACCTTGTCCCACTTCTGGAACCACTCCAGGTTCTCTGCTTGTTCTGCCCAGAAACCCTCTGGATCCTCGATGGATCGTTTGTACGTCTCTTCGTAGTCTTTCACATTTGCATTATTGACGATGTCCTCACTTGGAGGATATATCTTCTCTTTATCCGACATTATTGTCTCACTGCCTACGATCAGTTGATAGGGGGTACTTCAAGCTTTCTTGAAAAAATAGTTCGAATTGACCACTTTATTATAGCAACAGCGAGCAATTATCCTTGTACCGAGGTATCAGAAGGAGGGGAGTATCCGTTCTTTCATTCCGCTCATCATCATCCTCATTTTGGAGAACATATTCTTTTTCCTGTAGGACAAGATCGTCTCCTTGATTCTATTTCCTATACTCTTCTCTTTGGACTCGATGACAGCGATACGAAGAGGGCAGTTCTCACCTAAGATACATACATGACTGCCCTTGTTCCCCGACATCCATGGGCTTATAGCGTTTTTGAGAAGATCCCTTTCGAATCCCTCGAATTCCTCCTTGGTTATACTGTCCCACTTCATACCCAAGTACTTATTGTCGAGTAGCTCCTCTACAATATTGAAGAGTTCCTGGATCAGAGGTGTATTCTCACCCATAACAAACCCATCTACTGGGAAGCCAGCAACGATGTAGTAGTCTCGGTGTTTTACATAGAAGAAGTATAGTTTCGTGTCACCCATAGACATAGAAATAAGATCCCCTGACTTGCTGAAGTGGAGGTTGACTTCTTCCCCCTCAACCTGAATTTTGTCAAAATCTGCGTTCTCGGAGACCTTTCCAATAGTCGTCAAGGCTGAGAGAAAACCTGAGAGAAGGACATCATCCCTCATCAGATTGCTACAGAAATGTCCGAAGCACCTGCTGTAGATTGGTATTCCATAGGATTTGAAGATAATGAGATATTCCAAGTCTGACATTGGATATAATCAATGATTTAGACAATATTAAGGGCTAAGTATGAAAAATCCTACAATCCTAGTGACCTATCCCATTCCTTTTTTTCCGAATTACCATAGTCAGTACCGAGCTCGTGATGAATGCACTAACCATCCACGCGAAGTTTAATGGTAGGGTAGACGTCCCAGTTGTGGATGAGTTTGAACTCGAGGGAAGAGTTGAGGTCACTGTAGTGGTTGAAACAGAAGGGACGGTGACTGTAGTTGTGCTCGGGAGATTGCTCACCTCGGACTGATTGTACTCCAAGAACCCTATCGGCCGTAGAGAATTTGTATTTGCGGTGACATTGATATAAGCATCCCTCTCCAGATCTGCTTCTATAAGCTCGTAGTATCCTATCCTCGCTGGATCCTCGACAGTTGTGTACTGCTTGGCCGTGACACCATTGTCTACCCAGACCGTCACGTTGGCACCTGAGATCGGGTTCCCGTATTCATCCGTCACGAGGTAGGTCAGGTTCATCTTGTTGTCAGGTTCTATGAACGTCTGCTCTACAAGATCGACATCAGTCTCAGGGAGGATATACGGAACTGGTGTCGGTGCAGGGATAAATATTGGGATGAACACAGGTATGAATACAGGGATTATCCAGATCCAAATCGGGAGGATAATCACCCACTTGACGGTCACTCGAATATTTATTATGAAGATATTTATTGTAATGCTGATATCGATCACAACTGTCACGTCGATGAACCAGATGAAGATCTCTATAATCGTGATCTCTAGAACCTCAATCAGGATCACAAGATATGTAAGGTAGACCTCGATCTTGACGAGCTCGTAGACTATTATCACCATAACTAGCTCTACAACCTGTAGATAAATTATTACGGTGATGCTCTCGATCACGATGTGGATCTGGAACGTCTCGTAGTAGATGACGATAGGGATGTAATAACCAGTGAAGGTGTAATAATTGAGAACCATCTTATCAACGAAGAGGGTGACCGAGAAGGTCTCGAAGAGGTACTCCACAGAGGATGATGTGATGACCACATCGACAAATTCGAAGAGTTTGGTGGAGTTATCGAATATGGGCGCAGGGTACCGTTCAGCAACTGGTGGTGCTCCTGGTTCAACGCCCGTACCATTTGTGTATCCCGAAGAGATGTTGTTATAGTTGAAGAAGGAACCAAATCCTTTGCCACCATCTGTTGCACCTTGCATCCGGTGACTTTGCGTACCCCCACCCTCATATATATCTGTGAAGACATCGAAGAAGGAATCTGGGGATGCAGATGATGAGGTCTGTGTCAGGATCGTGTCGGTCTTGGTATAACCAGCACCAGTGTCAGTCAGAACAGCCTTGAATGGTCCAAATGGTCTTGCAATATCCGGGAAGTAATTAAATGAGAACATGGTATCGTTGCCCTCTGGTGTACTGCCGACTGATAGCTCCCCAGATCCACCCGTTTGATTCCATGCGTAGAGGAAGTTGAAGTAGAACGATCCATTTGTGTTGCTATACCCACTAAAGCTAGTTGCTGATATATCGGTGGGGTCCTCAGAGATGAGTGACAGCTGTACGAGTTCAATGGGAATCTCACCTGTTGCCGAATTCACCTCCTGAACCGTGATCCTTGTCACTGAGTCTGTTATTGGAAGAAAGTCAGATGGAAGTGTGACCATAGGTACCTGACTCTCGATAATGAACCTTGTGAACATTACCCCGGTAGCATTCTCGTAAATCTCCATGGTAGTCACATCCTCTGATGCGTTAATGACCATCATTGAGTTGTCAGAGAACTGCAGTGTAGTCAAATTTCCATCCACCGTCACATCTACATAGGTTCCATTCCCCAGGTCAGTTCGTGTGGTAGTGTTGGAATTCATCAATGGACCCTCAGGTGGCGTGAGAAGGGATCCAGACATCCCAGAGGTTGCCATGATAATCGCTAACGATATCGCGAATACTCTTAATTTGACCAATGAATTCATGAATTAAGCAAAACGCCTTTGCTATATAAACTATTGTCGATTTCTTACAATATTTTCCACAGCATATTCGGGGAAAAATGAAAGGATCGACACTGTTTGACAATTCTCCCACTAGACACCGAGGATGTTGAATTTACGCGTGGTGCTTGAGTAATTATTCTCGATTAGTAGATTTATTCTTATCCCATTTCCTAGCAAGGTTCCACCGATTGTTTTTATACCCTTAATTCGGGTAGAGACTGTGGCAATCGGTAACTCGGGGACTCGGGGAACTGGAAGAGCGATGTATATCTCTGCTGAAGAACTCAGATCGAGACTGGGAGAGGAAAACTTAGTGATTGTAGACTGTTTCTACAATTGGCACGAGTATCGGAGGGGTCATATACCTACTGCGATAAAACGCCTAGGACATCCATATGTCAAATGTGGCTCAGACGAGGAGCCAGGACTCTACTATCCCGAAAACTTCCCAGAAAAGGTGGAGGAGATGGGGATATCATCGGATACACTTGTCATTGCATATGACAGTGACGGCTCCCTATTCGCCGCGAGATTTCTTTGGGCCCTTCTCCTCCATGGACACGAAAATGTCAAGCTACTGGATGGAGGTTGGCAGGGTTGGATTGCCAAGGGATACCCTGTAAGCGTAGAGATTTTCGAACCCTTGCATCGCGGAAGATTTTCAAGCTCATACAATCCGGAGTTAGTCGTAACTAAAGATCAGATCAAACTTGGTGAGATGATACTTCTTGACGTCCGGAGTTTGGAGGAGTACACAGGACAGGACAATCGGGGAAACAAGAGGGGAGGAAGGATTCCCACCTCAGTACACATGGAATGGAGAGAGTTCCTAACAAGCAGAAATACATCCGAGGAAGTCGCGCATATCAGACCCCTTATTGAGATCCAAGAGAGACTTTCGAAAATTAGCAGTGATAAGCCAATCGTCACCTACTGTCAGGGTGGAGTACGGGCCGCACTGGTCGCCTATATTCTCCATAGCATAGGTTACAACTCTTCTGTCTATGACGGCTCAATGAAAGAGTGGGCAAATGACGACAGCCTACCCATGGAATAGAAACTTGAGGATGGATTGGGTGTTGAACTTGCACCAAGTTATCTACTCCTGACTCAAGATTATTTTTCTTTGATATTATGAAGTGAGTTGGTTAGGACCTAGATGATTCGAGGTGGAGAAGAACTTCAACCACCGTATATATGAAATTTATAACATTAATGTTCTAACTCAACCTTGGGAAGGATCTTCTCCAACCACTTAGGCATCCACCAATTCCACCGCCCAGCAAGCTTCATAGCTGAAGGGAGCAGGATAATCCTCGAAACAGTGGCGTCTATGAAGACTGCAACAGCCATTCCTACACCCATCGTCTTTAAGGTAAGCATCGGGCTAAGAGCGAAGACGAGGAAGGTTGAGATCATTATGATAGCGGCAGATGAGATGACCCCCGCGGTATGGTGTATCCCATGTGCCACAGAGTAGTCCATGTCTCCCGATTTCTCGTACTCCTCCTTGATCCGTGAGATAATAAGAATGGAGTAGTCCATTCCAAGTCCGAGGAGAGTCGTAAACAGGAATGTGGGGAGGAAGTATGATATCCCCGATATCTCCGCGTTGAACAAGACGAAGCCGAATAGTTCCAGATGATTAAAGTTGCCCTCTTGGAAGACGAAAACCAACGCACCCAGGGCGAAGAGTATAGAGCCAATGATGGTGAGGATGGACTTGATGGGGAGGATGACGCTCCTGAAGAGTATCAGCAGAGCGAGAAAAATGAGGATGATAGCCACTGTGAGCATCAGAGGGACATTTCCGTACATCCTTTCACGTGAGTCGTAAAATGAGGCTGCGTATCCTGTTACGTAAGTCTTTTTGATCGCTCCGTCTTTGATAAGATCTCCGAATATTACCGGAATTTTATCTCGTAGCACTTGGACAAGATCCCATGCAGCCGCGCTACCAGGATCGAGGTTTGAGCTCAGCTCCATCACTACTGTATTGTTTCCATTGTCAAAGTTCACGTAATTCTGTATGTATCTGAGGTAATTTGGCGTTTGAGTGTTGTTCACTGTACCAACAATTGTACCATTGCTAATTATTGGGATTTGAGCAGGCAGACCTAGTATAAGGGATATGTCACTGTACTCAAGATATGTGGTATTTCCGTTGTTTGAGATGACTGATATCGTGGACACCCGCTCAAATGACAGATCTGTTCCTGATTTCTCCCGGTACCCGGTATAGTTCAGAGCCCACGATCCATATTCATTGAGTGAGTCAACTATCCTTGTCGCAGTAGAGTTGTAGTCTTGCGAAAAGAAGTCCGTGCCCTCTCCCAGATCAAGGACGACACGGTAAGGGTTAACATCTCCAAGGTTGAACTCCCGCTGTAAGACCTCGAAACCCTCCCTTGACTCGACACCAGGGGGCATGTTCTTCACCAGATCGAATGAAAGATCGACCTGCATTGAGAGGGTGGCAAATGGAACAACCATAATGATCCCGATGATCAAGAACGGAATGGAGAACTTCATGACCAAATTTGACCACTTAACCCATATTCCAGTAGTCTCGATAGTTCCCTCTTGGATTTTTTTGATATCCTTATTGTGACCACTCATGAAGTTTGGCCAGTCGAGTAGGTTCCCGAAAAGTCCGAGTACAGACTTTGTGAAGGTCCGTGTAACGATTATAGAAGTGAATACAACAACACTGACTCCTATCGCCATCCCAAATGTGAAATCACTTTGGAGGAGAAGTAGGGATAGGAAGCCAATGATGACGGTGATACCAGAGTACATGACCGCTGTGCCAGTGGTCTTGTCCGTTCTTACTGCCGCCTCACTCCTGACTTTTCTCATCGTCTCCTTATTCCATGTCCCCTCGGAGAGATGTTTGGCTTTCTCTTTCCTGTATTCCTCCCTGTATCTGATCATACTGAATAGATTGTAATCTATAGCAACAGCGATACCAATCATCGCAATGACAGATGGGAGGAAGTCCGAGATAACAAAGAAATCCAGTTTACCCAGCCACGCCACGATGTAATACGAGGGGAAGAGTGCAGCCACCATCCCTACAATTGGCATTAGCACACCCATAGGACTTCTGAAAACGAGGATGAGAATTATGAACGCCAATGCAATTGCGAGGAACTCAGATTCCTCGAATGACTCCTTGCCAGTCCGGGTTATATCAGCGAAGTTTGCAGCTTGACCCGTAAGTATTAACTGCATGCCCTCTGCATCCTCTCTTGGGGGCAGGGTCGTCTCGACGATCTGCTCAGCCATCTGCGCCCCGTATAGAAGGGTCATTTGAGCCAGGGCCACATCATACGGTGCGGTAGTGTTTTCCAGGAGACCCCTGATAATTTCCACGTCATCGGTCATCTTAGTCCCCGGGTTGTCAAAGTCGAAATCCTCTTCCACAATGTTCATGATAGTGTACCTGTGATCCTTAGAAACAAAGTTCTCCGCGATCTCGTTGGGGAGGTCGGGATTGGCGATGACAACACTGTCCGTTATCACATAATCATACCCTAGATCCTGCAACTCATCCAAGAGATAGACTGATAGGAACAAAGTGTAGTTCCTCCATTGGTTGGAAGTAATATCTTCTCCCTCTGGAGCTTCGATGACAACGATGTGGGTGAGATCCGAACCATTCCTATTGAATCTATCTTGAATAAAAGCGGAACCATGACCCGCCTCAGTATCCGTTTCGATGATGTTCGTAGAGTTCTGAACATCTTCGAAGATGAAGTCGCGGGCACTGATGGTTGCCCCGATGACAACTATCCACAATAATATGGTAATTGTATACTTTTTCTTCATGATCTAGTCAGGGAGAAAGTTGAATAAAAATATTCGCATGAGTGATGCAATTTTATTCGCAATATTGCGAATATCATCAGAATCAGTGATTTCAGAAACCCAACAATCAACTACATATAGATATACGTTGCTTAATTTCAGAGCATAATTTGGAAATAATAGTGCAATATTTTTAATCGCAAACATGCGAATAACAATGATACTTCCCAAAATAATAATATAGAAGTAATAAGAACACAGGATATGGCCCAAAATTCGTTGGACGAGAATCCTGCATTTAGTGAGGGAATGACATCTAACGAGCAGGGATTAGTTCTCCAGTGGGTAGAATATGAGATCCTGAGGACTGTTGCAAAGGGAGTGAATACCCTGACCAAAATCCAGTCATTCATAGAGAACAAGTTTTCTAGGATTAGATACTCACAGTCACAGTACTACAGGATCGTTGGAAAGCTGGTAGATGGTGAGTACCTCACTTCGGAAATGAGTGACGGGAAGAAAAAGAAATTCACCATTACGGACAAGGGATGGGCAGAACTCGGTCACTTGCAAAAATATGTCTTCGATTTTATTCAAGAGGCTACAATTATCAAAGACATAACAGGAGAGCTAGTCGTCAATATCTCGAAGATTACAGGATGCCTGAGAAATAAGGATCTACTCGCTATATCTCCACAAGCATATTCTCTCCCCTATCTCCAAGATGCATGCCAGTACTGCGAGAATCCCTCGGAGGAAATGAAAAAACCGATTTTTTTGGCATTGAGAGGGGCAGAGAAGCGTGTGGATGCCCTCCATGAGGGGACAATACAGTACATTGATGCACCGGACGAAAGTGACTGGCTTCCAAAGGACGACAGTATGGACGTTGTGATAGCTCTGTCAGTCCTTCAGGTGTTCGACCCTGATGTCATCCTGAAGGAGGCGTACAGAGTACTGAGACCAGGAGGGTACTTCGTGAGCTTGGAGGTGGCCAACAATCTCCCCCATTTTGTCATCAAACTTTACAACGAGATCATCACTCCCGAGGGATGGCAACTTGAGACACCCCTGCTAAGCATAAAACAACTGGAGACTATGATACGGGAGGCAGGCTTCGAGGTCTTAGGAACCAAAGTAGAGACAGTATTGACATCAATTCTTGCGAAGAAAGCTTAACGAATCTTAAAATATATTGAGGAGAACAGAGTATCGTATGAGTAGCAAATTTTGGGAAGAGTATGATTACGACGAGGCACTGGACCGCGCGCTCAAGCTTGTTCCCGAATCAATCCGAGGAGATTCGAGGTTTGAGATCCCGAAGATCAACTCCTCGATAGAGGGGAATAGAACCTTCTTCAAGAACTTTAAGGAGATAGCAAATTTCTTGAATAGGAAGGAGAGCCACCTGTTAAAGTTCCTGACTACCGAGCTTGGTACAAACGGTAATGTAGAGGGACAACGAGCAATTTTTCAAGGTAAGCATGGGAAGATGCAGATCTCGAAGGCCATTGACAGGTATTTGAAGAACTATGTATTCTGCGCGACCTGCGGAAAGCCAGATACCGTCTTGGAACTCAAGGACAGAATCATCATCATGCGCTGTGAAGCATGTGGTGCCACCCAAGCAGTGAGACCGATCAAGTAAGATGACAGAGCTGTTTTTCGCTAAAGTTCACAAGATCGAGAACGAAGTTCTTATTGCGGTCTGTGACTCGGAGATATCTGGGAGTACATTCAGGCACAATGGTGTGACCATTCGTATCAGTGAGTACTTCTACGGTACTGAGGACTACTATGAGAGCGAAATCCTTTCGCTCATTACCGGAGCGACCCAGATCAATATTATGGGTAAGCGGATAACGGAACTCCTGATCAGAGAGGAGATCATCCACCCAGATTCCGTCCTGTGGATGGAACTCCCAGACGGATCACCAGTGGGTCATGCAATCATGGTGGGTGCTACACAATGAGGTCTCTGTTCTGCTCCGTATGTGGTAAGGAGGGAGTTCCCCTACATGATTCATTCTGCTATCAGTGTTACTGGAAGGAGAACCATACAGCCACACTCAAAAAGCCAAAGATAGGGCTAAATACCTGCTTAACCTGTGGAGCTGTTCTCCTCCCGGGTGGCTGGTCTTCATCCAATACTCCTGAATCATTACCAGACCTATTAGTTGATTTTGTAAGAAAGTGGGTAAATACATCTCTGGACAATGAAGTTCGTGCATTCCCAATGAATGACCCAGACTGGGACGATGGTAAACCCCGACTCTCACTCCTGATCAAAGTGACCGACGAGAGCATCCCTGAATTCCCCCCACATGAAGAGAGCCTTGTTCTGGACATCGACTTCCTCTGGGGGACCTGCGAGATCTGTGCGAAGAAGTCATCTGGAGGAGACACCATATTCCAGCTCAGAGCTATTGACAGAAATCTCACCAAAGAGGAGGAAGAGTATGTCGAACAGGTCTTCAGAGATCAGATCGAGGGCATAGGTGCCGAGAACCCGTACTATTTTGTGTCAGACAAGATAGAGGTCCACAAGGGCTACGACTACAAGTGTGGTTCAAACAGCCTTGTTGAACATGTCATCGAGATTCTGAAGAAGAAGTGGCTTGCGATTACCTCCGTCAACTACAGCCTCGTGGGAGAGACAAAGGACGGAACGAGGAAGTACCAGCACACCTATCTCTTCAAGCTTCCGGGTGTTAAACCAGGAGATCTGATATACTATGAGAACTCCGTTTGCAGAGTGGATGTTATCAACTCGGCTGCAATTATCGTCACTGATCTGAGGAGCCTTGAGGTCATCCACATTAAGGAGTGGAAAAATCTTCGTCCCATCGATTTCTTCGAGGAACCAACCTATCTTGTTATGTCTAGGAACTATGATGTATACGAACTGATGGATCTAGGGGATTACCACACGTTTGAGATCAGGGTGGACAATTTTTCCAGAGATTTAGATCTGGGTGAGGAACAGACCTTCATCCTATACAAGGACCAACTTTACCTCCGATAGACTAATAACAGAGTTCGAGAAGACAGTGTTGATGTCACGGAATCCAGATGACCCAATGGAAGAGGATTTGGATGGAGGGGACGTCGACGGTTTCGACGACAGGATTGACAGGGTTATCGAATCACGATACCGGGAAAAACTGGAGAAGGACCCCGCAATCTATTCTACACTGGAGACAGTCTTCGATGAGAAGACCCGTCTGATCCTCTTCAAGTACATCCAGAACGGTCTTATCGATGAGGTAGGTGGTGCCATCTCCACTGGCAAAGAGGCAAATGTCTACTTTTGCCCAGGGGATCCGCCACTGGCATGCAAGATTTACAGAATTGACAGTCCAGCTTTCAGGAAGATGAAACAGTACGTAGAAGGAGACTACCGGTTCAAACGATATAAGAGCTCAAGAGTGGGATTCATTCAGGAGTGGGCCAAGAAGGAATTCAAGAACCTAAAACGGTTGAGAGAGGTTGGCGTGTCCGTCCCCAAGCCCATAGAGGTAGAGAGGAATGTGCTGTTTCTGGAGTTTCTAGGGGATGGAGAAGCTGTCCTTCCCAAACTGGTAGAAGTCGACATAGAACGCCCTGCCGAACTGTACAAGGAGATCATGGCAGCAATCAGAAAGATGTATCGGGAGGCTAAGCTCGTCCATGGGGATCTAAGCCCATTTAATGTCCTTTTCAACATTAGAAAGAGGGAATATTATATCATCGATGTATCCCAGTCTGTTCTCCATGATCATCCAGAGGCCGAAACATTTCTTCTGAGGGATATCACCAACATGAACAACTACTTCGAATCAATGGGTGTGAATGTGATTGAGCTAGCGAAGCTTTACAAGTGGGTTACGGGAGAAGATGCTGATGAGGGTACAATTCTACGTCTCCTTCATGAGTCATCCAATTAATCCGATTAGCACTAAGCAACTGGGGCCGCGAGAGAATTGACAAGAAAATTGTAATTCATTTTTACTCATCCCATGAATATACTGCAGTATTCGTTACCTTTTTCTACTGCGCTAACTTATATTACATATGGCGGTGACCCAAGAAAAGAACTACTGCCCGGTTGCAATCGCAAGCATGGTGCTGAGTTCAAAATGGGATCTCATCCTTATTCACAGTCTCCTCGATCACCCTATGAGGTTCTCCGAGATAAAACGGAAAATTTCAAATAGCTTTCCTCGGGAACTCACTGCCTCCTCACTCTCCCGGGTTCTACGACGTCTAGAAGCCTCAGGGATTATCCTCAAAAAGATGACAGAGGGGTGCTCACACCCCACTTACTCCCTTACCCAAAAAGGAAAGGATCTCGAGCCCGTCCTTGACGAGCTCTATCGATGGGGACAGAAGCATATTGGCTAAACTACCTACTCTATGTCAAGTAAACGAATTCTTTAGGCCTCACACCATACTGTCAACTCGACGGCAAGGATTAAATACAGAGAAGAACCCTCTAAATCTTAGCAATGCCACAGTCAACGAACTATGTCAGAGTTCCAAAGAACAGGATAGGTGTAATCATAGGCCCGAAGGGCAGTACGAAGAAAGAGCTGGAGAGGACCCTCCAGTGCAAAATAGACGTTGACTCTGACTCCGGTGAAGTAATCATCATACCCAATGAAGATCTGGTAGACCCAGTACTTATGCTAAAATCGGGCGAGGTCATCAAGGCAATCGGGCGTGGATTCACACCAGCACAGGCACTTAAGCTCCTGAACGATGATTTCTATCTAGAGATTATCCCTCTCAGACAACTGGGAGGTACCTCTGCAAATGCAATTAGGAGATTGAGATCACGATTGATTGGAACTGGGGGTAAAACGAGGAAGACTATTGAGGAGTACACGAAAGTTTCTATGGTAATTCTTGGAAATACTGTATCCTTAATTGGACGGTTCACAAGCCTTGTGGATGCAAAGGAGGCAATCAACAAACTTGCTAACGGCGCAAATCACACCTCAGTATACGCATGGCTTGAAGAAAAGCGGAAGGAGAGAATTCGCAATGAGGAGGATCTGACATGGGACACTGAGGCCCTGAAAAATATCAGTCTTGATGAGATGGACGCTCTCTTAAAGAAGGATAAAGGGGAGGAGTTGGACTTGGAGGAGGAATTTGATCAGCTTATTGAGGATGAAAAATCCTAATCCCAATCAGTGATTTTTAATACAGAACGTCGAGAGTACATACCTTGACAAAGAAACTTGTGGTTGCAATTGGTGGAAACATGCTCATCACAGAGCCTAAGTCTGCGACCTATGAGAAGCAGTGGAAAAAGTCCCAGTCCACAGCTAAATTGATCGTGGACCTATACGAGAAGGGATACGATCTCGTGATAACCCATGGTAACGGCCCGCAGGTCGGAAACCTCCTCCTCCAGCAGCAGGGAGCAGAGGTTCCTTCATTACCCTTGAGGATTCTTACTGCCATGACCCAGACACAGATTGGAGTCATGCTCCAACACTGCCTTATCAATGAATTCAGGAGAAGAGAGATTCAAAAGGAGGTTGTTGTCATCCCCACATCGGTCGAAGTCAACCTGACTCAAGAGATGATCGACAATCCTACCAAACCAGTGGGTCCCTTCCTGAGTGACGAAGACTACGAAAAGGTTAAGGATACTGCAAAGTTCAAGAAGTTCCAGAAGGGATGGAGAAGGTTGGTTCCATCTCCAAGACCCCTAAGCATTGTGGAGTATAAGACGATCGATTACCTCATCAATGACAACACACTTGTCATCGCAGTCGGTGGTGGAGGGACACCGGTGACCCTCAACGGAGGAATACAGGCACAGGATGGAGTGATTGACAAGGATAGGGCATCAGCAGTACTTGCAGACCAACTTGATGCCGATCTCCTGCTCATCCTCACCAATGTAGACTCTGTCTACAAAAATTTCGGGGAGGAGGATCAGGAGGAGATCAAGTCTTTGACACCTGAAGAGGCCAAGGACCTTATACAATCTGGTGCTCTTGGAGTTGGAACTATGTTGCCAAAAGTAGAGGCATGTGTAACCTTCTGCAAACAGTCGGGGAGGAGAGCCATCATCACCTCGGACACAAAGGTTCTGGAAGCCTTAGAAGGACAAGCTGGAACCTCCATCATTTCCTAGAAAGGTTCATCAATACGAAATTACTAGTCGGTTGTAGCTATGTACAACTCTACCTTTGGCGACCGTTCAATGGTCGACAAGATGATGCGGCTCTTCATCATTCAGGCAATCTCAGGTTTCGTCACGAGAGATTATGACACGGGTCTCCATTTCCTCAATGAAGTCAAAACACACTTTGCACAGAACCAGAGTAACCTCAACCCTACCCTCCGAGGTCTAGCTAAAGAGATCATCCAGTCACTCGATATGCTGGCCCCTGGGACTTCTGCAACACAATTTAAGGACATGTCATTTCAAGAGAGCGCACCTCAGCAGCAGACCCAAGAAATCTTCCACAATCCGACGGATGAATTCAAATCGATACTTCATCGGAGGAAGAAGAGGAAGAATGAAGATCCTGTGGAAAGGGAAGATACACAAGGGGACAATTCACTTTTCGGGACATTAGGAGACCTTGATCTCAGCTCAATATCCAAGCCAAAAGAGGAACAAGTTGTGGATGTAGCAAGTGCACCATCAACCGAATTCTACGAGGAGAAGACAGAATTCTATGAAGAAGAACCATCTACCCCCAAATTGCAGATATCCGAGGATCAAATAGAGGATAATAAGATCCTCGAGATCATGTTGAAGAGGAAGAAGCAAAAGGGTGAGCTCACCCCAGAGGAGGAAGAGCTCCTTGCTCTTATGGAGAAAAAGAAAGCGGAGAGGGAGCTGGATAGCAACCCCATAGAGAAGGTGCGTAGGAGACGGAGGTCTAGGCGATCCAATCTCTGGGACGATTAAGTGTATAATAACAAACAATTGATAAAGAAAAGTACTCTAAGATATTTTGAACTCATCCCCTCACCCGGGAAAAACTAGACGGTCTACTTGGGCTAGACTCGAAACCGCATGTGCTCAATAGCGGGTCGATGTGGTACGTCGCGGGGGAAACTGAAAGAGGAGGTGAGCCCCAGACGAGCGTTGAAGCATGGTCTCCTAAAGGCTTGTTCGATCGGATGTTCCTTCCGTAGGGAAGGTTCGGAAGATTAATCCAACAAAGGATCAGGCATGGAAATGAGCAGTCCACTGGGAGTTCAGGTCGCTTAGGAATCACTGTGTGGAGCTTTACTGGGGTAAGCCAATTCTGGATGACCCACAAGCGTATCCGTTCCTAGAGGGTGGGTGGACGAGAGAATTCCAATTAATGCTGTACTCGGTCAAATTTACGGGAAGAATACGATCGAAAAACCTGAAGACGTTAATTACCCAAAAGCTCATTTGATTTGAATTTTCAATGACTTTGAACAAGAAGTTCCCCCAGAGTATCTCACGCCTATCAGAGCTCTCTATCAACCTCTGGTGGAGTTGGGATCATCGAGGAAGATCGTTATTCAGGAATCTTGATTACCCCATGTGGATGGAGATGAAGCATAATGTCATGGGAATTCTCAACAACATAGATGAGAAGACCCTAGAGGAGAAGGCAGAAGACCCCCAATTCCAGAGCCAATACAACGAGGTGATGAGGATCTTCGATGACTATCGTAAGCTTGAGAATCGGTGGTACGCGAAGAACATCGCTCCAAAGACATCCATTGGACTTGAGCACCCAGTAGCATATTTCTCTTTCGAGTTCGGACTTCACCAGGCGCTTCCTATCTACTCGGGAGGTCTGGGTGTACTTGCTGGAGACATCTGCAAAGAATCCTCGGATCTAGGTCTCCCATTTGTAGCGGTGGGCTTCTTCTACAAAGAAGGGTACTTTACACAGAGAGTTCACCCTCATGGATGGCAGGAATCAGAATTCATCGAGACAGAATTGGATGACCTCCTAATTCTCCCCGTGATGGAGGGAGATGTAAGGATAAAGCTTAGGTTAAGTTTGCAGATTCAGAGGTGTGGATCCAAGTATGGCTAGTAAACGTGGGGAATGTCAAACTTTACCTGATGGACACCGATATCGATGACAATGACCCATGGTTCAGAGGGCTTACCGCAAGACTATACGACGGTAACCACAACATGAGATTCCATCAAGAGATGCTCTTCGGAATTGCAGGGGTCTCATTATTGGAAAAGCTTGGGATCCATCCTTCAGATAGCACCTTAATGAGGGGCACTGTAGTTTCATCTCTATCGAGAGGATATCTAGGTTGACAA
>WAMJ01000017.1 GCA_015522385.1 Candidatus Heimdallarchaeota archaeon
ACGCAGGGACGCCAGCTAGATACGGAGACCCCACCACGACAACAGTCTACGTCGTGATGGGAGAGACCATAACGATGAAGGTCACTGGAAATGACGCAGAGATATCTATCAACTTTGGAGTTAAGTACAATGGGAACTATACAATTCTCCTCGACCTGAAAGAGGGGGAGTCGGTGACGATGAGATTCGAGGGGTCAAATAGATTGGACATATATCTTGAGTCGGAGAAGCCGATGACTCTGACAGTCACTAAGACCGGGATTTCACTGGAGAACAGGCTCCGACTTGTTGCGATGGGAGTGACCATGACCGCAGCTTTGATTGTAGAGTGGCTTGTGAAAAGGATGGAACTGTCATTTCCGATCCTCTCCTTCGAGATGAAGAGCATCTCACTCGCGGTTGTATCGCTGGTCTTTCTCATGATCTGGCGGGGGGATAACTTCCTTCCAGGAGGTTCAAGTACCCTAATGGGACTTGAATATTTTCAAAAAAGATACTTTATGGCGTTTAGAGATGAATTAGGGTTTCCCATCATTCTCCCTCTTATCCTCTCCCTTCACATTAACCGTGTGCTTAAACCAAGAAATATGAAAATGCTCAAGACCTACCCCCTGAGTCCAATCCAGATTTACTTGTCGCGGATAGCTGTATTTCTCTTTGTCTATTTTCCCTTCTTCTCTCTCAGCTTCATTCACCTAATATTTGGGAGGGGAACCCTCCTGCAGAACTTCGACGGATTGACCCAAAAGTATATCTTACCAGCGATGGTAGCATTCATCGCCATTCTACTGATCTTCCTGATCGTCCTGCTCATCGAGGACATGATCAGGATCAGGCCCCTGACACTTAGCGCAACACTCCTCCTTCTTGTGCTCACAGGTCTGGACATTCTCACCTTCTACCCATTCTATATCTATCACCAGCCGACCAGTTTGGACGATGAAAATGGCTACCTCAACATTCCAGACCTGAAAGAAACAGCCGTTGTTGCAATCTCTACAGCACTCATAATGATGACCCTCAACATCCTCTACAGAAGATCGAAGTACTTCCAGAGGAGAGCTCTCGTCTGATCGAAAGATATACACACCCCATATCACGAATATCCTTAGCGTCCAAAGCTCATGTTAAACTTTCAAAAAACTTTTCTCACTACTATTTGATCGAAGGGGCAAGATTAAATATGTGGTTTGAGCCATCTAGGTATAAGTATGGTAGACGACGCGATTCTCGCATATGAAGCGGCCCTGATGTACCAGCACGTCGCGGGGTTCCAACCTGAGAAGAACAGCCTGATGCACTGGAAGGCATTTGACTACGACGCCTCCCGGGAGTCGATCAGTATCCACATCAGACTGCAGGACAGTTTTCCCGACGGCCCACCACTGGTGAGCATCATGTACAGCGACGGGGAACGCTACCCACTGAGGACGAGGAGAGGTGCCCACTGGAGGAGGGACTACCACGTCTACCAGATCGCTATCGAGGCACAGAAGGAGGCACGGAGGTTCTCCCGTCAGAAGACAAGTGCACCCGTGCAGTCCACCCAGTTCGACCAGCAGATGGTCCGTAATCTCGAGAACCAGAAGAACAGTCTGCTGCAGATGATCGAGGAGAAGAAGCGGGAGCTGCAGAGCATCAAGGCCAGCGCCGCACCCGTCGACGTGAAGAGTGTCGCCCAGTCATCGCTCACACAGATGGAGCTGGAACTGGCCGACATCGAGGACAGCTTCAATGACGGGCAGATCGACGTGAAGAAATTCTGCAACGACTGGTTCGAGCTCAGACAACGCCACCTCAAGCTCTACTACTCACTGAACAACTGATTGAATAATCAAATTAGGCAATTGCATTGGTGCTCTATCTACCAACCTGCAGCGTCTACTTCTGGAAGAAAAATTCTTACACCAGGGAGTCAATGCTCTAATGTTGTACTCTAATATATCTGTACAGAACGTATCTGCACTCCAATATGTCAGCACTCTAATGCGCATCTTATGAACCTGTAAACCACTATTAACGCATGCTAGCAGAACCCACAAGTAGCACTTACAAGTACCTATATGGGCTCCGACAGATTCTAATTCTAAAATTCAAGAAATGATCTAAGCAGCCTTCTTCAACAGATCCTTCTGTGCGTACTTGCGGTAGTCCAGCGAGATCGTGAGATCCACGACTCCAGTACCAAGACTGATCTCTTGCCCCACGATAACGTTCTCGATGATACCGACGAGGTTGTCACGCTCGCCCTTCGCAGCAGCGTCGAGCAGGTGCTTGACCGTGACCTCGAAGGCCGCCCTAGCGAGGACCGAGGCGTTCCTACCCGAGATCCCGTGACGTCCGATCTGCTGGATCTCACCACTCTGCGTCATGATGTCAGCGACCAGCAACATGTGCCTCTCGTCGACCTCAAGGCTCTGCTTCTCCATGACGTTCTGCGCCTCCCGCTTGATGGCATTCCTCGCAGCCTCTATCCCGAGTGTCTCGGCGACCTCATGGATGTGGTTGGTGTACGTCCGCTTGGGATCCACTCCCGGGATGCGGAGCAACTCCGTGAACCTGCTACCCTCCGAGGTGATCTCGTAGATTGGGTTGCCGTCCTCGTTCGTCTTCTTCTTGATCATCACACGGGGGACGTCCTTCAGACCCTTGATGCTAATGTTGATCAGCTTGTCCTTGAGCTTCTGCAGCTCCTGGAGCGTCGGGCTCTTCTTCTCGTCCGAGTAGATCACGTGGATACGCTCGTCGCTGTCCTTGTCAGTGAGGCACTTCAGCCCAGACCTGCGGTACTCGATCTTCTTCTTGATGTCCTCGATCGAGATGCCCTTGTCCTCCATCAGGACCTTGTCCAGCACGATCGTAATCTGAAGGTTGACCTGGTCGATGTCTATGCTCTTGGCCACGCTGTAGATCGTCGTCAGCTCGATGCGCTGTGCGATCTCGTTGGCCACGTCCTCACGAGTACGAGTCGGGTCTTCTGCCACCTTCATGTCGATGTAATCCTCGTCCAGCGCGATCGTCATCGTCGGGGTGCTCGGCTTGCGGCGGGCGTCGATAATCTCGATCAGACGGGGTAGACCCAGTGTGACATTCATCTCCCTCACTCCTGAGAAATGGAAGGTTCGCAGTGTATTGTGCGTCACCAGACCCTCAATGGTCACGAAGTTCTCCACCTCGGGTACGCTGAAGTCATAGACATACTCTGTCGGGGATTCTATAGATCTCAGAGAAACGATCTCGTCCCAAAGTACTTCCCCGTAGGCCCCTTTCTTCAGAAGACCCAGCTTATCGGCAACGTCCAACCCCATCGAATCAGCTTTCTCCTCCATCAGAGTGATAAGCCTTTTCAGGTGTCTTCTCCCGATACGCTGTTTCTTGACCTCCTTGTTGACATCCCTCATAGGAATAGAAAGCTCCTGTGCAAGCTCGAGGAGGATGTCACCTATACCGGGGATCATGTCAATGCTGTCATAACTCACTCCCCTCTCAGATAACTGTTTCTGGACCTCAGCTAATTTTTTAATCCGTGATACCTTGTCAGGAGCTCGAAGTGGAACATTGTCATTAAAGAAGAAGATGTGCTTTGACGGAATCCTAAGATTCCAGTACTTCCCATCCGTTCTCCTCGACGAATACACTCCAAACTTGTTGAGGATAAGCGATATACCCTGTATCAGTTCAAGTGATTTCGAGGTTGCACGGATCTGTCCCTTATCTACGGAGACGCTTCCGTCACCATCGAAATATCCTGCCAATAGGGATAGGAGGAAGGAATCGGGTGTGTTCAGTATCCAGTCTGCGACAAATTTCGACGAAGAGCCAGTACCACATATCTTCCTCATAATCGCAGAGAGCAAGGATGAGCTCATGTGGATGGTCTCACTCGGTCCGTATTCACCCCTACCAACTCTCTTCGAGCAATGAATTCCAAGCTTCTGGGCGAATTTCTCAATCTGGAGTTGGACAGCAGGGGTATTGTTGCTGATGGAGACCGTGGAATTAGTACAGTTACCCTTAGCGAGATATATACCCATGAAGTACCCAAATTCTGAATCAAGGGGGATCTGCTCAGGTATCTTAATTGACAGATTAGATGCCGCTGTCGGATAGACATATCCTGGTACGAGCAGATTGATTTTCCCAGACTTGATCTTCTTCCATAACATCTCTTTTCCAACAGGAACACTGTAAGATCTCCCGTATTCCGAACGCCAATTCTCTCCTGCTACAACTACCTTCTCAGCTTCAGAGCCGTACCAGATTTCCTCAGTACTGAATAACTCGGAGACATCCAATTCATCGATAGGAGAGACAGTTGGGATATTCTGAACCAGTGGTAACCTGTCACCCAGTTTGAGTTCTGACCCTCTAACGGGAACAATCTGGTTGTCACGTCGAAGGACAAATGAGTGCGAGAATGTGGAGGTGATCTTTCTACCACTTCTTGTCTCGATTTCGAGCAGGTTCCCATTGGGAGGATGTCTACTTACTTGGGAGACAGTGTGCCAGTCAACCCTCTCGTCATTGTCCAGACCCAGAACTTGGATCTCAAGCTCGGGTACATCTAAGACCTCTGTATCTCTGTTCGCAGAGTCGCCGCGGTAGGAGCTAATAATCAGGTCAATTAGATCACCTATCTCGACGATCGAGACTCGATCTTTCTGCTTAATAATTACCTTCTCATTACCAGGAAGTGACATCTGTGTCCCGGGCTCACCGATGCTCTGTGCGGAGACCACACCCGCGGCGGTCCCAGCGTCCATCTGCGCGAACTTGAACGAGCGGAAGACCTCCTCCACAATCTTCTCAAACTGCTCCTGCGTGAGGTGCGTGGACTTCAGCTTGTCGTCGCTGTCCACTCCCTCGATTTCCCTCGCTCTCCTCAGGATCTTCTCCTGCATCTCCTCCACCACGGTGATGGGAAGCGCCCGATTCTCCGAGTGGATGTACCGATTGAGCTGTGCCTTGAGATCATTTACCTTGATTTCCTTTGCCATCTTACTGAGCCTCCTTGTCGTTGAGGACCTTCTCCATGATCACGTCGATGTTCACCGAAAGCCCGTTGTCCGACTTGGCCGGGTCTATGTTGTCGTCACCGAAGACGAACTGGATGATCTCACCCGTCGAGTTCCGAACTGTCTGGTCGTACTTGCTCGACAGATCCTGCATGGCGTTGACCAACCGCCGCTGCATGTATCCCGAGTTACTTGTACGCACTGCCGTGTCGACCAGACCCTCACGACCACCACAGGCGTGCATGAAGAACTCCACAGGGGACAACCCACTCCTGAAGCTGGCGTTCACGAAGCCCTTGGCATCCGCCGTGAGGTCACCCCGCTCGAAGTGAGGGAGAGTACGCTCCCGGTAACCACGGCTGATACGGTCACCCCTGACGGACTGCTGTCCGACACAGGCACTCATCTGAGAGAGGTTGAGCATGTTACCCCTCGCTCCGATCTTGGCCATGATCACAGCGGAGTTGTCCATACCGAGAAACTCTGCGGATACCTCACCTGCATTGTTCCTGACACTGGACAGGACGTCCTGAATCTTGCCCTCCAACGTCTCGTTCAGTGTCAGACCAGGGATACGTTCTAGCTTTCCTGCCTTCATGTCATTGATCAATTGCTCCACTTCTTCCTTACCCTCACGGATGACCTCAGCAATCCTCTCCCTGCCCTCCAGTGGTACGTCGACATCGTCAATACCCATGGAGAAGCCACGGCGGGTGATGTGTACCACCAGCATCCGGGTTATCCCGTCGAGGAAACGCCTCGTGGCGTCCGTCCCGAACTCTTTCAGAATACGATGAAGCACGCTGTTCGGGACCTCAGCCCCGAAACCACTCTTGTCTATAATACCGCTGATTAACCGACCGTTGCGTATGATCACATAACCCTCAGTAGGACACGTCTCCTTGGGGCAGGTACGATCCTCCCGATCGCGTGAGCAGGTACATAGCTTGTTCTTCATCTCGTAGTTCAGACCCTTGGGCAGAAGCATACTAAATAGAAGCTTACCGGACCACATCGGGACTCCGTTCTCGTCCTCTCGGTCAGGGTCAGGCATTTCGTAGATGTCAGCAGCGGTGAGGTATTCGCTCGCTACATCCCTGTAGACTTGAGTGTCCTTCTTCGTCAGGAAGTACGCCGCTGTGATGAAGTCCTGAATCGCTCCGATGATCGGACCACCGTACCTCGGTGTACTGATCTGCTCCTGAACCTTCATCAGAGTGTGTGCCTCGGCCCTCGCCTCCTCGCTCTGCGGAACGTGCAGGTTCATCTCGTCACCGTCGAAGTCCGCATTGTATGGACGACAGACACTTAGATTCAAACGGAACGTCTTGTACGGCATCACCTTGACCTCATGAGCCATGATACTCATCCGGTGAAGAGAGGGCTGCCTGTTAAATAGCACAATGTCCCCGTCCCTCAGATGACGCTCGATGATGTCACCAGGCTTGAGATTGTCTCGAATGAACGACAGATCTCGGACGAAACGCAACGCAACCCTCCTATCACCCTTGAAAATATAATTCACACCAGGATCACCCTTGGGACCCTGAATGACTAACTCCCTCATCTCCTCGATGTTCCACTCAGTGACTCGCTCAGGAACCGTCAGGATCTCAGCAATCTTCTTCGGAACTCCAACCTGATTGATCGACAATAACGGATCAGGAGAAACCACAGTACGGGCCGAGAAGTCCACTCGCTTACCCGAAAGATTAGATCGGAAACGACCCTCCTTACCCTTCAACCTCTGTGTCAGCGTCCTAAGTGCCCTGCCCGAACGGTGCCGTGCCGGAGGAATACCAGAGACCTCATTGTCGAAATATGTCGTGCAGTGGTACTGCAACAGATCCCACAGATCCTCAACTATCAGCTGAGGAGCACCAGACTCACGATTCTCAAATAACCTCTGATTAATCCTGATAATGTCCACCAACTTGTGCGTCAGATCATCTTCTGAACGAATCCCAGAATCTAACGTGATCGAGGGACGAACCGCCACTGGGGGAACTGGAAGAACATCCAGAATCATCCACTCAGGACGGGCATGATTGGTGTCTATCCCAAGCAACAACGCATCATCGTCAGGAATATTCTTCAACCGATTCTGAACATCCAACGCAGAAATCTTGTCTGTAACCTTATTCCCAGCTGAAGTCTCGTACTCCTCGTAGTAACTCGTTGGCTTCTCCAAACGAACCTTGTGCTGAATCTCTCCACAATGATAACAACCAAAACTAAAATTCTCATCGTCTCGCTTCGACTTTGGAGGATTGATTAACGAGTCCCGATTCTTCTTCGCCCTCGCTAAAATCTCCTCTAACTTCACAGAATCTAACGTTCCAGTTGTCTCCTTGCCCTCACGAAGCTCGCGAGCAAGACGACGAATCTGCTTCGGCTTCAGCATGATCCGGGAGCAAGAACGACAAATCACTTGCAGAATCTTGTAAATTGTCTTATTAAAGCCGATGTGGATGATGGGACGCTGTAATTCCAAATGACCGAAGTGTCCAGGGCATGGCCCAAATTTGTTCCTACAGGTGGCACAGCGCTTACCTGGTTCAATAGTACCCAGAGCATTATCCATGAGTCCTTGAGGGATTGGCATTCCCTCCTCATCATGGGTATCTGGGTTTATTATACGTTGTACAGACATCTTTCGGATCTCATCTGGAGAGAGTAGTCCGAATCGGATACCAGCGATTGCTTTGGGGAGACTCATAGGCATCAGAACATATTATATTTGTGAGCGTTAGCACGGGCTAGGTTACTAGTGCTCGTGAACTTCCATAAAAAAAAGCCGTATTAAAGGGTTCTTGTAGCTTACTTTTTTTCGCACGAGTATTGCTTGTAGGGGGATTGAGGGAGGTGCAGAGTCTATTTCCGTGCTTTGGCTAGAGTACCTGTCGTCCCGTAGTGATCTGACGGTGCTACTGTCTTCTGGCACAGATGGATGCTCTGTGGGGGAGGGTGTTTAGATTTTGCCGTAGGTAGAGTTTTTAGATGAGCGGGAAGGTTGTCCATCGAGGTCATGTGGGTCTAACCGCAACATTACTTGGCAGGTCTATGACGAGCACTCCATCATGATGGATTTCGGCATTGATGATTAGAGAGTCGATAGGGTGTTCTGGGATGACCCGGATGATCTGTATTTTGAGTACAATATATCACTAGCTGACTTTGAGTTAAGGGAGTTCGTGATAGAATTCATAGCCTATGCACCACTTCACATCTCTACATGTTTTATCATTACGTTGAGGATCGTGGAGCCGACAGAGAGCGCTCTCTCCTACCCCATGATCACGCTGCCGATCCTCATGGTTCTAGTGAGACGGAGATCCCGAAGTATTATTCTGTAAACCTAGAAGATTTCCTGTACATAATGTTGACACTGACGATAAGAAGAAGGAAGAGGATTGCGACAAGGGTGAGCTCGATCATGCGTGGTAGGAATAGACTCTGGTATGTCTGTTCGGGGGGATAGGCTGTGCGAATAAGGTTGAATGGGTAGAAGCCCAATGTCCCTGAAAGAGATAGGATGAATAGAACTGGTGGAAGAGTCATTGTCATCGATCCCCTTCTGAAGACATCCTCAACCAGTATGGAGATGAGGAGGTAGGTGAAAGTTGCCAGAGTGGAGATGATTACCGGATAGAGATACCTAATTCCGAAGTCCTCTAAAGTTGCAGTGGACGATCTGGGTCCGAATAGAATGTGGAAGAGGATGATTCCTGCAAAGGGGAGGTAGATTGCTAGGTAGACAAGTACCTTGGCGAGATATCCCCGAACCGGATCGATGGGATACGTCTTGTACATCATCCGATCCTCGGGGAACACGGTTCGAAGAAGGGGGAGCAGGAGCATGAAGAGTAAGATGAAGTAGCTTGCCCACCCGATGAACTCTGTATATATTCGTACCTGCTCATTTTCCAAGGGTGGGATCGGCCCATATCCCCCTCCAACTTTCGCGTGTAGTATATTCCAGAGAAGGACGAGGACTAACGGGTATCCGATCAGGGGAATTCCTCGGATCTCGTCAGCTATGAGCGGGAAGGACGGCTTCCTCCTCCAGACCACACTCTCGATGACGAGTGCGAATAGAAGTGCAGAAGTAACCACCACCCATCCCCCTTTGGCATTCCCGGGGATACCGACACTTGTCACCGTCAAGTGCACCGGTGTCGGAGAGAGAGGGGATAGTACCAGATAGTCGCTGTGCGAGAAGTACAGGTCGACACTCTCCCCGTCTGCAAGAGTGAGATTTGTGTACGAATTCCCGTTGTAGCCAGAGTTAGAGTACATGGAGAGTTTCACGTCTCCACCGGACACCTGCATTCTGATCGTCTCCCCCGCCCTGACCGTAAAGTTGACTCCCATCCCACTTTCACGGGAAACCTGCCCCGAGTATAAGACGGTTCGTTGACTGGTGAGAGCGAAGACCGACATGACAAGGAACAGCAAAACATAGATCTGGGTGAGTTTGGATAATCTCATCTCACCACCTCCGTCTTCATGTATCGGTTTGTGACCAGCGGTGTTGTCACAGCCACCAACATTGTGAGTATCCACGGGGAGTACCACTTCCACCCTGCAAGATCTCCAATGGTCAGAAATGGAAGTTCAAGGTATTCCATTGCTATAAGGACGCTCGTGACTACTGCCCATGTATTGATTGCATTCCTTACAGTAAAGTACAGGAACGCGGTGAGCAGTGAATTCACAGTTAGCACCAGTGCCATCTTCAGGGCTAGAACCATGAGTTGGGCTGTGGTATTGTATGTCCCGAAAAGCACGTAGTTCAAGTAAGGGTAGAACAAGACGACACCGAGTGAGAGATGTACTAACCGGAGGAGGAGTTGGGGGAGCCTACATGCAAGTACTCTCTCCCTCCCCTTGGGAGCTGTCCACAAATACTGCACATCCCTCTGCCGGATGGAGAGATAGCCCATGGTAAGGAGGGCAACGATGCTCCAAAGTGCTATGGGGAAGAACGAGAATCCGATTAATTCCGTGACCACTTGGGAGTCGAGAGTGAACTGGGTGGAGATGAGTGGTTCATATTTGTAACCGATGACATTGAGGAAAACGATTCCGATGATCTCGAGTGTATCCATCTGGGAGACATGGCTAAAGATCATATAGGTATCCTGAGGTCTGGGTCCAAATCTGTCCCATATAACTGCCAGAATGATACCGGTGAGAGAGAGAAGAGCCAGTCCACCTACCTCAGAAAAGATGTTAGTCAAGGGAAGCGAACTCCTGATTTCAACGGAGACCAATGCTAACTTGGATCCCTCTAGGTCTATAGGTTCTATGACAAGGTTCAGCAATCCAGCATTCTCGATATCGATTGACAAAACGAGAATTTCCGAATTCGAGGACTGAAGGACAACAGTTTTGTTCAGGATAATCTCTGTACCTGTGGAAGAGAACCTGGTCATGAGGAAATTGAAACTGGAATTGACGTAGATTTCCCCATTTATCGCTGACTTGGAGTAAACTGGGAATCCAAGTCTCCAGTCACTGTTGACAAGATTCGAATCGGTATAGGTATCAGTCCTTGTCCCCACGATCACAGACCAGATACTGAGAACTAGGAGGAAGCTCAGTGAAATCCTTCCCAGTGGGTTAATGTGTCAACCCCCCCACCTTGTCCACAAAGATCTGCTCAAGTAGGCTCCGGGTTGGAGCCACTGGGACATCTTCAATCAGTTCTCTGATCCTCTTGAGGTCCTCATTTTTACACCTGAACTCAAGGACTATCCCCTTCTTCCCGGTGATTTCTATCCCGAGTTCACCTAGTCCCTCAACCATCCGTTGGACTTCGTCAACAGAGCGAAGGCGTATACTGTACTCCCGGTTGTAGTCCATGGACAGGAGGTTGGTCATCTCATCCTCCATGACGAGTTTTCCCTCGTGGATGAAGACGACATGATCGCATATCCTTTCGAGATCATGGAGGATGTGGCTGAGGATTATGACGGTTACATCCTTCTCCCAGACTACCTGCTGCAAGTACTCGAGAACCTCCATACGGGCCTTCACATCGAGGTTAGCAGTTGGTTCGTCAAGGAAGATGTACTTGGGAAAACCGATTATTGCCTGAGCAATTCCGAACTTCTGCTTCATCCCCGCAGATAGTTTCTGGAAATTTCGGTCACGGTAATCCCACAGATCGAACTTTTTCAGAAGGCGATCCGCCTCTGACTGGGCAGTCAAGGAGTCCATCCCCCTGACTTGGGCGACGAAGGAGAGATACCTTGCTAGACTTATCCATCGTGGGAACTCGGAGTGCTCGAACATTACACCGACGAGTTCCAGCACCTCATTCCTCTGCTGCTTGACGTCTAAATTATCGATTGTAATTCTACCAGATTCAGGACGCAGTATCCCCAGCATTAGGTTGACAAGTGTGGTCTTTCCCGCACCATTCTGTCCGATAAGTCCAATCAGACGACCGTGTAAATTAAGCGAGAAACCCTCGTATATTCTCTTATCCCCATATGCAAAACCTAGATTATCTATGGCAATCATCCGATATTTTTGTACAAAATATACACACTAAAAAACGTTAAGTTTATTTAATCAAAAAAAAACTAATCAATGGCAAAGAGGAATTTTGCTAATAAATTAACATCATTGGTTATTCTGATGTTTATCACAATAGCCTTGCTACCTAACGCATCAGTTAGTGGAAGTCACTGGATCACGAGGAAGAATGCTACTTTCCAATCGAGCCAGTTCGAAAATCTGGATGGAGCGGGAGATGGAACGTACTCAATTTATGGGAGTGTTTCTGGAACTACTATGGA
>WAMJ01000018.1 GCA_015522385.1 Candidatus Heimdallarchaeota archaeon
AGCTGGATACGGTGAGTGGATGCATGGGCAATAATGTGGCCACCTACCGCAGACGGTGCGTCCTTGTACGGCTTGTTGACGTTACCGATGACCTGATTGGTGAAGACAACGGCCATTGGTTGCTCGTCCGCGAACGATGAGACTTGGGCCAGTTGGTTCAGGTGCCTATTGAGCGCCTGCTGCCTCTCGATTAGTTTCGATTCTCCGGTGTACTCCACCCTGAAATTTGAGGTGAGGGAATCGATGACCAGTAGCCTGATGTCACGCTCTGTCTTGAGATTATCGAGCTCCGAAACTAACTGGATCTGCGTTTTGGTGTCGTATGCCTTACCAACGAAGATGTTGTCTAGTACATCCATGGGATCAACCTCGTAGCGCCCGCACATCTGACGGATCCGCTCTGGTCTGAAGTTCCCCTCGGTGTCAATAAAGACAGCCTGAGCCCCCATACCACCCAGATTTGAGGGAAGTGTAACGGAGAGAAGAAGCTGTAGGCAGATTTGCGTCTTCCCAGTCCGGTATTCTCCATAGAACTCGGTTATCGCACCCTGCTCGATTCCACCCCCGAGAATGCGGTCGATGTCCTTCGATCCAGTCGATATCCGAAAGTAATCCTTCCGACTCGTCAACAATTCTTTTGCGGTGAGAAACTTCGGGTTGATACTCGAACCCTGTTGGGAATTCATCCTATCTCCTCTATCCAAGTTATCCGCAATTTTTTCTTCGTTCTGTCCCACACTTTTCACAGATAATATTAGGAACGGAAGTACATAAGCCTCTACGGTCATTTCGTCAGTGGAGGGAGGGAGGAGACCGAAAGTAATCACCTCCACTCTAATATCTAGAATAAGGACATACCACCCTATGAACCATTTTGTAATACACCAAGACTAGGACTGCAAAAACGCGACGCTCAAGCCCTGAGAGAGCCACTCCTTGACAGACTGATTAGAGAATATATAAATACCAAATACTCGTCTATATAGTTAACTTATACCTTCACGGTGATAACTGTATGCAGAAAATAAGTAACTATTATCTAGGTATCCTTGCTGTAAGCATGATGCTCCTAATTGTGAGCTCCCCCGCAGCGGCAAGCACTACCCTCTCAACTCCAGTAGTATCACCTGATGCACTAGACACCAGCTTTAGCATCGAGTACCTCGATGTCACCGCTGGGATCGGAGACGCAGCACTTGTCTCCCTCATTATCTATGGTGGATCAGGTAGTTACCCAGCAGGAGTAGACCCAGATGCAGATGGGTTCTCACAGTCACTCTCTTGGGTTCTCTATGGTGTGAACCAAGCGGACTACGCGACCTATCTCAACAGGGCTCCTCTACAGGCTCCCGAGAATCTCACTCTTATGCTGACCTATCCCTCGACCATGAGTCTTGCGGATGCGTTTGCCAAGGCAGAGGTCGCAAAGGCAGCAGTAGAGTCAGAGTACGGGACTACGATGTATCTCACCCTTGTCAACACTGTTGGTAACATGAGATTTGTCTATGTCAGTGACACAGACGTCCTCAGTGCCCTTGCTGCTGATGTCGAGGCATTCAGCTCCGGTGGTATGGATGACCTGCTAACTGTCAGCAGAATCACTGGTGCCCCAGTTAAGGCAGCTGGGATCGGAGCGACCACTCTTGGAAGTGGAGACAAAGTTGCCATCCACGGCGCACTCTGGGTAGATCCTGATGCAATCACAACCTCCGGCTCTGACATGACCCTGAGCACGATGAACATCTTCGGCTCAGACGTCAACGCAGCATCTGGTTATGGGCTCTCTAGAGTAAGATTCAACATCCCTTACCCAATTAGTCCCTCAAGCATCTCACCCGCTACTTCAAATCCTCTTCCACACGTAACTGGAAGGATGATCTGGGATCTCAGACACCCCGTCGCAGACTTTAGCCTTGGAAATGGCGCAAGCAACTACGAGGTTGTCTACCAGGTCGGAATGTCCACACAGTTCCCGATGGTCGAGAACAAGCTGACAATCAACCAGACTAAGCTGAACCAAGATGGAACACTTGAGTTCAACTACAACCTTACAAACATCGGGCAGGCCGAAGCCAAGAACATCGACCTCTCCTTCCCAGTCGGTCCCGACTTCCAGGAGATCGTGAGCAAGAACATCACTATGTACAGGCTCAAGCCCGGTGTCACAATGGATCCGAACATTGACCTGAAGTATAACATCTCACTCCAGTACGATACTTCTGGTGTGGATCCTACGATTAAGCCCACACTTGAGGCAAATCTCCCTGAGCTGAACTATGAGTTCCTCACACTCGATGGATGGTACACTGATGGTACCAACAAGCTATACCTCAGCACCAACACCAGCACGGATCTCATTGATACAGTTGTGACTGGGACAATTCTTGGCGTTGCATATTCATTCGGACTCAAGCTGGTTGTCTCTTCGGCAGACGGTATCCCTACAATGACTGAGGCTGCACTTAATGATATCATCGTTCCTGCCCTCTCAGACGTTGACTTCACACAAGGTGTTTCTGCTCTGAGTGATGTCGGATCAAGGGTCAAGGAGAATATGCCCGCAGTTCTTAAGTCAACCTTCAACGAGACACGCAGATTAGCCTACGAAGGAGTAAGACTCTTTGACTTCAACGAGGGAGACTTCACAGCAGTCAAGAGAGTTGTAGGTGATGACGATATCGAAGCAAGAGAGGAATGGTTCCTCGAAGCGACCGTCCCATCCCTTGCCGCAGGAGACTCGCAAGTCATGAAGTGGTGGGTGGATAACGTCCCCAAGGACACGGATACCTTCCAGACTCTGAGCTTCAGCAAGGGCACAACAACTGATGGCTACACCAACGTGACACTCCACTCCAGAGTGGAGAGTTACGCAGATGTCATGAGGTACATCCTTGCAGTTGCAGACTACAGCGCAAGGCCCCTCTCAATCTATACTGGCAACGAGGGCTCTCCCCTCCTTGGTCTTGATTTCGAGGTTCCGAGGTTCGCGTCGATCGGTATGGGATTCACATGGGAAGATGCCAACGGCTTCAAGTTCTTTGGTCTGTCCAACGGTCAGAACCTCCAAGTAGCTGACAACGAGGCTGTCCTCTCGACAACTGTCAGATTTGCAGATAATCAGCAAGTCTTCACGGTCGGCGACCAAGTCACAATCGATGTCTCAGTCGAGAACTCCGGAGATGCAGATGCAACTGATGTGAAGGTTCACCTTCTCCACGCATCTCTCGGAAGGAACTGGCAGTTCAACAGAATTGACAAATTCTACACTGAGGACGTTGGTACAATCGCAGCAGGTGACACCACAGACTTCTCAGTCACTGTCGAGGCTAACACATTCGTCGGTTATCACCCCGTATTCGCTGTTGTCGAGTTTACCTCAGAGGCAGGCGAGACAGCGGCCCCAGTGAAGGACTTCTTCGACCTCGGCGTGAACGAGTGGAGATGGGCAGGAGAGACCAAGCAGTGGTCAACCTCCACACTCACTGGAGGACTTCTCCTCCCCGCAGAGGCTGCAGCACGACCCGCTGTTCCCGAGCCAAGGATCACCTTCAGTCAGGCATTCACCTTTGGTGATGGTACATTCACCTTCGAGCTAACCGCCAAGAACGACGGAGATGACGACACCACAGTTGTCATCATCCAGACGTATGATACGACGGAACTGGAGCTGACCAGCGCGACCTCTACCAAGGGAACTGTCTCGACGACAACCTCCGGAGCAGATGTTGGAATTATCACCGTCAGCGAAGTTCAACTTGCACCAGGAGAATCAGTGACTATCACGATGGAGTTCAACGTCCTAACCGAAGATGGTTTCTACATTCCTCCAGCAGCAGCTACCTTCCAGATCTCGGGTGAGTCTTCACTTGGGGACCATGCAAGGACAGGTACTGAAGGTGGTTCAGGAACCTCTGGTGGTTCACTATTCGCACTCTCTGCTTCTGCTTCTGCACAAGAGCAGTCACAGGCATCGGCCACAGAGTCTGGTGAGTACACCGCATACTCAGGTGGTGCAGCCGTTGGAGCAGCCGCAGGTGTTGGCGTTGGTGGATCCACAACGGACACCGTCAGCAACCCACCACCCGCATTCGCTGGATTTGATCTGCAGATGACTTTCATCCTGATGTCGATACCTCTGGTACTCGGTGGACTTAGAAGAAAGTACAAGAATTAATCTTCCTACAATTTCAACTAATATAATTTAATCACACTTGTCGTTAACTAGCGACTTTGTTCACATAGAAAGCTTTTAACATCCACATTCAATTTTCATTAAATACAAAGGAAGTAGCATTATGAAACTCACAGTTAAACCTTATGCAATGAGTGGATCAGTGAATAACTATATGGTAATCCACCCCTCTACTGCTACAAAGATGGATCTTGATCCAGGATCTCTAATACAGATTGAGAAGGAGCACCAAGGATTCCAGATCATTACCTCTAACTTCATTGAGCAGGATCTCGGAGGAATATCCCCGGACATCATGGAGCAGTTGAACATCCAAGCAGGTTCCCAGATAGAGTTCAAACCAACTGGTGTCGAAGGAGTTACCCGCATAATCCGGAAGAAGATGAAGAAGGAGAACCTCGAAAAAGAGGAGATAAGGATCTTTATGGAGTCCATTGAGCATGGACTCCTGACCGATGGGCACATCGGCGCCTTTGGTACCGCAGTAGAGATCAACGGGATGTCAAGTGACGAGACAACCTATGTCGCAGAGGCTATCCTTGAATTCAGCAAGAAGCTCCAGCATGAGAAGGGACCAGTGGTAGACAAGCACTCAATAGGCGGTATTGCAGGTAACAGGATCACTCCACTAATGATTCCGATCATAGCAGCTGCTGGGCTGGTAATTCCCAAAGTATCAACAAGGGCCATAACCTCCCCCGCGGGAACCGCAGATGCACTTGAGGTTGTCATGCCAGTGGAGCTTACCTTGGGTGAGGCCCAGGAAGCAATTGCTAAGACAGGAGCATGTATGGTGGACGGGCTGCGAATAGGTTTGGGATCCACTGCTGACAAGTTCCTCAGGGTGGTGAAGCAGATCAAAATTGACCCCCCGGAGATGATGATTGCCTCAATACTCTCAAAGAAGAAGGCAGCGGGTAGTCAGTACGTCCTAATTGATCTACCAACAGGACCAGGTTCCAAGTTGCCAACAAGAGAGGACGCGAGGAAATTAGCTTTCCGTTTCGCCACTATTGGGAACAAACTGGGTCTGAAAATCGAATCCGTAATCTCTCCAGGAGATCAGCCTATTGGAACTATGATCGGCCCCTCACTTGAGATCACAGAAGCTCTTCAGATCCTCCAGCAGGATGGAGGTGCACACTCATTGAGGAGGAAGGCGCTCTCCTTAGCAGGTCTGATCTTCGAGATGTCAGGGAAGACTGAGCGGGGAACTGGGTACGACCTTGCCAAATCGATCTTAAATTCAGGAAAAGCGTTTGAGAAGTTCAAGGACATTGCATCCGCTCAGGGTGCAACCGAGGAGATCTCATGGAAAAATATACCTGAAGCAAATTACAAGCACACCATAACCTCCGAGGGAGGAGACAAGGTTTATGCCGTTAACTCCTTCAATATTGGATTGATGGCGAGGGCAGCTGGTGCCCCTGGAGACCAGCTTGCTGGAGTCAAGCTCCACGTAGACAGAGGGACGGTTGTGAAGGAAGGGGATCCACTAATAACCATCCACGCTAATACGGAGAACAAGATCGATGAAGCAATCGGTATAATGCGCACAGCTCGACCTCTGGTCATGGAACGAGCCATTCTAGAGCACATCACTGGTTTTGTGGATTAGGAGAAGAACTCGTCTAAATTCTGCTGATGGGATTGGATCAGATTCCTCTCCCTCAGCGATCGAACTAGCTGGTCTGGGGTACAACTGAGTATTGATATTGCAGCCCTTTGCTTGATAAATTCGGGGACATGATCCATGAACTTGGATACGAAAAGAGAATTACCCGATGTGGGGTAATCATTGGTGAAGACCGTTGCTAGAAAATAATGCTGCTCCCGAGCGGGATACCTCCGACTCATGTCGTCGAACACAGACCTGAGGTATTTCAAGCTCTGAAACATAGCTTTCTCACGCACAGAATTCGACACCTTCTTGTAGTGCTTGACCTCTATGATTCCGATGTAGACAACACCAGGAGTCTTCCGGATGACGACGCCATCGACCCGTCCATTGTAGACCCGCTTCTCGTTGAATACCATGTATCCATGGTCTTGAAGGAGTTTGACTACGGCTTCTTGAGCGGATTGCCAGCCCATCCGGGCCCAGTCAGATCTTCTAATACTCATTTATTCATCTTCTTGACTTCAGACATAATCATGTCCTTGAGGAAATCCTTCTTGACATCCTTCAGACCGATCCCAGAAGCTTTGACAGCGTTGACTCCGATATCCACAAGCTGGCTCTTCATGGTCTCTGCAACGCCAGTCTCTTTGATGATCTCCGAGACCACCTCCCCAAGGAGGGATCCGAGTGTTGTCTTAATTGCTGCTGCAGTTGCAGACCCAGCACCCTTAGCTGCTTTCTTGAAAAAATTGCTCATAGATGAAATATGGCTCTCACAATTCTTAAGGGTATCTACTCCGAGAAGTTAATACATTCACTTCAAACAATCAGGGACATGGTTTATATACTTCATTGGAGATATATAATATCTGAGATGTCACTGATTAGACCCAAGACCTATCCACGGGAAATCGTGGAGACGATAGTCAGACTATACAACTTGGTCTCACCAGTTGACTCCATGAATCTAGCAGGAATGAAACTCCATTTCACCCTGCCCAAGAAGGAATGGGGAGAAGATCTAAAGGTCATGACATGGCTGTACGAAAAGCTGGCCAAGGCACTGATGAGTATACAGAAGAAGTACCTACCACAGATGAACCATTCCAAGTACAACCTATTTCTACTTGACCTTGAGGACAAGGAGGACTATGTACAGATAATTATATCTGGGATTCTCTATATCCCGCCCTCCTCATTGCTCAATCTGCTGCAGATGTTCATGTGGTATGAGATCAGACAACAGACCGGAACCAAGCCCAAATATTCACCGCAGGGTAGAATACTTGTTGAGAGACTAAAGCAGGAGATAAAGGACTTCAAGCATAGAATTGACCTCATGGAGTTCAATACCGTCCGAGTAGAGGACACAATGGTGTGCCATTTCTGTGGAGAGCAAACAAGCCTTGTCAACATCTGGAACTATAGGTTGGAGAACCGCTTGGTAGAGATAGAAACCCCAGTCTGCCAGAAGCATAGAATGAGGAAGATCTAGTCCACATAAACTCCGAGCTTTTCCAGTGCAGTCAATTCCTTGAGGTTAGGAATTGAGATCTGATTTCCCTCTATTATAGATATCTTCTTCAACTTCGATAACTGCTTGAGTTCTTCGACATTAACCTCTTTGATTTCACAGTTGGAGAGATCGATCTCAATGATCTCTTTACAATCCTTGAAGAAGCCTTCTGGAATAACCTCAATTACGTTATCCGATGCGTAGAAGTAGACCAGATTCTTGATGCCCTTCAACAATGAAGGAGGAAGAACGTGAATGTTGTTCGCAGAGAGATCAATTTGCTCTAAACTCTTAAGATTGCTCATTATGGTCTCATCGAGTTCTTCGATGACATTCTCGTCCATGGCAAGTACCTTGAGGTTTTGAGAGGGGCTCAAGTCGGGTATCCTTTCAAAGGAGTTGTTGGAAAGAGCCAGTATCTCCAATTTCTGCATACCCTTGAAAATACCAGAGTCTAACAAGACAATCTCATTGTCCTCAAGAACCAATTCCTCAAGATTGACTAGATGGTCGAGAACTCCTTCTTGAATTGCTGAGAGGTTGTTACCTCCGAGGTTAAGGTAGACAAGCGGTATACCCTTAAATGTGTCCGGATGGATCTCAGATATCCAGTTCTCTTCAAGATCGAGGTACTGAAGATTGTTTAGACCCGTGAAATATGAATGATCGATTGAGTCTAACTGATTGTTGGAGAGAATAAGGGTCTCCAATTTGGGGAGTTGTGCCCAAATACCAACCTCTATATCAGAGATCTTGTTCTCGGAGAGATTGAGCTCGGTCAGGCTTTCACATCCAGTGAATGAAGAGGGTTTCAGAGCTCGAATGAGATTTCCAGTAAGGTTGAGGTAGGTAAGCCCCAGTCCGTCAAATACACCATCCTCGAGAACCTCAACCTCTGAGTCGACAATAAGCAACTCTTCGATTTTCAAACCCTTGAGTAAGGAAGGGGATAGTTTGGATATTGGGGTGTCAGTGATCTCCAAGGTACGGAGGTGCTCGAATTTATTGATCAGGTCAATGGGTATTGAACTGGGACTCTGTCCCTCGTCCTCTAAACCGAAGCTAATGCTCAACTTGGTCACTACCGAATCATCAGTATCTACAGAAAGAGTCACCCACCCAGCGGATGAGAGGCTTTCTATTATCTTGTAATCTGATTTTGAGATTGATTCTTTAACTCCGGTTGAAGACATATATTCCAGACCATTTCCGTCCTTCAAATATCTTCCGCAACCACGAGTATGACTCGGAGATTCATGGAGAAAATCAACACCAATCGCATGATTTGATACAGTGTATCAGTTGGTGGTTCTATCTGTAGATGTCCAAGTAACAAATAATAGCGGAATGACATAAAATGGAGTTTCAAGTACTCGGAATAAAGTTCTAGCACAGTAAAACATTAATTACTTTAAGTTCTAAGACCAATATATAGCTGAGGAGGTTCGAAAGTATGAGTACCAAGATCACTAAGGTTCTTTTCATCTTAGTGACGACACTGGTTCTCATCTCTGTTCTTGTTCCGAATTCAGCTATGAACGACAAAAATCAGAGTAGTCGCAAGGATCAGAAGGATCACAGCGGGACGATATACCCCGGAGCCGATAACTCTACCGAGAGCTCGGAGAACGAAACCACCGACGACGAAACGACAGAACCACCTGAAACAAGTGAAACAACTGACCCCGAGACCAGTGATACCTCGGATCATGAAGATTCGGACACTACAAGTCACCAAGATTCGGAGACGACGGATCAGGAGACTTCGGAACACGATGAGGATGAGGCCAAGTTTGAGGTGGAGGTAAAGTCCGAGAAGGAATCCGCGGAGATCAAGTCCAAGGTAGAGAGGGCAGGAATGACTGAGGAATTTGAATCAAGTGTTGACTTTTCTTCCGAACCTGTAATCGAGATTAAGTACAAGTCAGGGTCTGACTTGCAGGAGATTGAGTCCGAACTGCAGTTGAAGATACCCAGTCTAGTGGAGTTCGTCGACACTGACCTCAATGGCAAGTTCACCGTATCTGACACCGTGATTCAGGAGTTTAATCTTGACCAGATCGGTTTCAATGACCTCAGCTACACACAGGTTGATCTCGGGAATGGAGTCATCGACAATGTGATCGAGGCTATGACACTTGACGGGATATTCCTCATTAGGTTTCATATCGTAGGTAATTTCACCACAGTGAACTCCGTAGATCTCAAACCCACGGCGCTAAAAATCGATTTTGAGATCAGGAATGTTCCATTCACCTCCAACGAATCAAAGATAGCAATACTAACAGCGCTAGAATCTAGTTTTGAGATCGAGAAGAATGATACTGAATCAGTTGTCCTAAACAGTCAAAACCCAGCATACTTCTCTTGGCTCAGCTTTGCCGATATTGATGGAAAGAATGAGAGTGTTTACTCCACAGTTGACCAGGAATCCAACAACAAGTTCGATGTGGTATTCAGCTATCCAAGGGGAAACGTCATCGTACACGATCCTGAGTTAGGAGTAAGACCTTCCCTCGTTTACGGTGAACTCCCACCCACCCAAACAACCTCGTCTGTATCTGTCCCCTACCTTGATCAGGTACTTCCACAGACCGAGAACCTTGTCCCTAGTGCCTCGGTATCATCGACAATCCCCCCTCTAATCATCTCCACCCTGATTTTTGTTCTTATACCTATTCTCCTAAGGAGAAGGGAATAAGGTGGTCGTAGTGAGCATGGACAATGAAGATGATGATGTATTCACCATATTGTCACATCCCGTCAGACGACGGATTCTCCAGACTGCCTTTGAGAATTCACGAATATCTATAAGCGAGATGAAGACATGGGGGCACTCGATTGGGTCAATCTACCACCACTTAAAGATCATCAACGGATACATAGATCAAGATGAGAATAGGCAGTACATTTTAACTGATGAGGGACACGATCTCTGCAGGTGGTTCCTCCGGACAGACGAGGGAGCTGTTAAGGTTCAAGAGGTAGAGTCCTTCGGGAAGACCCCAAATATCATTGTCGACTACCTTAATAGGTACACATTTCCATTCTTGGCCCTATTCGTACTCCTAACCATTCTCTCCATAGGTGCATCCAACTCCTCGAGGATTGTAGTGGCAGGGGTGATGTTCTACAACAGCACCAGTAAGCCCGTCTTAACCAATTCTCTACTTTTTCTATTCCACGTAGGTGTGTACATAGGGATACAATTCTTACTCACACAGAAGTTCAGGTCACTGATCAAGGGAGCGTATCCCCATACCATAGCTGGATTCTTACTAGCTACCCTCCCAGTTTATATCGAAGTTCTGATCATATCAGTCATTGGACAGCCCGTACCGTATCCTATATGGATGATCCTTGGGATATTTAATCAAGTGGTCTTCCTCGTCGTTATTACATCCCTGAGCATCTATGTCTTCAACTCAGATCTCAAGACGAGTATGCTGGTAGCTGTGGGTACAATGTACGTCATCCAAGTAATAAATCTCTTCTTGTTCTAGACTTTCTGACCTTCAATGAACTTCCGCTCCGCGTTCTTCAGAATTTGGTTAGTGTCTCTGATCACATCTATGAGGGTAGTACTGGAAACCTGTATCTCTGTCCCTGGTTCATGAATGACCTGATTTCTCAGAAACCTGAAATGATTGAGTGTTGAGTAAGTATCCCTATCCATGTATCCATTAGTAGACAGCCACTTCAAACCTTCGAAGAAGTTGACCTCTGCAGGAGTATCAACCTCGAGCTCTTCCCCGGAGAGATTGAAGCAGATCTGCTTGATCACCCGTTCAATCAGTCGGTAAAGTTGGATGTATGTCATCTCTCTCTGCTCCTTACTTAGTTCCTTCCAATCCGCGATTTGTGAGCGTACATACATGAGATCCATGTTGAGACCCAGTAAGTCGTCATTGTTGAATTGGATAGCTCCCGCGATCTTCTCCCCCAGAAGAAGCCTATCAATTTCTGTAATCTGACCTCTCTTCTCCCTAAGCTTCATCCTCCTTGCAAGGATCAGAGAATATTCTTCGAAGGCTAATTTAAGAGCTAGATTCTTTCTGCTCTTTATCAAAAACTCTTCTTTCAGCAAAGGCATTGCCACCTGATTAATGGACTCATCAATCACATACTTCCTCGCCCTCTGAATGTTTCGTGGGAGGAGGGAGTCAAGATTGTAGGAGAGTACTGAACGTATCTGCTCCTTCCTCAGCATGTTCTGTTGTGGATCTTCGTAGAACAGGTTGGGTACTGCATACGGAAGATAGCTCTCCATTTTTTCTATAGAATATCCAAAGAGGAGATAAGACAGTACAATCCCTGCTACGAAGAAAATAGTTAACAGGTAGACGAAATTCCACTCTTCAATCTGATCAAGTTGGATAACGATAAGGTTGACCGACGTGAATTTCAGGAACCAAGTAATGACAAGGTTCACCGTGAAGAATACTACTGTATAGATGGAAAAGAGGGCAAGGCTCTCATAGTAGTCAAGCGTGTCGTTTGCTTTAACTTCCTTGTCACGAGCGTAGAAAGTGTCCTTGTATCCATCCAGAGCGGGTTTGACCAATATTGGCACAAGAACCTTCTTGATCTCCTCTGCAGTTTTTTTACGATCTTCCTGTGCGAGTAGAACACTCTCCCTCAGCTTCGTACGAGTATCAATAAACGAGTCGTCACGTAGAAGAACTTGGTCGAGTCCCTTGGAAAACAGTTTCTCCAAGCGATCCTCAAGTCTACCATAATAAGACAAGAGGAACGGGGAGATAACATGCATGATGACCAGTGGAAAGATTGTCAAGAGAAAGAGTAGAAGGAGCCGGCTGTTGATCTCCTCATACCTTATTGAGGAATACAGCATGGTTAGTAAAACTTGGAAGATTAGCGGTCCGAGCATCCCAATGGAGATCCTTAGGGAGATCAATCTCATGTGCTCACCTCATAACCAACAGTCAAAATACCTTTGCTCAAGGGAGAGTAAAAGTGACAAATTCTCACATGAAGAGCCCTTTATCCCGCTGATTTGGATCCTCGGTGGCGGGGTTCTCAGTCGCCTCCATCATTTCACTAATCTCTTTCTCGATATTTTCAGCCTCCTTGATGAGTTCCTCAACACCACAATTAATCTTGAGAAGGTCGTTGATTATATCCACCGAGTGACTCGCACCTATTGGATCTGGTCTAGACCTCTCTGCATAGGATAGAACAGCTACTGCAGGGAAGTTATAGACCTCCGCAAACATAAGGAGAAGTGCCAGTGGGCCCGTCACATAAAGACCCTCATCAAGCTCAGCCAGATTGGTCTCATAACCAGCTTCACGGTATCCCTGGCTGAAAACTGCCTTGGCAAAGACATTTTCGTCTCTTCTCAATCTTGAGTCGAGCCCTCCAACCAGTATCATCTTAGAAAATTTCTCTTGAATGGCCCATCTGACAACAGCTCTCGCAAAGGATCTGTGCTCGTTCTTGTACGGTTCGAAAAATGCAGCTACGAAGACAATATCCCCTGCTCGGTATATCTCAAAAGGTAGGATGATTGACTTGTTCTTAACCGAGATAAACGGAGGTATAAGTTCCGTGATAATATAACCTATCCTTCTGGCTCCAAGCTTGGTAATCATGTGGTTGACAACTATGAACCCGATCTTTCCAATACCATAGAACCCAGTTATAAGTGTACACCCTGAGAGATCCATGGCATAAGGATCCTCTGGGTTTAGATAAAATTCAATCTGAGAAAAATCGGTAAGCTTGTCGAAACTCATAGGTTCTCAAACTAAAATATCCGATCTAGTTATTAAATTCTTGAGATACGTTCTAAGGATATGAGTACTTAGAGATTTGTGCATCACGGGAAGCAATCTTGTTCAGATGAACACGGTCGGCTGCACCCTCTGTTCCCAAGATGTCACGACCCAATGTTGTAATCAGGTTCTCCTTTCCAACACTCAACATTAGCTTTTCACCCTTGTACCCAGCGATATAGTGATTTGGGACAAGGATATCGATGTCTGGTGTCAGACCAATTCTCTCTGCGAATTCCTTAACTGGAGAGTCTCCTAGGATGAAGTTCAACCTATTGTCAGAATGGACAATGCCAGTGATTATTCTCCCTACCATCTCTCCGTCTTTGGATATTACTTCCTTACCCTTAAACTTCTCAAAAATTACTTCATCCAGTGCAATTG
>WAMJ01000019.1 GCA_015522385.1 Candidatus Heimdallarchaeota archaeon
CTATGCTCAGGGTCTCTGTCTTCTGCTGGAAGCTCAGGTGGGGGGAGGACATGATGTCCCTGTAGCGACAACGAAGTACATTGGTTCCCCCGTGGGACCACCGCCAAACCTGCGAGATCTGATTCGAGTAACCGTGGGGAACGTCACCTATGGAGCCTAGAAAGTTGAGAAACTTACCTTTCTTCCCGCTCGCAAGTAGCTTGAAGCTCGTATCGGTGTCTTCAGTGAAGGTCTCCTCCGAGAACCCACCTATCTCCCGAAGGGCAGACAACCTGAAGATCGCAGTAGACCCAGCGAAGAGAGCAACACCAAGCTTTTCTTTCCTCGGCTGCAGGAGCTCGAAGAATTGAAGATAGAGCAGAGCTGACCACTCGTTGACATAGTCAGTGAGACCTCGGAACTCTTTCTTCAACTGTACATATGCCGCGTCCGGGTTGTTCGTGATTCCCCACACCAGTACCTTGACCGCGTCCCTCGTGGGAACTTGATCATAGTCATAGAAGCAGGCATATTCATACTTCAGTGTTGGGAGAAGGAGGTTAAGCATACCCGCCTTGTACTTCTTGTTCTCGGGACGATAGAAGTAATCCACACCATACTTCTCGCAAAGTGAACGGTACTCCAAAGATCGATCCTTGTCAGGTGTGTCGTCCGCTACCACCACATGGATCTTCTCATTCGGATAGCTCTGATCCATAAAGCCTTGAATTGTCTTCTCGATCTTTTCAATAGGCACAAAGCGTATCGGAAGAACGACGTGCACGTCCGGGTAGTGATCGAATTCAAGGACTTCAGGGTCAACCTCTCCATTAATGGGCTTGTCAATCCCAATCGTGATCAGAAGGAAGATCACCTCATAGAGGATCAGAGTCTCCAAAGCCAACTGGATGCTCACGTATACACGGTAAAACAGCGAGGTTTCAGCTATCAGACCAAGCAATGCTCCCCAGACATGGAATATCATTATTACCCCGAGGACAAGACCGCTCAGGAAGAACAGAACCCGTGCCATTCTTGGTGTGAACTTCATCCAAGCTCACTCGTCAATAACTAGGGATATAAACTAATGTAAGCTTTAATCAATCATCGGCTAGTGATCAAAGCGTCTTTTGCCCCCATCAAATCTGTTGTTTGAGAACTCCTAGCATCCGATCTAGGACTCTTTATCTAATCCACCAAGAAATAGTGATGATCGTTTGTACCAGAAAACACGAACCAGTGACTATCCTCAACAGTTAGAATTTTATGCTTATATATCCCGAGTTCTCCCTATCTCTTGTACACCCATCCATTACCAGTATAAGGAAGTAAATATAGGTACTATACCAATAACCTCAGAATGATGAAACTAGTGAAGATATCACTATTTCTCACTCTAAGATTAGCTCTATCTTCATGATCATAATCTTTGTCTGTGTGAATCTTACTATCCTCCTCATCCCATAAACAGACATCAACTAGTCTGTCTGAAATCTCGTATTGTAGGAGGAAGTATTAGATCGTTGCAGTAAGTGTTAAGGGTCTAGGTATCCGCATAGTCAGGGTAATCAACGGTCTCAAAATCATGATCCTCTGTCTTCACGTTCAAGGGACTCTATTGCCCGTGCGATCTCCCTCGTCAGATTCGGAGGAACAGCCTCACCAACCATGTCGTACTTCTGATCAGTTGTGCCTAAAAACACATGGTCGTCCGGGAAACTCATCAGCCTCGCATGCTCACGGATAGTCAGCAAACGATCCTCGTAGGGATGGATAAACTTCGACAGACCCATCACGACCTCAGCAGGCTTGTCAGGATCCAACCTCATGTAGTTCTTGTACTGCTTTTTCGCACCCTTGAAGTATACCAGACCCTGCCCGAACCCAGTCATCGAGACCTTCGAAGCATGCTTCGGAGGGGGAAGCACGATGTAGTGGTCGTCGAATCCATGAGGGTCATTCGGAGTAGGAAGATCAGAAAGAGCCTCACCAACCGTGACGTAGGGAAGTCTCGGCGACCTCATCTCCACATTAGAGATGATCACTCGCTTACGCCTCGAAGGAACACCCCACTCCTCTGCATGGACGACATTGAAGTACGGACGATCCAGTCCCAAACGAGCGAATTCATCAGCCAACAATTCTGCATTCCTCCCCTCCAGAACACCCGCCACGTTCTCTATGACAAAGTACCGGGGACGGAGATCAGCTATCAAACGTATGCTCTCAATCATCAACCTACCCACAGGATCGTCGAACATCCGAAGATACGGGTCTCGAATACGCTTCTCATTCGCAGCAGTGTATGGCTCACAGGGAGGAGAAGCAGTCAACAGGAACGGACTGTCTCCGATCTCACGCAGGATGTCCAGACTGTGCAGTGCAGAGACGTCACCCTGACGAGAGACCTCCCCGAAATTCGCATTAAATGTGTTCACGCAGTGCTCTGCTTTGTCCACGGCAAAGACCGTCCGGTATCCAGCTTGGTGATAGCCAGAAGATGAACCACCACCACCGCAGAACAGATCCACAACTGTTCTCTCTTCGACCACAGATACACCTCGACAAAGTGATTTATTACGACTTCCATCTGTACCTCCGGCGTAAACCTAGCGAAACGATTTTATTAAACCGGACAGCAGGTACCTTGTCTGCTGTTCACTCAGTAGAAAAGGGCGTGTGGCTTAGCTTGGTTATAGCGTCTCGTTCACACCGAGAAGGTCGCCTGTTCAAATCAGGCCACGCCCATTTACGCACTCTGGGGCTCTCTCCTTCCAGAATTTGATTTTTTTCGTACAGTTAATTTTTACCGTATTCCTGCATCTTCAGCAGGATTGGGAATATCTTTCTCCCCAACCGTATGTTCACCTTAAAGTCCGTATTTCTTTCTGCCTCCTCCTTGTGTTTCGTTCCCTGCTGGATTGAATCAGGTAATTTCCTCTCTCCTCATCGCTCACTTGTGGGGTTAGAGTCCGCAATTCTTCTCGCTCCTCCGCAGGATCTATCGCTTGTTGGATTGGGAATATCTTTCTCCCCCATGCAGCGGGGTCAAAATCCGCATATCTTATTACCTCTACCTGTTCTAATGCTGGCAGGGTCGGAGTGCACAATTTGTTCATCAGAATCCCGCATATTCTTAATTATGGTAATTTGTGGGCACTAGGTAATGTTCATTTACTCTGGAGCTTAATTATAACATATGAGGCGAAATGCGGAGCGTATTCGACAGAGGCGTTTGCAGGTGTACAAGGACGCTCTCCGATCCCGTAGGTACTCTATGGCTGAGTTCACGAGGATGAATGCGGAGTTTTTCGGAGAGCTCTGGAGGGCCCATGTGAGGAAGATGAAGGATGAGTGATCCGATTACTCTGTCACTGGTCAAGTTACAGAGGGTTCTAAATGAGTTTGGGTATGACTATGTCTTTATTGGAGGTGTCTCTGTCTTCGTCTTCGGGAGGTCTCGAATGACCATGGATCTTGATGTCATTGTTGACGAGGATCCAAGTCGGAGGTCTGACTTCGTCGAGGCTTTGCAAAAGGCAGGCTTCATGATTTTCCAGAGTGATCTTGATGTTCTTGATGAGGGAATGCACGGGAGTTTCTTCCTGGAAGAGAGCATGTTCAGGATTGACATGAAGGGTATTTTCTCACCCAAGGATAGGTACTCACTTGAAAATGCGGTTGAGGCTGAGTTCAACGGAGTGCCGATTCGGGTAGACTGTCCTGAGAATATTATAATAAACAAACTGATCTTGGGTAGTGAGCAGGACTGGGAGGACGCGATCTCTGTTTTCGTAAGGAACAAGGACACACTGGACATGGAAGAACTTGAGAAGCTCGCACGGATGAATGGGGTTGAGGAAGAATTTACCCTTTTCTTCGAAGAGCTTGGGTCTTTCGACATTGATTGATTCCCTAGGGTATTGATAGTATAATCGATGACTTTTCAATTCGGGTCTCCATCGATTTGGAAATCTGATTTCTCCCCCTAACTCTCCTCCTGTATTATGGTATCTGAGCACTCTCTTTGACCAAATTTTATTAATAATCTATCGTGTATAATAAACTATGGAGACTACACAGTCTCATGGATTTGTTTATGAAGTGGATACGTACAAAGTCAAGCTGTCATATACTGACTTACAAAGGTTCCCAGAGTATCCAGAGAGTCCAATTCTGGAACTCTCAAATGGTGACTTATATATGGTTCCATCCCAAAGTCCTAGACACCAGACCATCGCTCTGAATCTTGCTTATCTCATCAAGAGCTTTTAGATATCCAATCCTATTGCTAAGGTGTTCCTTCCACCAATCGATGTGATACTAGATTCTCATAATGTGGTTGTGCCTGATCTTATTGTATTGACAAGTAACCAGTATCAGTTAATCGCTGAAAAAGCCATCACTGGAGTTCCTATGTTTATTGTCGAGATCCTCTCATCTAATAGGTATTCTGATGAGGTACAGAAGAGATCGATTTATCAGTCTGCAGGAGTTAAGGAATACTGGATTATTGATCCAGAATCAGAGATAGTAGAAGTAAATATCCTCTCGGATGGGAAGTACATGTGCAGAAAATTCTCAAAGGAGAACGGGTCTATCAGGTGTGAGACTCTCTCGCTAGACATAAAGTTGGATGAACTCTTTGCAGAGTAAAGTTGTAGTGTATGTCCGAGACTTGTACTGAACATTAATTCGCATTGAGATACATGTTTCAACAATGCCAGACACACAATGGAATACCCACCGTGACGTAGAATAGATCCCCCTGGACGACAACCTGACAGATCAGTAATTTGCATACGAGATCAAAAAGGCTGCTTACCGAATCCCTTGTCGGACATCGAAAAGCAAGGATTGAGAGAGTCAATACGTGATACCTAGTTTTATGTCTGGGATGATTGTTAATGCTACTCTGAAATCTCCAGACAAGCAGTGCTACCGTAGAGGAGAGTTGAGAGGAGGTCGCGTTCCGAGTAATTGGATTAATGGTCAGGAATGTCAGGGTTCGTCTATATATCCTGATAAGGATGAGGCAGTCAATGTTATACGGAGTACCCATTTCACGAGATCAGGGAAGTGTGCCAAAATGGAGTGAGAATAAACTTAGACTGACGTTATGTTTTGTAAAAGTTTTAATATGACCGAGCACTACAATAATATAGAGCGTCTGCCCTATGGCGGACAAAGGCGAGGAATCCAATACCCTTCTTGGTGCTGGCACTCGCCGCTTTTTTATTTCGAAGGAAATATTTTGATTCCATAATTGAGGACTTTTCCATTCTTTTGATCATATGCCTTCTCAACCAACTCTTCGAACAATGCATTTACTGTGGGTTCTAGGTAATGTCCCGATTTTGAGATACGGTGTTTTGCCTTTACTGGTTTCTTCATATCGTAATATCTTCTCGCTAGGAATGCAGATAGATCTGCGAGTTGGGACAGATTTCGGAAGTGAGATTTGATGAATATTGGGTCTTCAATAAGAAATTGATTATCTTGGTAGTAACTTCCTCGTTCATAAAATTCTAGGATATGTCTTCGTATCTTCATGTCAAATTTAGGTTCTACAGAATCAATCATAAGAAGTCCGTAATCTAGTGGGTTAAGTTTTTTATAATTCTCAAAGTTAACGACTTCGAGATACTTATTAAGTCTCTCTAATAGCAAACGGTAAGCCCATTCATTGATATCAGGTTTCTTGTAACTCTTAAACTTCTGGAAAATAACCGATATTATCCTTACTTCATTATCGACCATGATTTTAACGAGATCTGTAAGTATGGCTCCTCTTTTAAGCACGTCTAGTTTTCGAAATATTCCTTTCCCATTGAATATCTCTGTTGCATGGAATTCAAGATTAGTGGAGAGTTGAGGGAATTAGTTCGTCTTGAGGTTATTAATCTCAGCTGAAATTTTGTACCAATTGTTCTCTCTAACAATGATTGAGCTGAGGACAAAATCCCCTGGCTCCTTGTAATTTGGTTTTCCAGATTCATCTACATAAATGAAGTACACAGGTTACAATTAGCTGATAAGATATATAAAGAAATATACAGTATCTGTGTAGATTTCTTGTACCGAAAATATAAGGAACCTTCTAATGGTTGTTTCCAGCAAACTATTTGTAAGTAATTTTCCACAATCCGGTCAATAGATTAGATTTACGATGATAATTCCATCTCTTCTGGGATTTGGTGAGTTGTAGCTCTTGGATACAGTATATTGAGGTCTTGTGATCCGTTACAATGGTGACAGACTATTATCGATGTTGTGATATTGTTTGCTTGACTTGGAATCCAATAATTGGCAAATTCTATCTATCTCCTTCTTCATTCCTATGATCATATAGCTAATCCCATCATTATTGACCTAAGTAAATTGTCACTCATGTGTTTGGACTTTCTGAAATATCATGCAATTTAGATCCTTTTGCAGATAGATGATAATTTAGACCTCATTCATAACCAATCTTCAAAAACCGAGGATTGAATTGAGTTTATGAATGATCTCGCTACTAATTTGGAGATATTGGAGAAGACGCCAACAGTTGTTAGGTCACTTCTGAACAACCTCTCTCCTTTCTGGCTCTCTTCCGGAGATGTGACGGACTGGGGGCCAATAGAAATAGTAGGGCACTTCATCCACGGGGAGAAGACCGACTGGATACCCCGGATGGAGATAATCCTCTCCGATCAGGAGGACAAGACGTTCGTACCCTTTGACCGCTTTGCCCAATTCCAATATATTGAAGGCAAGACACTGGAGGGTTTACTGGATGAGTTCGAGAACCTGAGGACGAAGAATATCGAGCGTTTGCGATCTGCTGGTGTAGAGGACAAGATGGAGCAAACTGGTGTCCACCCCGAGTTGGGTGAGGTGACGATGGCTCAGCTTATTGCGACTTGGACGGCACATGACCTCAGTCATATCTCCCAGATCTCACGGTTTTTGGCGAGGAAGCTTACAGATGATGTTGGGCCGTGGAGGGTCTACCTCTCGGTGCTCGATTAATAGGTCACTGAATCATCTGGTCTAAGATTGTACCTAGAAACTGTACATGAAAGTAGTTCTAAGAAGTGGTCTCCACTGACGAGCAGTCAAGATTTATAGGAGAGAACGTATTGCAAAAGATGGATTAGAGTCTGTACTTCTTGGGTCTGAGGTTGGTAGACCTGCATCTCTTCTTTCTGCATCTGCGGGCGCCAACTGGTGCTCTTGCGTTACATTTTCTGCATACCCATGCCTTTACGAGTACGTCTCTTGCGATTTCACGGTGTTCTGGATTTGCAACTGGCATTCATAATCCTCCAAACTATACAACCTCCCATACATTCTCCCCTTAAAAAGCCCTACTAAAGATTCCACCCGATTTATTCAGGGATATGTGCGGATATGACCTCCTCAATGAGTTTGAGGTACCTGTTCATGGACTCCTCGGTCGTGCCCTCTACCCTGTAGCTCAGGAGTTCCTCGGTGGAGCTGGGGCGGATGAGGAACCACCCGTCTTCGAGATGGCACCTGACACCGTCGATGTCCACGATCTCGGCGTTCCTCTTGGTGGCGATTGACTCGACCTCTGCGATGATTTTCGGGTGGCTGGACATCGGGCATCTCACCCTGTACTCCTTGCTGGAGTGGTATTTAGGAAGCTCACCGACCACCTGCGAAAGCGTCCGCCCCTTCCTTTTCAGCTCCTTGACGATGTTGAGAAAAACGACTGCGGAGTACAGACCGTCGTCGAATCCGTGGTAGTCGATGTTGAAGTAGTAGTGGCAGGAGAGCTCTGCGGCGATGTGGAAGTCCTTGTGCAATAGGTTCTCGTGGACCTTGCTGTGACCGACCTCGGTGAAGTCCACGGTGTACCCTTTGGAGATGCCGTAGTCACGAATGGCCTTGCTCATCTTCACGTCGATCAGCAGACGTGGGGTCACGGTCTTGGCAAGGTGATCGAGGAGGAGCATGGCAACGTGGTCGGGGGAGATAACTCTACCCTTCTCGTCCGTGAAGCCCACCCTGTCTCCATCGGTGTCGAAGATGATCCCCAGGTCGAAGTTCCCGTCCTCGAACAGCCTCTTGAGGTGCACGTATGACTTCTCCTTCGCAGGGTCGGGGAGGATGCGGGAGAAGCTTGGATCGAAGGTCTCGCCCAGCTCGACAAGGTCCTCCCCGGTCACGACCTCCGAGAAGAGCGATGTCGTTCCGTTGCCATACTCTAGGGCCACGGACAGCCGTGGATTGCTGTGCAGTCTGGTTCTGAGGAAGTCGAGGTACTTCTCCACGGGTGACCTGTCGACCTGAGGGAGCGCGGTTAGTTCCAATGTGGGCTCAGTTCCCACGAGGTCTTCCATGATCTCGCCGAAAAAGTTGGCGAAGGAGTACGACGCACCTGTGTCATCGCAGACCTTGATCCCGTTGTATTCCTTGGGGTTGTGGGAAGCGGTTATGACGATACCTGCTGTGTAGTCCTCGGTGGCGCAGATGTAATAGATCGCAGGGGTGGGGACGATGCCCACGTCCGTGACTTCCGATCCCTCTGAGCGAAGTCCCGAGATGATTGCTGCCCTAAGCTCGGGTGAGCTGCTACGGTTGTCCGATCCCAGAACTATCCTTGAACCCTTGCCGAATTTCCGGGCGACAGATCTTCCGAAGTCATAGCCGAATGGAGCGTTCAATACCTCACCGTAAATACCCCTGATATCGTTGCGGAGGAAGATTTTGGACAGGTTCTCCCTGGAGTAAACCATATCCCAGTTGCGGTCGAACCTGATTATAAATCTAAAGCTAGGATACTTCTAGGAAGGGTGTGACGAATTCCTTGGTGGTAGAGCTCATGAGGGCGCACAGCTCCTTGTCGGGAGACTCGGTGAATATCCTCAGGTTGTCCTCCGTCCCCGACTGCCGGATGAGGATCCACGACCTGTCCGTGAAGTCTATACGTATACCATCGAGGTCTGAGACCTTGTCGATTTCCAGGTGCTCCGGGAGCATGTCGTACAGGGTGTCGAGACTGTCGAGTATTCGAGCGAAGTTCTCAGGCGCAGTCAATCTGCTTGACGGGATCTTGATCTTGAGCGAGTAGAACCTCGGGAGCTCGTCTATCATCTGCTTGAGTGTCTTGCCCTGCTCTGCCATGATCCTCAGCAGAACCACGCTGCTGTAGGCGCCATCAGGATAGAGTGAATCTGGGTTGAAGAAGTACTTGCCCGTCTCCTCGAAACCGAAGTATGCGTCCCTCTCCCTGATCCCCTCTATGATCGATGGTGCACCCACACGTGTGTAGTAGTAGCTACCTCCAACTCTCTCTGCGAGGGTGGGAATGATGGCGGATGTGTTGATGGGGACGACCACCTCCTTGTCCGGGTACCGTCTCCAACTGTCGAGGGCGAAGATAGCTCCGATCATGTCTCCCGAGAGGGGAGTGCCCTCGTTAGTCATGAAGATCACACGGTCGCCATCGAGGTCGGTGGCTATTCCAAGATCCACATTGGTCTCCTTCAGGTACTCGATGGTCTTGCCCAGCGTTGAGGGCTTCGGCTCGGACTGCCTTCCCGAGATGGTGTCGTCGTCTTCGTGGTTGATGGTGTACACCATGTCAAAGACATCGTTCAGGACCTCATGCAGGTACGCTCTCATCGGGCCGTGCACGCAGTCCATGAGCACACTCCCTGGGATACTCAGACCACTGTACTGCTGCCTAAGATGATCCCTGTACTTTCTTGTAGTATCCGAGTCCCAGTGGTTGTTCACAAAGTCGACGGATCCCATGTCCTCCCATGGGACATAGCTCTCAGGAGTGTGGAGTGTACCCTTGTAGTACCCACCGTCACCATCGATGAGGATGATTCCATTGTCGGAGGCAGGTAGGTGGCTACCGGTGACGATCACACCGATGTCGTAGCCCTCACGGACGGTGAGGAATACCAGTTGCGGTGTTGGTATCGGAACCACGAGTACCGTGACGTCCGCACCTTGAGCTGTGAAGCCAGAGGCCAAGGCGGTGATTATCATCGGTGATGACCTCCTCGTGTCCATGGCAAGCAACACCTTGGGTCGGCTGACCTCCGCCTTCTTCCACTCGGCTATCGCCCTGCCAACGGAGCTGCAGTACTCTGGAGTGAAGAGCTTGTTCGCCGCTCCTCGTATGCCTGTTGTGGCGAATAGAAATTTCACAAATATGGTAATATTACACTGCTAATTAAGACTTAACTTCTAGCTCAGATATCTTCTCATTAACCAGCGGTACGAACCTGTTCTCGATCTCCGTGAAGTCTGATTCGTTCATGGACTCCACGGTGACCCTGACCTTCGGGGAGGTGTTCGATACCCTGATGAGAACCCTGCCCTTGTCTGTCGCTAATGCAACTCCGTCGAGGTCGCTGAACTCCCCGTCAAAGGTCTTGAGAGTATTTGCTAACTCCTCAACCACCCTGAACTTGATGTTGTCTGGGCACTTGATGTCGAACCTCTTCTTCAGTGGCATCTTGATCTCGTCGACGAGCTCGGAGAAGGGCTTTTGGAACCTGTCCAGAGCGAGTGTCAGAACCAGTGGGAGGATGAGGGCGTCGTCGAAGAGGAAGAACATCGGGGCGACTGCGTGACCCGATGCCTCCACGCACCACACCGCGTCGAGTTTCTCGGCTTCCAAGGAGAGGAACGAGTGTCCTACTCTGATTCTCTTGACCTCTGCGCCCATCTCCTTCAGTTGCTTCTCCATCGCGAGACTGCACTCCATATTGATCACGATGCGGTTGTTATCCCCTGTCTCCATGAAGTAGCGGGAAGCGATGATCCCGAATGCGTCGGAGGAGATGACCCTTCCGTTCTCATCGGTGAAGACACAGCGGTCACCGTCACCGTCGAATCCAGCACCGAATAGGACATTGTTCTCCTTCACGAACTCACCGAGTTGAGCAAGTGACTTCTCATTCGGTTCGGAGGTACGGTTGGGGAAGGTGGGATCAGGGGTGTCGAAGATCGACTTCACAGTAAAACCTAGATCCTCGTAGAGCTGTGGGATGACCAAGGAGGTTGCACCATTCCCACAGTCAACTGCGATGGTGTATTTCTTCCCGATCTCGGGGTTGAACTTGGTCTTCAGGTACTCGACGAACTTAGGGTATGGGTCGACCTCGGTGATAGTGCCCTCCTCTCCAGTGCTGAATTCTTCCGAGAAGAATAGCCTCTTGATCTCCTCGTTCTCCTCGGGGGAGAACCCGATGCCTTTACCCCAGTAGAACTTGATCCCGTTCCACTCAGGAGGGAGGTGGGAGGCTGTGATGAACGCTGAGGCGTCGAGCTCATTCTGGAAGGAGTTGAACAGCGTGACTCCAAGTGGGCTTCTCTCGATCTTCTGGACGTCCAGTCCAACAGACGCAATACCCTTCATGAAGGCAGTCATCATCCTGGGTGTTGTACCTCGAATATCGCCTCCGAGAGAGATCGCCCTTGCTCCTTTGGACTTGATGAACGTCCCGAAGGCCTTGGCGATTTTCTCCATGGATTCGTCCGTGAGATCCTCGTCCACAATACCTCGTATATCGTATGCTCTGAAGATGTGTTCTATGCTCATTCAATCGTGGTATTTTTCGATCTAATATTAAATCTTGGGAAGAATTCAGACTCCTCGTACTACACGCTCAGCCTTCTTGAAGACCTTCTCGGGGTTAGCGTAGTAGTCTGCGATCTGGGCGGAGACGTCCCTGAAGTGACGGATCTGCTTCTTCATCAGCCACCTGATGACGATCTCCCTACGTCCAATCTCATCCCAGCATTCCTTGTCGGTCCTACCGGTGAGTTTCTTGATCTTCTCTATTAGGTACGACCTGCCGTAGAAGGTGAAGTTGTCCTTGGTGGCGTTCCACGAATAGACCTTGTTGGTCAGGAGGTGCTTGGTGTTCGGATCGAGGTCGAGAACCTCGGTGATCTCGACTGCCCTCCTCGCGAACTTGCCCCTGAGCCTGACCTTCTGCTGCACGTGGATGAGATCAAGCGCCTTGATCATCGCACGGGGGACGTTCATCGGTGCAGACTCTAACCTTCCGATCACACCCTGTACGGAATCACCGTGTATGGTACCCATGGCTGCGTGACCAGTTGACATGGCCTGGAAGAGTGTGTACGCCTCCTGTCCACGTATCTCTCCCACGAGGATGAAGTCTGGCCTCTGTCTCATAGCTGCTCTGAGCAGATCGTACATGGTGATCTCTCCTCTTTGCGTACCGTCTTGGTTCTTTGAACCGAAACCTCCACGGGCAACGGACGGGATCCAGTTCTCGTGACCGATATTGAGCTCGGCAGTATCCTCGATTGACACCACCTTGAGATCTGGTTTGAGGAGCATGGACAGTGAGTTCATGAACGAGGTCTTGCCCGAAGCGGTTCCTCCACAGATCAGTACGCTCATCTGGTGCTCGACGAGATACCAGTAGTAGGCTGCGATCTTCGGGTCTATGGTGTTGGTGATGACGAGATCTGTGATCGTCCATGGATCTGCTCGGAATCGCCTCATGGTGAAGGTTGATCCCTTCTGTGTGACCTCTCGTCCGAACGAGAGCTGAAGACGAGAGCCATCGGGCAATGACGCGTCGAGCAGTGGCTGTGCAATGGATATATGTCTTCCTGATCTCTGTGCCAGCTTGATGATGAAGGAGTCCAACTCGTTCTCGTCCTCAAAGATGATGTTAGTGGCGATGGACTCGTAGGTCCGATGCCATACATAGACAGGAACTCCCAGACCATCGAGTGAGATATCCTCAATCAGGTGGTCGTGCATCAGCGGTTCCAGTGGACCGTAACCAATGAGATCCCGGTCTATGTAGTACATGATCTTGTCTAAGGACTCGGGAGAGAGGGCCAGTCTGTAGGTCCGGACCGTCTCATTCACCTGTCTCTTGAGGTATTCTTCCGCTTTCCCTTCATTGGATAGTGTCTTGAAATCGACATCCAGTTCCTCCACAAGTACGTCCTTTATGAACTTGTAAATTCTTCCCTCCTCCGTCGTCAATGGCGTCTCCGTGACTTGGTAGATAGTCCGATTGCTGACAGGGTCTGTCTGAATGAGGGCGAAGGAGTGCGGTGGTTTTAGTGGATAAGTTTCTCTCAGGATCGGCATTGCTGAATCATCAGCATTGGGTTGGGAGAAATTTGGCAAGTTTAGATTCGACATAGGCACCAATCACTATTTCTTACTCTGAAATAGTATCGAAGATATAAAACCCTTTCCTGAAATTCAATACAACCTATCGATAACAAAAATGAACAGATCACCCATGGTATGTTGAAACCTTTTAATGCAGGATAACTGATGTCAAATTGAGATTTCAGATGAGTGATGACCTAGAGCAAGGGGTTCTACAGATCCTGCCACTATTCAAGACCTACTTTCTCGAAACTGCTGGGAGGATAAGTAACGCACCGATCAAGAACGTGGAGTTCGTCGAGAGTCAGTCATCGAGCTACCGGGGAAGGGGGGGCACACTCCTCATCTCCGATGTTACCTACAACGCTATCATAGACGAGGACTCGTTCTTTCCCCTGACGACGAAGATTGCCATTAAATTCGCACAGAACCTCAAATCGGCAATTAAAGAGATGAAGAACTCAATGCTCTTAGAGAATAAGTACTCTAGTCACCCGAGCTTCGGTACTCCGCGGATTCTCTTCGCCTCTACCAACGAGCCTATTATCCTTCTCTACGAGGGTGTAGACGGGATAAACTACGATGAGTGTACCGTCGTACCGAACAAGGCATATTACGCAGGAAAGTTGCTCGCAATTCTCCACGGGGCCAATGTACAACCTGTTGACGACCTCCTCTACCAGAATTACGTGAGGAAGATCGTGCAGTATTTCGCGATGACGGGGATGGAGAAGGAGATAAGTTTGGCAATGGGTGAGGCGTTCAACAGGATCAAGGGACTATCTTCTGGTGCGGTGATCCACTCCGACTTCCACCAGAGCAACGTTATGTTGACAATCAGCGCCGACATCTCGGAGGTTCTCAAGGTCTATGTCATCGATCCAGAGTTCATGACCTCAGGCCACTACGACAGGATGGAGGATGTGGGGACATTCTTCGGGAACCAAGCACTGATTGAGTTCGGGCAGACGGGTGCTATCTCATCCACACTTAACGACATCCACATCTTCCTTAGAGGGTACAACGAGTTCCTCGCTAACAGCCCAATGAAGCTATCGTTGAACAAAATCTACCCCAAGGGGCTTCCACTGGCTTTCTTCATAGCTCTGTGGTCTCTCTTGGACGCTCTGGACTTCGTCATGACCCGTACAGAGGGAAACTCCATGGACCACCCCGACGTGGTTGTCAGAATCAATTTTGCCCTCTTCTGTCTGCGTGACGAGGAGTTGGAGAGGTTGTCCCAAATGAAATTCCCCTGATCTATCTATTCTCGTCCTTCAGGATAATTTCCCAGATCTTGTTGATTATCTGCAGAACTGCAGGCTCATCCTCACTCGCTTCCACCAGAGTGACATGCTGATCCTTCGCGTTCTGAATGAGGTACTCGTGGATCTCCCTAATCTCCTTAAAGTACTGCGAGTAATTCGTCCGTGAAATGGAGCTTGATTCCCTCTTCTTTAACCTTGAGAGATGGACATCTGGATCTTTGAGGTAGAGCTGGAACGGGATGACGATATTTTTTATCATCACATTCCTCTGAATGGCACTGGGTAGTAAGTGAACACCTTCTAAGATTACGATTTCGTTGCTCTTTATCGCCTGTGCAATTGTGGCCTCTACTCCTGTAACGACCTTTCGTGCCTGCTCCTCGAATCCCAGAATGACGGGGGAGATGGCGGGGAGGAATATGTTCTCGGACTTACGGTAAGCGATGTACGAGGATTGATGGAGTGTGGGCATGAGCTTGGGTGAGAACACGACTCTCATGACCTCCCGTATAAGATCAGTTCCCAAGATCGTCCGAACACCTAGCCTCCTCCCCAGAATCTTAGCTATAGTTGACTTGCCAACCCCCGTCACCCCTCCGAGGAGTATGACCAAGGGTCTGATGTCCCTAAAATCGTTGGAGATGATGTCGATTCGATCCGCCAGCTCAGAGTCCTTGGATTTATACCACTCTGCAACTATGTCGTACACACGGGAGCTCATTATCTCGTTCTTCTCCGAGTCTTTAATGACATCGGCGATCTCCCTTGCATGCTCGAAGGCCACGGTCTCTTTGATTCCAAGTTTGAGAAGATGCGTCGCTAGGTACCCGACTGAGAGTGGTATGGTTCCCTTGTTACTCGTGACATAGATCTGATTGTTCTTATCGGATTGAATACGAATCTCCTCATCTCCTCAAAGAATTTATAAGGATTTATACTTTCCTTATTTTATTGACAGTACATGAGTTCTCGGGTCAAAGATCAATTCGAATCAAGGGTGATAACTACGAGTACAATTTCTCCCGTGGAATTCTTGCACATACCCTAATCGACATGGGAATAGACTATGAGGTCTCGTATGAACTCGCTCTCAAGATACAGGACAGGATATTTCAGAACTATCTACAGGATATCATCATCATATCCGAGACCGATTACACACAGTTTATAGAGAGCGCAACCGACGAGCTCCTTCCTCCAGAACAAGCGGAGAAGGTCAAACTCATTCTCGACTGGAAGGAGCGGGGTAAACCCATTGTTATACTCCTTGCAGGAATCGAGGGTACGGGTGGAACTACAATTGCCAAGAGCTTGGCGGACAGGTTCTCGATCTCACAGCTCGTGTCTACCAAGTACGTTTCGAACATCCTCCGGAAGATAATAGCGCCAGAGTTGGCTCCAGAACTTCACTCGAAGACTTACAAGGCCCATGAGCACCTTAGACCTATTGACTCAGTACTCTCGGACGATGTGTTGCTCGGATTTATTGAGAATGCCCGTTTCGTCACAGTAGCTGTCGAAGCACTGATCAGACGAGCGCTGACAGAGGGCATCTCTCTCATTATCAGAGGAGAGCATATACTTCCGCGGTACCTCTCTGATGATATTCTGAGAAGTCCAAACGTGATCTATTCTGCAGTTACTCTCTCAAGCAGGCGAGAGCATCTGAGGAGACTTATTCGATCAAAGGATAGGAGAAATGAGGAGGAGATCATCCTGAACTACAACTCCATCCGCAAGATCAACGACTACTTACTGGATGTGAGTGAGCAGATGAATCTGATGGTGATAGACAACAAGGGTGGGATTGAGGAATCACTCAAGATGATCACAGATATGGTCCTCGATAGGATACCACAGCTTCTCTAGGTGAAGAATTTCAATATGGTGGGTGACAGAATAATTCCTATCTCCAAGACGATAGCTAGAAGTGTGAATCCAAGAGCTTTTGCCTGTTGAGACTCTCTCTTGTAGTGCTCGATTAAATCAAGTTTATCCTCAATGGTTTTTGCGCTCTTCTGAACTTCTGTCATGATCTTGTCAATATCTATGGGGATGTCTGCCTCAACTCCATGGGCTATGGCCTCGTTGATGTCGATCACCGATTTCACCATGGGAAAATCTTGGAATGGGAAGTCGTCCTTGAGACCCTCCAATCTTCTTCTCAGATCCTGGATATCATCAAGGGTCATGATCTTTCTCGTCACCTTAGGCGGGGTTGGATTGGCAACACGTTCGACCTTTTGCGGAAGCCTTTTTCCAGTAATCTTGTACGCCAGTTCCTCTTCAAGTGTCATGTTCTCCGTGTGATCCCTGACTATTCCATATGGGAGCCTGACAATCTGTCCTCCCTCTATATGATATACTCCGAAATCCAAGTTGGCCAAGCGGAAATTTCTTTCATATCTTGAGGCGTCAACAACTATTGCGACCGCGTCTTCGAAAAGCTTCTGGTACCGTGATTGCGTTGACTTATCCGTGTCCGACATAAAACTTGTATGACCAGGGTGCGAATGCCACCATCCAACAATCACATGCCCGTCATCCCGACTACTCACTTTGATAACCGCGTTGGTAAGGGCCTCGTCGGATATCTCCACATGAACCATGTTTCCCTGCTGTTCTCCCACGTCCATCTCGTCTATGTAGACAATACCATTGAAATGTTTCCCAAGGAGCAAACCTGCAGTCTCTCTATCAGGAATACTAAGATCGTACTTTATTATCTCAGCCATAACAGAAAGCTCGATAAGAACTTTGTTCAAAGCCATATGATTGTATCCATAATAATTGAATAAATAAAATCGACTCAATGGACTCAATAATTTAGGAAAAAAATTTCTCTTATTTGGGAATAAATCTCCATTTTCTCCTTCGATGACAATAAGCAATAAATAGGACAATTAGAGAAGTTTAAACGATACAACTTGGCAGAGAGACAGCAGAGCAGACGTTTAGACCGCTGGACCTACATGGTTATAGGTGGAATCTTCGAAAATCGATTGGACAAATTCGAGGATCTCCGCAGAAAATTGAGGAGGGCGGGGATCAACAAGAGTCTAAGGATGTACTTGTCCAGCGCAGTATTCTATGGTATTGTCGTTGGTGTGAGTACAACAATTCTCTTCGGATTTCTTTTCTTCTTTATAGGGGTCAACCCAATCGTGGCCATCCTAATGGGAATAATCTTCGGGATCTCAACCTATTCAGGTTTCTTTCTCTATCCCTCATACCAGATAGGAGAACGGAAGAGACTGCTGGAGGCCAGTCTGCCAACAGCTTCCAGCTACATGACCGCCATGGCATCTGCTGGAGTAACTCCGGACAAGATCTTCATGTCACTTGCCCGTGACGATATCGACCTCTTCATCAAAGAGGACGCTAAGAAGATTTCCCGTGATATCGAGATTTTCAACATGGACATTATAAGAGCACTGGAGGCAGCAGCAAGAAGGTCTCCCTCCTCGAAGTACTCCACTTTTCTCGAGGGAATTGTCAGCACATTCACCTCTGGTGGTGATCTCCAAATGTATTTCCAGAGTGCATCAGAGGGACTTATGAGGGATAAAGTGGCGACCGAGAAGGCCTTCATCGAGAACCTTGGTCTGATGGCAGAGCTGTATCTAGTCGCATGTATAGTTCTCCCCACGTTCATCGTCGTGGTGATAGCCATGATGGGTCTCCAAGGTACTTTTTCCCATACCACCCTTACCTTCGTGGTAATTATTCTCACACTCTTCATCATACCTGTGTTGCAAGCCGTTATTATTCTGCTTGTAGACGGACTACAACCGGAGGAATAGGATATGGCAGAAATCGAGGAGAAACTTAGAGAGAAGTATCAGAAGAAGCACAGACGTAGAGACAATCGAACAGTCGTCTGGATAATCTCTGGTGTGTTCGCGTTTGTTCTTTTCCTGATTGGATTGATGGACTTTATCTTAAAATTCAGACTGGTAAACGCTCCGGATGGGAACGGGATAGCAACATACGATATTAGAACTGGGGAACAAATAGTAGTTTACCCTGTGTATGGGATGGCATTTGTTCCAACTGGGAATCCAGGACTTATCCCTGCGAATATCAACTTAAACATAAATGACTGGTTTATTCTCTCCATGTCTATATTCCTCGCCATCCCTGCATTCTTCATCTACTACAGAGAAGCAAGGACACTAAAGGCGATGGACGATCACCTCCCTTATCTCCTCCGTGAAATTGCTGACAGCCAGAGAATCGGAATGCATCTGCCGAGAGCGATCGCCGAAGCAGCGAAGAGAAACTACGGACCACTCACACCCGAGCTCAAGAAGCTCGCGGCAAAGGTCTCGTGGGGTATCTCCTTCAGAGAGGCAATGACCGCCTTCAGGGACAACGTGAACACTCCACTCGCAAGACAGGCCACAATTCTTATCCTCGAAGCAGAGAAGTCAGGTGGAGAGCTGGAGAAAATCTTTGACTCCGCCACCCACCATATACAGGAACAGCTGGATATTAAGAGGGAGAGAGAGGACTCCATCAAACCATACATCTTCATCATCTACATATCGTTCCTCATCTTCTGTATAGTCATTCTCGTCCTGTTCAAGACATTCTTCGAACAGTTCGGATCATTCCCACTTATTGTGAACAACGTGGAGACCATAGTCATTCCAATTCATGCATTTCGAGCGATATTCCTCTACCTCGTTGCATCACAGGCTTTGTTCTCTGGTCTGACCGCTGGTAAAATGGGGAATGGATCGGTTAAAGTAGGCCTTGTTCACTCCACCATCCTCTTATTTATGGGATTTGTATTCTACAAAACGCTTATTGCCTGACACCCATTTACTAGTTGACAACAAGTGTTATTTAGAATAAGATTCACAGTAGGTACAGGTAAAAGTTATGGCAAAAATCGACGATGAGATCGCGAATCTCAAGAAAGAAGTTGTAGGTATCAAGAATGATCTTAATCAGATCAACTTCAACGTCCTCCGAATTCTCTCAGAGCTAAGCAATTTCAGTGGAAATGTCAGCAGCGACTCGGGTGGAAGTAGTACTGATAACGTCGTCCGCGGTGTCACTGCAGCTGTCGATCTCGGACCGATAGAGGAGAAACTCGAAGAACTTACCAAGAGTCTCATCACCAAGGAAGAGATCGAACTGCTCGCATCCAAGATCGACGGAATCACCCAAGAACGTATCAGGGAAGCCGAAGAGACCATCAAAAGAGTCACCTCCTTCCTGCAGACTGGACTGGAAATGGTCAAGATCGAGTCGTCCTTGGCTGACGTCAAGGCCCTCCTCGAAGAAACAATCGTTCAGAACAACTGAGGAACTGACTATGAGATTTAGCAGACGTGCCCAGATTCGAGGGATAGATTTCAGCATGGCGCTGATCATATTCATGCTGGTCATGTCCCAGATTCTGATCATGACTAGTAATCTCATCCAGACCAACTACGAAGCAGCTCAGATATCGGAGGAGAATCTCAGGATTCAGAACTCGGCAAGAGTGATAGTGAGCACACCGGGTGTTCCTCAGAACTGGGGGACCACACTCACCGCAGCCCTTCCTGCCAACTGGAACTTCGGTCTCACCAAAGGCAACACCAACTCGCTCGATCCCAACAAGATCGGGAGACTCAGCGACTTGACAAATTCGACATACAGGCTCACATACACCGACATAAAACAGGGACTTAACTCGACACTTGGAGATAAGACCTTCGCTCTAAGAATTAAATACACGATCAATGTGAGCATCACCTCAGTGGTCGGTGCAGGAGCGAATGTGAATGTTGGTGGTATCGTGACCGACGGTGGTCAGGGCTTGAACCTCTCATCGGTATGGATCTTCGGAGTGAATTCTGCAGGCGTGGTTTCCTCAAATACGCAGACCCTTGCTAATGGGAGCTTCTCCGTCGCTCTTACCTTCGGTTCTCCCCCTAGCTATGCGCGTATCATAGCGATTGCTTCCTACGGCGACATTAGCCAAGCCATGACTTCGACGACGTACATCAATACGGTCACTCCGACAGTCGCCAATGTGACCCTGCAGGAAACACCCTCAATTTCATCTGGACTTACCCTCGGGATGTCGGTGTCAGGTGCGTCAGCAGATTACAACTACTACGCTCTCTTCATCCCCCCGTCATCCTCAACAACCGGTAGCACGGCTGATACCTTAACAGGAGGGACTTCGGGTTCACTCATTATTCCAGAGACTGGAATTGTTGTTGCTGTAGTGGTCAGCCAGACCATCGATGAGGTCGGAGTACAAAGTTTCCCGACGACGATTGACATGCAACCCACGAATGTTCCGAAAACGACATCAAACAGTTACACGACGGCAGCCCTCTGTCGGGGAATACTAATTACTGTAGAATTCACTATTTGGGAGGACGCCTGATGAGATCGCGAGCTCAACTGTTCATCATCGAGGTGGTTGTGGCGGTCACCGTCTTGATCCTCCTGCTCTCTGGACTATTTTCTATACAAAATTCACAGTCACCTCCCCAGTCAGTCGAGAACCTTGAGTACCAGATCGAAGCGACTCTTGATGCTCTCAAGGATTCGCATGCACTATACAACTACTACGACGCAGCCAAGGATAGGTATCAAGCAGGTTCCACTCTCGCTGATTCCAATGATACCGCTCTAGTCATCATCAATGCCTTCAGAACCGTACTCCCTGAGGCTGCTGAATTCACAATACTTCTGTACTTCAGAGTATCGGGATCATTCACTCCCATAGACCGGCTAAATGAGGTAAGCATACCCTCAAATGTCCAGTTGACCTCCGTCGAAGACATATCCATGGGTCACTACTCACCTGTTTATGGTCTGGTGTCTGACACATACCGAATACAGGTGCAAGCATGGTATGAGGTGGGACAATGAGAAGAAGATCACAGATATTCCTCCTATTGACGATCCTTGTGATCACCTTCATAGTGGGTATTGCGACTACCCTCCTTGAGTCACAGAGGACACAGTATACAGATCCCCTCCAGTCTCTGCCCAACTTCACACAGACATGGGACAACACTGTCGAGGACATAGAGGATGCTCTTGTTCTCACCCTCGCTTCAAGATCTGATGGGACCATAGCCAATACATCTGTGGCTACCGATAACGCCATTGATGCCTATTTCCTCCAGATCATGGAATACCTTCGACTCAAAGGTTACTCTGCCAGTATTAGTCTCGAGAATACTATTGTCGATGGTCTTGATTACCTTCATCACTCAGATGTAGCAGGGCCTGCAAAGACCACCGAGGGCTTTGAATTCAACAACATCGAGGTGAACTTCGAGCTCCAGTCATCAACGACTGTACTCTCGCAGAAACTGTTCTTTGACATATCCTACACCTCGGTTCTTGATACTGCTGCCAACACCATCACCCTATACAAGATAGTCAATGGTCAAAGAACTGGTTTAACCAATGCAGAGTTTTCAATTGCTGGTGTGGTTGTGACCGAGACCTTTGCAGGTCAGTATACCTATGTAGGAGTAGGAACTGGAAACATCAGGGTGCTCGACGGTATACTCTTCTCATCCCTAGACTTTTCATAATCATCCGCTAAGCAGTATGCTTAAAATAGGTCAAATTCTGAACAAGTATGGAAGAAAATCTAAGGAGAAGCTCGGGAATATGGTACTACAGGTTGATCCTCTTCATCCTCATTGGCTTTACCCAAATTAGGGAACAGATCCTACAATGTGGACAAATTGAGGGATTATCCTGCCTACGTAGAAACAAATATCTCTCTATTCAAACCAATTGGATGCTCTTCATCTGGCTAGGTCTCATGCTCTTTGCAAATTCAGAGATTCGAAAGAGGATCGCCGGTTTTGTCCACGGCGCCATGGTAGTATACATCACGATCGTGATGGTCGTCTACTGGAGCCTCATCGCTTCGACAGATCCGACAGTAAACACATTCACCAACTACTCGCAGCACCTCGTCGTGCCTATCATGTTCATCATCGAGTGGTACCTCACCGAGGATAGGATATATCATAGGAAATACATCTTCTACTGGCTACTCTATCCCCTGCTCTTTGCTCCTTATGCAATAATCAACGGTAGTCTGGGATGGGAGCTAGGCTATATTTACCCATTCCTCAATGTCCCTAGTATCGGTTGGGCATCCGTCCTCTTGACCATCATGGCGATCTTTGTCTTCTACATGTTCATGTCCAGTTTCTATGTCTGGATCAATCACAGATACCAGTCAGAAAGGACTAGTTTAGAGATACTTAATTAATTATAGTGAATTCCTCTATTCATGATAGTTTCTACTTGGTCAGGAAACCATTAATATACAATATTTGATTCAATACCATTACTGAGGAGTTTATAGTATGGGTCTGAATGAACTAAATTCGACATCATTGGTAATAATGGGTCTTGTCATCCTGTTCTACATAGTGACAATTGCTGTGTCGACAGTTGTATATAGAAAGTACAGATACGTTGGTCATCTATGGCTGGTCTTGTCCTTCTCCCTATTTTTCTTAGGATACCTCTCTAGACCTGCATTATTGATCTTCCCAGACGATCAATCCTTTCTAATTTGGACGGTGGGAAATATCCTACTAATGGGCGGAATTCTTGGGATAATCCTCGTCTCGCTCATTAGCCAATACGATCGTCTCCCCTTTCGTTCCCATCTTATCTCCGCTCTCGTCGGAATAATCATGGGACTACTTGCCTCTCGCTCTAATGTGACAATAACATATGATGCAAATGGTATCAATGCCAAGTACACCCCAATTGTAGGCATATTCTCCCTCCTTCTCCTGATTCTCTTCATCAGCTATATCCTCAGACCGCTGGTGATCAAGCTTCGATCTGACTTCTCTATCATCAAGAAATCACATGTAATTTTACTTCTTATAGCTTATACTCTAAATATTCTCTGGGTCTTCCTGACCGCATTTACACAGTACCAGATAATACGAGAGATTAGACCTCTTATTTTCGCCACGGGAATGATGTTCTGGAGTCTGTCACTTCTGTCCAACCCCCTGAGTCTGGCATTCACAACCACCAAGGTTCAGACTGTTATTGTGGCGAACAAATATGGTTTACCACTGGTTTCCGTAGACATGGAGACAGGGGAGGAGATGGATTCCACCCTACTTGTCGGTCTCCTCAGTGCTGTCAAGACGAGTATGGAATCGGTAGTGGGTGACGTCTCTCTCAAATCCGTCATCTTTCACGATTCCCTCCTCTTATTCATGCAGGGCAAGCATACCATCCTCATATTTGTACTTAACGGCAGTATCTCAAGCAACCTTGAGCTCATCGGTAGGTATTATATACTCGATTTTGAAGAAAAGTACAGATCCGATCTGACAAAGGAGGATGATACGGTATATTCAGATACATTCCAACCCGAAATAGAGAATATCAAGCAGATTATGCACGAGGTCTATATCTAGAATCATTTATGTCTCTTTGTCGGATATATATCTCGCATTTTGACAACTTGGAAAAATGGCGGATAGCCCATACTATACGCAAAATATTGATGGTTCGTTCAAGACGAGGGGAATCCTTATACTGGATGTGGGGATTTAATACATTCATAAATAGAATTTCAAGAACTATACTGTAAGAGATTCTTCATAGTTTTTGTGGACGATAAACACCATGGGGAAACCGACTTTGGTTTATAACACAAGAAGTCAAGCGTAGGGCTGCAGATCTCATGATGATATCATTATACAACAATATAATTGCTTCTCCCCCTGAATTTTTGACCCGAACTACTACATCTCAGACACATCCTGAGAAAACGTAAGAATAGTATACGGAAAGATGTATGAAGTATATTGGGCTATCCAAATCATCTAGTACATAGCCACAATGTTAGTACACTCTTGCTCTTATGAGTCAAAATTATTTTCTGAGAAATAGTTAACCGTTGATGTATTATACATTCACGATTAGAACTTCTTGGGCTTCTTAAGTACCCAAACTGACTCCAGTTGGTGGGCCTTGACTGATCCAAAGTACTTGGAAGTTACCTTCTCTATCTCAGATTTTGTGGGTAGGTCTACGAATCCTTTGGAATTACAGAACAGCGAGTACAGCGGTAGAGGGAAGTCGTCCGAGTAACTAGTTGGTTGGAAGAGTATCACCACTCCCTTTTCATGGATCATTTCGCTGATTCTCTTGGTCATTAACTCCCGTTTGTCGGATTGAAGGAAATTGTAGATGTGAGAGACAATGAAGATGTCAATTGACCGTATCTGATTTCCGAACTTCTCGTACCAGTTCTCACTATCGGTGATGACCTTGAGGTTGTCCTTCACTCTTAACTGTTGAGTATGGGGGTTGCTTCTGTTCTCGATGAGGTAGGATCTCAAATTGATCTTTGTCCGAGCAATATTGATCGAGGAATTATCACATCCATGAAGGGCGATCTGTGGTCCAGGATATTTGTGGTTAATGTAGTCGAGGAAATGGACGAGAGAATGACCCGCTCCTCCGTGTAAACTCATTATCTCGATTGTCTCACTGGACTTGAACTTCAGATTGTCCTTGAGAATATAATCGGTCGCCTCTTTTCTCGATGCTTGGAACAGGTGATCTTGGAACATGGCTTCCGAGACGAAAGCCCAGCCACGGTCTCCCATGTCAATGGATCCATCTCCGATCTTGAGGCTCTCGGTCAGGTGGGGGATGATATCTTCACCAGCGTAGACGAGGTACTTATTGGTTCGAAGGATCTCGTTGTACTCTCTAGCGTCAAGCGGTGGGATATCTTCATGGTACATGTAGTATCTCACACCGTCTTTCTTCTTACTCTTAAGAGCTCCATCTTTGACAAATGAGCTGAAGATTCTCTCGGTGACCTGCAATCCGTATGGGGATATCTGGAATCCTGCGTCCATGAGGAACTTGGTGTTTGTCACACCGTCTTTCTCCGTTAGGATTTCCTTACCCGTCTTCCCAGATGGGAACTTCGTCTCCATCAGAGTCTTGAAGGCGAGATGGTTGAAGTGGGCGAACACGACTGAGAGGTTCTTACCAGCCTCTGAGGAGGTAAGTCTTTTGAGTGATGAGTCGAATACAGCACCCTTGACGATCTGCCAGAAGAGTGCGGATGTTGGTCTTGTACTTGTCGGCATAATTTCACCTCAGTTAACAAAGGAGAGCTTTGTCTCGAACTGCTGGATGAGCAGGAAATATCCGAGAGTATTGACAATGACCTCCTCTTCGAGTGCCCCTTCTCGCATGAAGTCACGAAGTACCTCTTGGATCTCTGACATCTTTACCTGTTCAAGAGTGCTTAGCTTCTTAGCTATATTGGCAACGTCCTTGGAATCAACACTCGGCACCCTGATGGTCTCACCGTATCTTGCAATCTTCTGTAAGCTATCTCTATATGGTATGAGAATTGCCGATCTATCCATCAAGGTGGCGAGGATTGTCTCGTCTGTATATGTCGGTGGGAAATGTGCGCGGTCGTCGATGAATTTCAGGATCTCAGGTATGAGATCTACATGTAGATCAGGTGCGAGCTCGAGGTACTTGATGAAGACCGTGATCCATTCACCCGTGTTATTCATAAGCTCATCAGAATCACCATACGGGTCAGTGACATGGATGATCTTGCAGGTGACCGCACCGATCGAGCTTTTGTATTCCTGCTCCTTGTAGGGTATGGCATCTGTCTCGTCATTCTCGAGGATGAACTTGATGTTCCCTCCCTTGGACTCCAACTCCAATTTCATCCAAGAATGCCAAGTATGTCTTGTGTTGAGCTCCTTGATCTTCATACCAGGGATTGGAATCAGTGGCGCAGAGCTCTGCTTCTTCCGTGAAATTTTAATCAGAGAGTTTGTCCTCACATGGAAGTTCGCGTCTACCGAGAGCTTCACACCATGCACGTCCTCATCATCTCCGTGGATATCTATGTATGTGGCTAGTCCGTTAATTCCTATCTCCCTCCTCTGCAAGTGCAAATCTGGATCAATTTTAAGTCTCTGATTCTGCTTGCAGTGAGTGCAGAGGTAACTGACCTCACGTAGTTGTTCTTCCATCAGCAATTGAAAATGGGACGTTCTGCTTTATATTGATTCCCCATGGAG
>WAMJ01000020.1 GCA_015522385.1 Candidatus Heimdallarchaeota archaeon
ATGGGGTTCTGTTGCAATGACTGTTTGGACAGATTCAAAGTTCACTACAAGCAGATTTTGGATATCGGCCAAAAAGAATAGTGGGTCTATAGTATGCCTCAGAAGAGATAGGACTAATGTTGGCTTCTGATTTACTTAACAATTTTCTACCTGTATTCAACAAGATAGGGATGTATGTGGCTAAAATGGGCTTTGTTTCCTCTTTCGGATGAAGTAGTAGATTATACCGCCCACTGCACCAAGAGTGACGATAGATCCGACACCAATTAAAAGTGGTGTTGTGAGGTCATCGCTCTGGTTACTTGGTGAATCCTCTACTTCAATGGCACTGTTCACGCTGTCTGAAGGACTTTTTACTTCAATAGAACCGATCTGCAACTCACTGAAGGTATATGGGTCGGACTCAACCATTGAGACTGTTACAGATCCATTGACGTTATCAGAGAGGATGTACCAAATACTAAGTAGCATGCTGGTAGGCTCTGAAGAAGCAATTGTGAAAGTCTGTACGTAATGTGTAATGTTGTCGACCACAACTGTTCTCACCGTTTCGATGCTCCAGCCTATGTCCATATCTGTCCACATCTTGGCGTCATAACTGACGTTCACTGAGTCAATGGTAAAGGTATATAACCCGTAGTCAAGGTTCATTGTGAGCACAGTCATGGCGAAATCTTTCGATGAGTTCAAATCCTGTGAGTAGTCCCCTGTAAAACCGATAATCCTGAAATCATAATCTGGGTTCTTTGCACTCTTGTCCGCGAAATAATCGAACCTCTCGAATTCGAAAGTCGACTTCTTGTACGGGTCGTCGGTATACAGAGGGGTGGGAACGTCCATGGTCGAGTTCCAGATTGTGTTGCCGACGATCATGAATCTGATGTAGATAAACTCCACGTTAAAGGATCCGAAGTCACTCGAGTACGTCGGGCTGGTTTTGTTGTTCGTCACGTAGTTCAGATCTGTGCTATTGGCGTACTGCTCGACTCCTATTAGTCCCTGTACGCGTGCTTGTCCGTCTGTGCTGTACACGGTGTATTTGATGTCGACGCTCATGTTCTGGTGATCGAGGTAGGTGATGTTCAGGACGTCCCCTAAGCTCTTATCTCTTGGCATTCTGAAGACAACAGGTTCCATGAAGCCCATTGTCTTCGTGGTTGATGCACCTTGTTCTAGATCTTCGATTGGTACCATTGTCACTCTAGCTGCACTTAAGCTGTTCAGAAAATAGTCCGTGACATAGACGATATACGTGCCTGCTTCTAGAACCAGAATGTTGGAACTACCCAAATTCAGGAAATCTGTGGACGTTGTTATAGACTGGAATTCCTTGGTCTCTACATTCTGGAATCTGAGCAATCCCCCGTTGTAGGTCATGTTGAAACCAACTGCCGCGGGTGTGTCGAGGGTGATCGAGTAGTAATTCTGTAATTGATCCTGGCTCAGGGCGAAGTCAACTCCAGTTGGAAGATCTTCAAGGGGTATGTTCTCCACCCAGAATGAGTACTCGATGTCGAATCCCTCTGGAATCCCCAGCCTCTCTTTCTCACCAACCACATACGGGTTGGTCTCGTCAGGTGGTGTTGCGATGACTGCAACGTAGAGATCATTATCTTCGACTTGGTAACTTACATATGGCAGCCTCGATCCGAACATTCCTGTGAAACTGTTGAAGAACCTCAACTCTATCTCACCTAGAAGGTCTCCTGGATTATTGTAGTCTCCTACTGGCATGTTCGTATATACCGTTCTTACTAAGCGGGAGATCTCGACAGAGCTGACGTTATTCCTCAACCTGAACAGTTTAAGTGTGGGTGATGTTCCCGTGATCTTCTCTGTGTAACCTCTACCGATGTCCTGTACTTTCAGACCACTCAGTATCTCCATCGTCTCAATTACCACGTCTCCGGTTGGTGCCTCTACCATGATGGTGTAGGTTCCATTGATCTGTGGGTACAATACCACAAAGTCTGAGATACGGGCTTCTGGGTACCTGATTGTAGACCACAGTGAGCCCTCTGGATCGGTGATGGTAAATCTCATGGTTGTGCTAGACGTGGACATGACCAGCCTGTAGGCGATGGTATAGATAGTGTTAGCGGACATGTTGATCCTGAAAAGGTACTGCTCATCTTCCAGTAGTGCGACATTCTGGAGGGTATTCCCATTTTTTACATTCTCAGAAAGGTCATAGTACTCTGTCTTGTAGTCAATAACCAGTTCAGAGTTTGTCCTATTGGCGAATTTAGTAATTCCATCCCGAGCATTTAGCTTGTATTCAGATCTCGGCGGAATGTCTATTGCCATAAGGGAGTTGGATCTTCCTTCATAGATGCTCACATCGTAGGGTGTCTCAGTAGACTTGAAGGTCGTGAGGGGTGCAAATTCGTTCGGTATGTCCACGAACACATCGTTGTTTCCCTGTGCTTGCAGTTCGCCTGCGATATACTTCTTCTGAGGAACGTCCAGTTCCTCTCCTTGAGCCACCACCAATGTGGTCCCAAAGATACCTGTGACCATGGTGGTAGCCAGTGCTAAAAAAACTAACTTCCGAGCTTTCATGAGCTGATTCAGACTACTGCAATAAATACTTTGAGAATCTTGTTTTCGCTAATTTACATGGACTGGGTCTGTAGTCCCAAAATTCGAATTTATGTTCAACATTTTTCTTTATTTTACATTAAATCGCTTAATCGGTTATGGGTGCTAAATATAGAATAGTGTCTTCATTATAGTATCTAGCTTGATCCATTCAATCTCTGGATCAGAATGGGGACTTCTGCTTCCTCTTCTTCAGGTAGTAGAATATCCCACCTCCCACACCTCCGAGGAGGATGATCGATCCTCCTCCAATAAGGAGAGGGACAGTGAGGTCATTGTTTGAAGTATCCTCGGGTGTGGTATCCGTAGTTGTCACGATGTCTATGTCCGTGTTAACACTCTCCTCGAACACCTTGGCCTCGAGAGATCCGATCTGTAGATCTGGTAATGTGTGCGGAACTGATGAGCTCATTGTAACCGACAGGGTTCCGTTTGTGTTCCCTGAGAAACTCGTGATTATGGGTAGAGCGAAGAGGGTTGGCTCAGTGGAAGCAATGGTGAACCTATGTATGTAGTGAATTATACCTGAGATATTAGCTGTGACCTCGCTTTCAGTATCCCATATCTCCTCCATATCCGTACGGAGCGATATGGATGAGCTCAGATTCTGGGTGTCGACCGTGAAGGTGTAGACACCATAGTCAAGGGTGAAGTACAGCACGGTCATGAGAACGGACTTCGACGAATTGAGATCTCTGGTGTACTCTCCAGTGAGTTGCTCAACTCTGTAGTCATAGTCTGGATCCTCAACTTTCTGGTCTAGGAAATAGTCGTACCTCTGGATCTGTACCCTTGACTTGATGTCAAAGTTATCGGTCTCCAGTACGGTGGGGACGTCCTGTGTAGAATTCCAGAGGGTATTGGATTCGACCACGAAGCCCACGTAGGAGTAATCTAACCCGAATCCGGAGTACATATTCGTTGTCCCGTACGCGCTGTTATTGTTCACCATGTAGTTTAGGTTCGTGCTATTGGCGTACTGGTCGAAGGTGTAGCCTCCATTTCCACTGTTAATTCCGTAGAAGTTGTACCTGACTACTCTAAAAGATATGCTCATGTTCAGATGATCGACGTAGGTCATGTTGAAGAAGTCCCTCGTCGGTACCGACGAGGGGAGCTTGAAGAACACGGGCATCATTAGATCGAAGCTCTGCGTTACGGTTGAGTCCATGTTTAGATCTGCTATGGGTGATGCGTAAATCCTCGCTTCACTGTCACCACCATATGTACTGGAGGAGATATATACGACGTATGTCCCCGGCTCAAGAACGAAGAGGTAGTCTGACGTAATGCTGTTGAGGATGTCGTTAACACTTGAGGTCGCGGATCTAGGGAGTCCTGTCTCCACATCCGTGAAGGTTGCGGAACCGCTATAGGTCATGTTGATTCCTATAGCTGTTGGCGTGCCTGTAGTATAGAGGAAATATCGCTCATCATTAATGGAACTGAGTGAGAAGTCCACACCGACTGGAAGATCCTGAAGAGGTGTGTTCTCCACCCAGAATGAGTACTCAATGTTGAAACCCTCGGGGATTCCTAACCTTTGCTTCTCTCCCACGACGTAGGGGTCATTCTCATCTGGTGGAAACCCAATTACTGATACCAACAGTTCATCGCTTCCCATCTGTAAGGTTTCGGATCCAACGGTTGATCCGAAGATCCCTTCATACCTGTTGAAGTACCTGATCTCGATATCACCAAGGAGGTCGCCAGGTCTATCGTAGTTATCTATGGGGTTGTTGATGTACGTGGTCTCGTACAGCTGTGTGCGTGTGACAGAGCTGACGTTGTTCCGAACTTTGAAGAGCTTCAGAGTTGTGCTTGTACCTGTAAAGACCTCAGTGTATCCCTTTCCGATATCAGATATAGTCAGGCCAGTGAGGATCTCCATCGTATCAAGGATCACATTTTCAGTGGTTGGGGTTATTCTCATGGTATAGGTGCCGTTGAGCATCGGGTACATGACGAGGAAATCTGAAACTCGGGGACGTGAACTTCTTATCTGTGCATAAGATTCTCCCTCTGGATCGGTTATGGTGAACTCCATCTGGACATTTGTAGACGATGTGATTAACTTGTAGGCTAGAGCGTAGGGATTTCCTGCCTTCATCTCTATCCGAAACATGTAGTCCTGATTATTGACAAGGGGGATGTTCTCGATTGTTGTATTCTCGGACAGACTATTTGACAGGTCATAATACTCGGATCTGTATGCTATCTCCATATCATCGCTGGTTTTGTTCTCGTAACCCAGTATCCCACCAGCATTAAAGTAGCTGAATATGTCATTGGCGGGGTAGTAAGAACTGATCTGGTAATCACTTTTTCCATCGAAGTACCTTGTGCTGAATGGACCGTTTGTCGACCAGAAATCCGTCATGGGTGCGAATTCACTCGGTAAATTAACGAAGATGTCATTTGTGAACTGGGGTGATAACGTACCTGTGATCACCATCTTCTCTGGGACATTTAACTCCCTGCCTTGGGTAACTATCTGAGGAGTACCCAATGTGCTCATGACCAGAATGTACATGAGCATTGGTAAAATTGCTTTACGGGATTGCATGAGCTGATTAAGTTTGCTAGTTTATATACCTTCAGAATTGGAGTTGTGGTTTTTTGGACATTGGTGACCTGTAGCCATAAAATTTGAGAATCAGTTCAACAATTTGTCAATTTTCCAACAATTTTTATTCATTCGTTTACTGAAAAAATAAATCACACATCCACTGTGGCTTTAAAATTACATGCATATGGCTTATATTGAACAAATCGGAAATCCCGTAATGAAAAATATATAATTGTTTTAATATCGTCTGATGGGGATTTCTAAACCAAAATCCTGTCATATGGCGTAATTCAGTTATGTATTTATTTGGCGTACATCTTACCCTGTTAATTTATGTCAAAAATGACAAGTTCGAAATATTTTAAGTGGTCAGAAAGTAAGTTAATTGCCTTAGTTCTGATAGTCGCCATGACACTTTCTCCACTTAATATCGCAAATGCAGATTCCGATATTACCCCAGATGAGGGAGCGGATGTTACAACTGGTAGCGAGAATAAACCCATTGATAAGATCACATCTGCGGACGGGTCAGTGCAGGAGAATAATCCTGAAACCCCTGCTGTTCCTTACAGTGATATCCCACAACAGAGTGAACGACCAACGCCTGATCCTGTCGCTGAAGAATTGCCGTACATAACCTACGGTGTAATCGATGTAAAATCAAGTACTTCAAGATCGTCGGTTGATCTTCCAGTAGAGATCTACATTATCAACCCTGACAATACCCAAGACCTCGTGAAGACTACCACTTCCAACTCGGGGGGAATCAAGTTGCCAACTGGTGTGTACATAGCCAAAGTCGTTGGTGACAGTACAATAGAGTCGGATCCCATAGTTCTGCAAGAGGGGAACCACGAGGTATTCAATGCGACCTTCTCAGAGATCTTGCTCCAACCATACGCCTTCTCCCCGAGTATCGATAAGGTCTACATAGAGGTTGTGAAAGAAGGGGATAGAGTCTGGGGACCTGAACTCATATCTACTGGTGAGGAAATACGTCTTTTCTTAGAGCCGGGTATGTATGATCTTATCTCCCCCGACCAGAGTGCACAGGCCAAGACGATTGATGCTCTCATTGACATGGAGCTCTCGGTTCTTGCCATTAAGAGTGCAAATCCGATTGGGGAAGAGCCTAACGAGGAAGGGCATCCTCTGGGGTCTCTTACCACGAGCAAATCTGCTTCTAGATGGCTGGGGCTTGACGGGACTGTGTCTTTCGGTGACTTGCAGATAGTCGCCACGACGTACCGTGACATGCCTCTCTCCGGTGTTGTAACAAGAATATTCAATGCTACAGATTCTGTTGCCGGGTGTTCTGGAGGAGTTGCTACTGCAACAACTGGCACAGATGGTCTCTCCACGACAACACTTGCACCAGGAGATTACAAGATATGTAGCTACAAGTCATTCTCGGATAACATCATCTGGAATACTTCGATTACGATACTTGGAGGCAATACCACGACTATAAATATCTCCTTCTCACGAATCCAAGTGTACGCCACAGTCAATGATTATATTTCCTTAAACAATGGCACGGTTACCTTCACTCAAGGTACCCTTGGATCTGACCAGATGGCGACGTACTACGTGATCCCCGGGACATATTCGGTTCTGTTCAATAATGATCCAGACGTCACCAACTTCAATGTCGGGTTCAGGGATCACGTCTCCGTAGGTGTAACGTTCAATACTGCCCCTACCTTTGAGAGTGTCGTTCTGTCCTCTAGGGTGCTCGCCAACGAGCAGGCCACCGTGACCATTGAGGCCAAGGATGTCGACTTCGATAATATGACGTTCTACACCTCGGTCAATCTCGGCTCGATAGCAGTCGGAACTCCCTACTGGGTAAGAGATTCTATCTGGGGACTCGTGGTCAACTACACTGCTCCTGGTACCCTAGACTTCTACGAGATGTCGCTTGGTGTCCAAGATACGGGTAATCTCTTCTCGAATTACACCCTCTACCTGTCCAACAGACAGTCATCTGCAACCTTCATGAGTAGGGAGGCAGACTTCGCACCAATCAATACGTACACAGTGGTCTACGAGTTGCAGACTGATAGTTCTGCCTATTATGGATATACCGGTTCAGATGGGAATATCACCTTCAACATCCTCGACGGAAGGTATTACTACAAGATGTACCAGAGTAACACCTACTCCTCCCCTACCTACAAGATTGATGCTAATGTGGGCACCTACAGCTGGCAATATAACTGGTCAAGAGTGAGGTTCAATACGACAGCGGAGTGGGATTTACCGTTCTCTGCGACCATTCGTATTTATAATAC
>WAMJ01000021.1 GCA_015522385.1 Candidatus Heimdallarchaeota archaeon
GGAAACTGCAGGCAAGATCGTTGGAACTAGGAAGAAACCTCAAGCATACAATTTCTGAGAACTACTACGAACAACTGATATAGCCATAGTACACTAATGAAATATTGATCCAAATCATAGCTCACAGGGGATACGGGCAACCTGAAAATACAATGCAGGCATTTCTTAGAGCCAAGCAAATAGGTGCAGAAGGAATCGAACTCGACACATATCTCTCTGCAGGGGGCGAGTGGATTATCGACCACCTTGGAAAAAAACTGCCCACGTCCAATGCAGAGAGGGAAAGGGAGTCTGCTCTACCAAGGTTAGAAGAGATCAAGGATCTGGAAGGATTAAAGATAAATATTGAATTGAAGGTTCCTGCAAGTGAGAAAGACCAAGCGGGCCTGGGTTCAAAGTTGATGAAGTTTCTCCAAGACAACTTCGAGCTTTCTAACCTCCACCTTTCGTCCTTCTATCCCAAGACTTTCATCGGGGTGAGAAAGGTTGATACAGAGTTCAGGGTATCTCTCCTCTCTCTGTATTCTCGTAGACAAACTTGGGAAAAATGGCATCGTAAGGTTAACCTGTATTCTTACAACCCCTTCCACAAGCTCTTTAGAACTAAGCATATCCCGTATCTACACAAACTTGGTATTCGTGTCCATCCATGGACTGTCAATTCCTCAAGGAGCATTGAGAGGCTTATGAGGGAAGGTGTAGATGCCATTATCACCGATGTTCCTGAGGATGCTCAGAGAATCCGTTCCTCCTTAGAGACTCAATTGTAGTAGGGAAGTCAAACTTTTGAATACACACGTTATTGTGAAGATATGGTCTCTACCAAATCTGTGCTGAAGGTAACAACCCTCATCATCCAGTGGCTGATTATCACTGGGGGTTTAGGTGTGTATCTTGGCGTCAGAAACCTCGACGATAGGGTTCAGAATGTGATCTCTAACCCCAATCTTTCAGATGAGGTGACAGTCTACCGGGACAATCTCGGGATGCCTACAATAATCGGTAAAACTATTGAGGATGTTCTCTTTGTTCAGGCTTATGAGTACGCTCGTGACAGATTGTTCCAATTGGAGTTCACCCGAGCTGTTGTAAATGGTGAATTATCTCAGATGCTCGGTGACGACTTGTATAGCTCCGACGTTTTTCTCAGGACAATCGGGATCAAGCGTTCTGCTACTGAAGTTGTCAAGAATTTGGATCCACTTATACTGAAGTATCTGAACTCATACATCAAGGGGTTGAATTCCTATATCATGGACCACCCTGATAACATTCCCCTTGAATTCATCCTCATACAGTCCACACCTAAGCCATGGACGGTTGAAGATATTGTGGGTGTTCAGGGCATGATGTCCTTTGATCTCGCATTTCGTGGGCTTAAGCAGGAATTGGATCGGTTGAAATTCTACCAGACCGCGGGAATGGAGAAGATGCTACAGATTCTCGACATACAGAACCCGAATGTAGTAAGCTACTTGCAGACATACAATGAGTCTGTAGAAGGACTCAGTACCTCCTTCAATATACCTGTCTACAGAATTCTGAAGGAAAACGGAATTGAGTTCGGAACGGGATCAAATAATTGGGTAGTCTCTGGGAAGATGACAAGAAGTGGGAAACCTCTGATTGCTAATGATCCTCATCTCTCTCTCTCAACCCCTGGTATATGGTGGAAAGTTCACCTAATAGCTACTGAAGACAACCTTAATGTTGAAGGGTTCAGCCTACCTGGCATTCCCTTCGTGATTATCGGACACAATCAGGACGTTGCTTGGGGAGTCACAAACACAGCACTTGATGCGGTGGATCTGTTTTACTTCAAGAGGAATGAGACTCATTATCTTGTTGGAGATGAATGGAGGGAGATTAAGATAATAGAAGAGGAGATTACTCTCAAATCTGGTGGTGTAGAGACCGCAGAAATCTTGATGACCGATTTCGGTCCATTGATGGATATGGGTGGCACAGAGTATGCTGTGAGATGGACTCTCAATGAAGTGTATGACCGCGATAACATCGTCAAATCAGTATTTCTTCTCAACACTGCAGAGGACATAAATGACATCCATGATGCTCTGGAGTTTTGGGTGGTTCCTGGACAGAATTTTGTGATGGCAGACATCAACGGAAATATTGGGTACCAGTTTACAGGAGGTATACCCATCAGGAAATCGGGTTTTGGAATGCTACCTCACAATGCAAGTACGGGAGACTTTGATTGGTTGGGTATAGTTCCTTACGAAGATCAGTTATGGCTCCCCAATCCAGACAAAGGATGGTTCTCCTCTAACAATGAAAGGGTCGATAAAAGGAATCTATTTTACATTAACGAGGCATATACCCCTGGATATCGAGCGAGAAATATAGCTCGGCTTCTAGAGAATGCAACTGACCTCACGGTGGAAGACATGCAACGCTTCCAGATGGATACTTACATTAGTGCTTACGAAGACTATCTACTTCCTGTCCTCCAAGATATCCTTGAGGGTGATTACCAAGAATTCACAGACAGTTATTATAAGGATGCATTAGATGAGATTCAAGTATTTGATGGATACGTTGATCGAGACAGTATTGGCGCTACTATCTTCGTAATTTATCAGTTATTCTTCGTCGATGAAACAATACGGGACGAGGTGGGTAAGACGAATGCAGACAACATGAACTACTATGCCTTGAAGAGGATTGGGGAGATGGTAGTAAATGACCCATCCAACGAGTGGTTTGACAACAAAAACACTACAATTACAGAGACTGCCGGGGATGTTGCGGTTTCTGCATTCAAGCGAACAATTCTCTACCTATCCGGTCTTCTTGGTAAAGATGTCTCAAAATGGCAGTGGGGTAATATCCACAAGGCGACTTTCGAACATAAGTTCCACAAGAAACTCCCCGATCTCTCGACAGGTCCTCGTGCATCAGATGGTGCGAACTTTGCACTCAACAATGGTGGAGCTCCTAACTGGAATGGTGGCGTTCCTGATGCCAGCCAGAATTTTGGTGCATCGATGAGGTTTGTTGCAGAGGTCGATTCTGATTGGGGAAGTACCTTTGGAATGGTTCCTGTAGGTGAAAGCGGGAATAAGTTCTCTCCAAACTACGACAATCAATTCGAGGCTTGGCTCGAAGGGTACTACTTCAAATGGGAATTTGATGTAGAGTACGCTCGTACAAACTCTGTATGGAGTATCAAGTTTGTAGGGGGTGTATAAGATGGAAACACAAAATATTTCCATTGCTATTGCAGGGGCTATGGCCCTCTTTCTGACTCTTACATCTCCCAGAATCGATGAAATAACATCCTTCTTCATGGTATTTGGGTTTGCACTGATATTTGTGAGCCGTCTGACACACTTCCTTCTCATGCAGTATAACCGTTTGGATAAGCGTTCTCATTTACTGAGTCAGGTTATCACTGCACTTGGAATCCTTCTTTCACTTATAGGACTCCTTGTTGGAAGGTTTCTCTCTCCAATGTCTATAATTATCCCCGTTTTCGGCTATTATATCTTGATAGCAGCATTTTGGACATTCTCCTTTGTTGTCTTCCAGACAATTGCCCTGAAGAAGTTTGATCCCTCGATGAATATTGGATCCTCCAAGGTGGAAAAGAGGAGGTCAGAGAAGTCCATTGCTGAAGCTAAGGATGGAGTCGACCACTCAGAAGTTTGACCTTTGGCAGTTAAGATTTTTAGGTGTAGGGGTTAGATTCCCCTATGGAATATATTCTGAGCATAGATCAGGGGACCTCTTCCACCAGAACAATTATCTTCGACAAGGAGGGTAATCAGAGAGGGTCACATCAGGTTGAGCATAAGCAATACTACCCCAAACCTGCTTGGGTTGAACATGATCCGATGGAAATATGGGCCAATACACAACTCACTATGAGCAAAGCAATTGAGGCTGCAGGTATTGAGCTCCCTGAAATCTGCTCCATTGGAATAACAAACCAGAGGGAGACGGTTGTAGCATGGGATAAATCTACCGGATTACCTCTGCATAACGCGATAGTCTGGCAGTGTAGAAGAACAGCCCCAAGGGTTGACGAGCTTTCCGAATTCAAGGGCCTTTTCCACGAAAAGACGGGGCTTGTACTTGATGCATACTTCTCGGGAACCAAGATGGAATGGCTTCTCCAAAATTCTCCCAAGGTACAGGAAGCAAGTCAAAAAGGAACTCTTGCTTTCGGAACGATAGATTCATGGCTCATGTTCAAGATGAGTGGGCGTCATGTAACCGAAGCATCAAATGCATCCCGTACTCTCTTGTACAATATCAGAACCAAGGAATGGGACACCGAGCTCTTGGATATCCTCTGTGTAAATCCTGAGACATTGCCTGAGGTTCTTCCCAACGCTGATGATCCATTTGGCCACTACAGGGATATCCCAATTGGGGGAGTACTGGGTGATCAGCAAGCAGCGCTATTCGGCCAGTTGTGTTTCAACGAGGGCCAGATGAAGAACACATATGGAACGGGAAATTTCACCCTACTCAATACGGGGAGGAAAATAGTTCACTCCTCAAATGGGCTCCTCACAACTGTCGCATGGGACATAGGTGGAGAGACCAACTATGCACTTGAGGGTAGCGTCTTTGTCACAGGTGCAGCCCTTAGATGGCTTCGTGACAACTTAAATTTCTTTGATCATTACAGTGACATTGATGGGATAGCGTCGAAAAGTAATAATGGTGTGTACTTTGTTCCCGCTTTCGTAGGTTTGGGTGCACCTCACTGGGATTCGAATGCCCGTGGAACCCTGATTGGTATCACTGGTTCAACAAGTAAGGGAGACATTGTGAGAGCCACCTTGGAATCAATTGCCTTCCAGACAGAGGATCTCCTCGAACTCATGAGGGAAGAGACAAAATTGACCATCACAGAACTCAGGGTCGACGGAGGGCAGACGAACTCAGAGTTACTGATGCAGATTCAAGCTGATATCAGTCAACTTGACGTGGCAGTCCCGAGGGAACGTGAAACCACTGCTCTTGGTGCTGCATTTATGGCAGGATTGAATCGTTTGTGGGAAAACCCTTCCGATCTCGGAGACTTAAACCCCACAGTAAAGAATTTTTCACCCAAGATAACGGAGGAGGAAAGGCGTATTCTTCACGAAAAGTGGAAGGAGGCAGTTACTCGCTCATTGAGCTGGTTGTGAATTGACTTAAACCGTTCTTGAGCTGATAAGAAGGGTTTTTATTATCTCACGATATAATAGTTATTGTTTTGAGCTCTGAAACTAAGAGTAATGAAGATCTAATTCTAGACTACCTAGAGTCGATGTCATGGGCCCCTGAATCCATCGATAGGGATGGTGACATAATTACGATCACTGTCAAGGTTCAACTGGATTACAAATTAGCGCACATCAACCTTAGATTCGAGAACAATGGTCTGTGGCTGTCTATCATGGGACTTTTCATGAAGAGAGTCGATTCTAATATCACGGAAATTTACAAGAAAGTGTTGGAGATCAACTACTCTACAACTATGACAAAGTTCGGGCTGAACAATGAATCTATATTTGCCCTCGTTGAACTTCCTCTGTATTCTCTAGAATTCTCCGAATTCCAGACGGGAATCAGAAGGTTGACGAATGATATGAACAAGTACTTTCCTATTGTTGCTGGAATTCTAAATGCATAGTCTATTTTGTATAACCATTATTTTTAATTGATGAGGAGAAATAGTGATTAGCTTCATGTCCAAAAACCGTATTGAGACACTCTTAGCGGATGCCCGTGCGCTCTACATAATCAATGACGCGGGGTTGCTAGAGCACTATGAGAAATTCATCGAATCCGAGGATGACCCAGACCTATTTAGTGCTCTTTTCGCCACGGTTCATATGTATTCAAAACAGCTAGGAGGTGGGAATATCGAGCTCATCTCATTGGAGAATCACAAATTCGCATTCTCCACCTACGAGGGAAATCTGATTGTGCTCGATGTCTCCGTCGATATGCCTAAGGAGGACGGTATTTGGCTGATCAGCCAAATCATGGATCGTTTCGACGAGATCAATAGGTTGATGCAGATGGATACCGGAGGTGGAGTCGTCCTTCAGACCCTTTTTGGAGAACGTGGAAAGACACTTACATGGGACACAATAAAGGCGATCAAGGAGGAGGCAATCATTGAGAGGATGGAGGAAAGTGATATCGTTGAGACCACGAATCTCACGAAGATCAACATAAAGAGTAAATTATGGATAAAGATTCGGCAGATTGCAACAACCTTGGTAAACACTCAATCTGAGCTTACGGGTCTTCTTTTCCACATTGTTAACAGAGGTCAGACGAATTTCTTATACTCTGGCAGGAAGAATATCACTGAACTTGATGCCATAGTCCAGTACATTAACGAGCAACTAAACGACCCACTCGCAGGTGCAGTTCAGGAACCCGAGAGGACAAAATTTGGGAAGTACTTCTGTCTAATCTACCCTGTCATGGCATTCGAGGGGGGTTACCTCACTGTGGTAAGTGAGGACTCTTACACTATTAACCACATTACTACCCAGATCGAGAGGGTTGTCATTGCTTACGAAAGACTTCTGAACAGATAAAGGTCTTTATAATTTGAAACTATGAGGATAGCATATGTCTAATCAACCTCCCCGGGCCTGTAAATGGAAACCTCCTATCACGCGTAAAAGCGCTGAGAAAACAGATACGGTACGGTTCCCCTGCAGATTTCCCAATGAAGAGCTGACACCTGAGCTTTGTAATCAGTGTCTTTTAGGGGATCTGTTCACAATGCAGTATACTCAGTTCCTCAGTCTAAAGCAGGGTTTCAGCTTCCAACAAGAGATGATGACATACCTCAAGAGCATCACTGATGATGGCAGTTTGGACGATCTAAAATAGGTGATCACCCCTGGTATATAGCTGTCCTCTCTGCAAAAGCCGGCTCGATCATACAAAGAATAGGGGTATTGCCCGCTTCTTCTGTGAGAGCTGTGGATTCAGCGAGAAGGGTGAACCCGGACTCACTCCTGATGAAGTATACTTCCTATTTAGTAAGAGGTACGCTAACAGGAGACCAAAGACATCTAAAGGTTTCTCGAAGAAACGGAGGTACACCCCTAAGAAGTCTAAGAAACTCGCTGATGATCCGAGAATCATAGGCAATGCAGAGAGGGTGATCCGGGAGTTAGGTTCCAACCACGAAGAAATACCAAGTGTCGTCCGAGCAATGGTCAACGATCGTACCTTCCATACTGTACACAATGTGCGTTTTGAGCCACGACTCCCCTCGCTATCTGGACCCTTGGATGAGTACATACTCATACATGCCATCAGAGAGCATCTGAAGAGACAGGGGATTACTCAGCTCTTTGATTTTCAGGTGAAGGCAAAGAAGCTTATACAGGAGGGAAAGAATGTACTGATCTCGGCTCCAACTGGTATGGGGAAGACAGAATCATTTCTCATCCCTATCCTTGAGAACTTATTTCTTGAGGCCCCATTCACAGGAAATAGAAAACGTCCTGGTGCAATCTTTATCTACCCAACCAAGGCCTTAGCGAGAGATCAGGAGTCGAAAATAAAGGAGTACTGTAAGGTGCTCGGTCTCCGGGTTGATGTGTTCGATGGTGACACTCCATCACATCTTAGATCGTCCATCTACAGCAATCCACCAGACATCCTAATAACAAATCCAGACATGATACACTACCATCTGAGGAAAAATTATTCATTCAGGGGCATGTTAAGTTCTCTCAAGTACTTGGTCATTGACGAAATCCATCTTTGTATTGGCTCGTTTGGGAGCAATATTCTGTGGATACTCCGGAGATTAAAGCGGTTCCAACCTAATCTGCAGATGATTGGAGTGTCAGCAACCATCGAGAACGCTCTAGGATTTAGTGAGGTACTCTTTGATGCCCCTGTAGAGTTGGTCGAGGTCAAGAATGTGAGAAAGGCGCCCCTTAATCTATCAATGATCTATCCGAAGGAGTCCTCTGCCTTATCCACCATGGCCAAGGTCATCCAGTATATGGTCTCCTCAAAGAACAGGACACTTGCCTTTACTAACTCTCATCTCACCACCGAGTCGCTCAACATGATCCTCGGAAATAACAATATCCGCTCAGATGTACACAGGGCTGGCTTGTCTATAACACACAGGGAGAGAGTTGAGTCTAAGTTCAAGAGTGGACAATTAGATGTGCTTGTCTCTACACCTACTCTGGAACTTGGAATAGACATAGGTCATCTTGACTCGGTTGTCACCACTCTTACTGGTCTAACCAGTTTTCTCCAGAGGATTGGCCGGGCTGGAAGGAAGGGACAGGAAAGCTTTGCAACCCTCGTCTTCAGGGGTGATGATCCTATATCTGCATACTATGCAAGGTACCCTGAACGGTACATCCAAGAGGTTGATCCTGCATATGTAGAGCCAGACAACGAGCTGGTTGCGAGAAATCAGATCCTCGCCATGACCCAGGAGAAACCGTTGAGCGATGATGAGTACGGGAAGTATAAGAAGTACGTAGACCGTCTGATAGATGAGCGGATACTTTTCCATGATTTCGGTGAAATTGTTATTAAGGACAATAAGTTGGTGGATAAAATGCTTTCCAACTTCTCTATTAGGGGTATTGGGGAATCCGTGAAGATCAAGGTAAACGACCGTGTGATCGGGGAGCGGTCCTACCCCATGGCTCTTTCCGAGCTCCATCCAGGAGCGATGTATCTACACGGTGGTGAGTCCTTTCAGGTCAAATCCTTCAATCGGAAATTCAACACTGCAACAATAGTCAGGGCTCCTAATTCGGGACTGAAGACTCAGGCTGAACGTACGATCTTCCCCGAAGTCATTGAGGTCGACCTCGAACGGGAGATTCTTGGGCTGGCAACTGCCTATGTCACACTGGATCTCACCGAGTCAGTCTCTGGTTACTTTGTCAAGGATATCTACACAGACGAGATCAAGGACCATCAGCAACTAGACGAGGAACTTACATACAACTTCCAGACGAAGGGTTTCGTTTTCCAAGCCCCTCGGCCTAGTGAGGAGGTTAGAAAGAGTGCTAGTAGCGATTTGGAGCAGATGCTTATGGGGACATTCCATGCCATCGAGCATGTCCTCATCGAGTCTGGGAATTCAATAACTGGGGGGGGTGCTAACCAGATCGGTGGGATCTCTTTGGGGGATTCAGGAACCATCATAGTATATGATGGAGCACCAGGTGGATCAGGCCTGTCAAAACTCCTGTACGATAACCTCGCCAAAGGGCTTAGGCGGAGCTTACAGATCTTGGAGGAATGTCCCTGTAGGAGGAGAGATGGGTGTCCTCGCTGTACTTACAGCTACCAATGTGGTAACAACAACTCTCCCCTAGACAGAGTTGGAGCAATCAATGCCCTGAGTGCTCTGGACAAGGTTTCAACTGATCTAAATCTTGACTGGCACGGAGAAGATCCTCTGATATGAGACGTTGGCTTCCGAAATGAATATTATTAC
>WAMJ01000022.1 GCA_015522385.1 Candidatus Heimdallarchaeota archaeon
CATATGTATTAAAAATCTATTTTGAAAATCTATGTTGAAAATCAAAGAAAATGGACGGTCAAAGTTCCCGACTTCTGCCCAACCTGTGCTTGTAGTAGACCTCTCCATCCTCATTTCTGATGAGCAAAGTGATAATTCCGTCGACCTCCTCAATCACCGGATTGAAGGCGAGGTGGATGGGGATGCGGATGCTCCCGATAGCACTGTATACGAGGTACAGGGTGTCCTCGGTGAGCTCGAGTTGGAGCGACCCTCCGTATATCACCAGCAGTCGGTATGTCGAGAAGACCAGCAGGTAGAGCACGGTGATCCACGAGTACACGAAGATGATCAGGACAGCTGGGGGGATTCCGAAGTTGTAGGTCATCACTGCAATGACGGTCGTCAGGAGGATGAAGCCGAGGACGAGGACGAATTCCATCTTTACATCCGAGGTGTCAGGATCTGGTGAGACCTTCTTGAATGAGTTTCTCTCATTGATCAGTTGAGCGTACTGTACGACGGACTCGTCAGCGGTGTGGGCATGTGTGTTATCGAGGACAATGCTTCCCTGCGGACGGGGGAGGTAGAGTTCGCCCTGCAGGGTCTCGATCTCCACGCTCAGTCCTTGGAATAGCCTGAGGAGCTTGTGGGTGAAGCCGAAGCCTACCTGTGACTTGGGGATCAGGTAGTAGTCCACGTCGTCGATGGTCAGGACGTCGTCCCAGTTGTTCTTCCACCACGAGTCACTCGGTGAGTACCAGACATTGTCTCCCTCGATCTTGATTTTGGTTGTCCGGGACTTGAACGGGCTGATCCGTGTGACTGTGAGCACCTTCCCGTGGTACTCCATCACTGTCCGGGAGTTGGTCTCTCTCAGGATCCTGCCGGTGGCAAGGAAGAGGACTATGACGACTGGTAGCACCTGTATAAAGTCGGGGGAGAGGACGATGAGCAACAGGACTATGAGGATCGTGAGGAGACCGAGACCGAGGAGGACACCCTGCCTTTCCTTGAACTGGTCATTCATAAGCGACAGGACAAGCAACTGGATGAGGACGACGGCGATGGGAGCAGTGAATGTCCGGGTGGTGAGCGCGAGTGCCAGCATTCCTAAGAAGATCAGAATGGAGACCCCTATTGACACGATGTATCCTGAGTAGTTCCTGAATTCTGCACTGTTGCTCATGAGACCTATCTGGAGCAAGGGATATTTGTGAGTTACTGATACCAGTTGGATAATGGGTTGGATTGAGGTGATCAGGGGGGAGTGTGGACAATGCCATACTCTCTCCGAATAACATAACAACTTAGGTGGTGAATTTCCGTCAATACGGTTCCCTAGATGGAGGCTACTTAGGGTATTAAGCCATGGCGTGCTGCTCATCAGCGGGCATGAAGGCAATCTCGTGGAGTAGGTAGTGATCAATTAGGTTTTGGTAAGGCTCGTAGAGCTTCTCCAAGAGTACATCGAACACTTTCTTGACTGACTTGGGGCCCGAGAACTTTCGGATATCGTTTACGGTCGCTCTGATAGGGCTGACAAACTCCTTGACGAACTTCACAAGTTCCCTATCTCCCTTGTCCTTGAGAAGAGCTTGGAACTTGTCCAGTGACTGTGTTCGCTGATTCTCAAAGTCTGGAAGAAGTGTTCGGATGTATCCAGACTCGTTGATCCTGTTCTGCAGGAACTTCATACCGGTTTTCCCAATCTTCTTCTGGATGTACTTCACAAATTCGAGATAATAGTCTTGGAGGAATTTTCCGATCTCGTAGGAGATGGGGAGAGGGAGTATGATTCTGTGGAAGAATAAGTCTTGGATGATACTGTAGTACCTTAGCTCACCCACCTTCTTGACGTGCTTGGAAAGGACACTCGTGACCTGAACCAGTGACCTCTCACCGTTGAATTCAGAGAGCACGGGTAGAACCTCTGTCTCCCAGATCTCAGAGAGTTCAGAGGGAACCTCTACCCTTTGGAACATTAGATCCATACCATAGGGTGTTACTTGGAAGATCTGTTCCTTGTTGAAAGAGACATTGAAGGTTATGAGCTGGTTCTTGAGGAGTTGGGAAGTGAAGTGTAGGATGTCTCCCCAGCTCAGATTGAGCCGATCGGAGATCTCCTTGAAGGTCCTACTCCCGTTGATACGAGCGATGAACTGATCAAAGAGCTCGTCCCCAGTCCGTTCTAGCTTTGTAAGAGGTATGGGGATGAAATACTCGTGGATTGTCTGCTTACCAAATGAGAGGATGAGATTCTCCTGCAGACGGTCAATAGCACTCTTGATGGTCTCGTCTTCAAGGTGGTAGAAGGTGTCATCGAATTGGAGAATCTGGCTGTTGAAGTCATCTATCACATACATCAGCCTCTCTTTCACGTCCTCGCCTAGTTCCGTACCTACAAGGACACCGATTACCTTTAACGAGGAGTAATAGAGGATATTCACATTCCCGTTCTTGATCTCACCGATCTTGGTATCGTCGTCCTTGATCTCCTTGAGGAACGGTTGTATCGCGCTGATAAAGCCAGAGAATAGGACTTCATTGATGTCGAAGCCTCCCGAGGAGAAGTCGTAGGAGGTTATGGGAAGACCACCCCTCGTGATAACAATCGCAAACTGAAGCACCCTTACCCACTCCTAGTCCGCACTTACTAGCTGAAAGAGATAGTAGCTAGCTATTCCCAGTAATGCGGCTGCGAGGAATTCAGTGGCTTCTGCCACGATGTTTGGCACGAGCTCGTGGTAGATCTCGAGGATATGGTGAAGACCGAGGGCCACCGCGGAGAGTCCTGTGAAGAGGATTGACCTGTTAAGCAGACCGCTTGTCCCTTCCTTTCTAGCATACTTCACTGCGAGTAGAAGGATCAGGACATCGAGCA
>WAMJ01000023.1 GCA_015522385.1 Candidatus Heimdallarchaeota archaeon
ACTCGGACAAATTGCTCCAGCTCAACCGCATGGCCAATTTCCACATGACATTTGGTCTGGAACTACTCGCAAATCTTGTAGCGAAGATGATGCTTATTCATGGAAAGGGCTTCAAGTTCAACGCGAAGACCACACCGTTGGGGATGTTCTCTAGATACGGGAGAATACTTGCAACTGTTGCTGAGAAAATGTACGAAGCAAGTCCATTAGTTGGTTTAATAGCCTTTATTCAAGGTTTTTATTTATCTACACTTCCCAACACTGCGATTGGCGATGTAGTTAACATGAATAGATTGTACAGTGGGCTAATCATAGAGCCAGTAGAAACTATCTCACAGTTCAACATCACGACTTTCTACACGACGATGATCGCATGGATCTTCCCAATGGTATTCGTGATGCTGGGAGAAGTGGCATTTGGCGATGTGGCTGCGTACACGGGAGTATCCTCTCCGTCCCAGAAGAGAGGATCCTACAATACCGTTGCCTATTCCCCAATTATTGCGCTCATTGCGCTTCTGCATTTCGGTCTCGGGATGTACTATTCCATTCTCTACTACGACCTGAGGGAGAGATTATGAACAGGAGGCAGTGGCTAATGTATACTACTACGCTGACCCTCCTCTACTGGGTTGAGTCTTATGTGCCAGAATCCGCATTCAACAACTATTTCAAGAAAAGTTTGTTCATGGCAAATTCAGTTGTTATATATCTCTATCGACCATCCGATTTTGAGCAGGAGAGGAGATTCTGGTACCACGTCATTCAAGCCTACCTCTTCTACATCTGCAACGTACTTATCTACTCGTTTTTCTTCACAGATCTTTCTAATTCTCTCCTCAACCTCGATCCAATATTCTTCTCTGAATTGGCGGGTAAGGTTTGGGAACAACCATTTATCATCTTTTTCAATCATATGTTCGCTTATACGTTATTTATTATGAAAGGGATAAAGTCAAATAAATCGGTTAGTTATGATCCTCCACCTCACAAATTGATGACCGAAGATCAGACAAATGAATAATCTTGGAATATCTTAGAGACATTGATGGATAAGCAAGAACACTGAAATACCATTAACGGAAAGTTCGTAGGATATTTTATACTATCATACCGATCAAATTATGGTTTTATAGTTATAATAAATAAGAATATGAACTAACATTCAATTGAAATCTCCCAGAAAAGCTTTATTTCTTGAGATATGTAAAAACATTAGTGGAATGCAGAATTCGAGAAGTAGCCTACCTGTACACCCTTCCAAGAGCGGTTCCTGTCGGAATCGCGGATATCTCTTTGGAATCCGCATTGTTGAACCAGATCATCATGTATCACTTTATTCTGGCTTACATCTGGAGGTTGGTTGTCGAATGAATACAAAGAAAATTCTTAATTCTAGCGCGTTCACCTGCTTCTACTTTCACATTATGATAATAACACTCCAATTTATGGTACATATTTTCATAAGGAGGATCACGAGATTCGGGCAGGTGTCCACGCCCTTACTCATTGTTGGGGTATTAGTAGAGTCCAACTCTTACCTTGTGTTCAACTATAGATCAGCTACCCTTCGCAGTCAAGAACGGAGGGTCTATATAAGGGGTCTGTATCTATCCATCTCGGGGATTATGACCGTACCGCTCCTCTTCTTATTCTATGATTACAAACTATCCTCTGCCATCATTTTTCTTGCAATTAGTGCTTACTACCTCGTATTTTATGCAAGAAAATTATTCGAATTTTCGAGAGAAGGTAAATTGAGCTTTCCGCAAACTGATGGAAACCATACATAAAATGGAAAAATTTGTGGAGTGGTACCCAAGGATTGAGTTGTACCTTTGGATATTCATTTACACCGGATCTACGTTTCCATATGTATAATTATGGGTTCTATGTTCATTATATCCACAAATATGCTTTAGAGACATTGGAAGACGAGGGTGAAGAAGAGTAGTTAAAATTCACATTTTTGATCTCTGTAGTTAACGATTAAATCAAATTTCGATGATCAATTACCCAAATCAGAAAAGTTTAACTTATCTCAATAAAGAGTTGACCTAATGGCCTTCAGGATTCAGACCGTCGAACCGCTCTACACCCTGCCATGCACAATCCGCGCAGAATTCACGTATAATCCATGGGTATCCGCACTCTGGGAGACAGTACTCCCAAGCAAGAACCTTGTGGACGTGGTTGCGGGGATCTTTACTGGAGTGACCTCGGCAGTGCAGGTGGTGAAGGACGGACTGAGCAAGGCTTGGGACGGGATTCAAGGTGCTGGACAATTCATCGCGAATGGTGTCTTGCAGACAATAGCTCTTGGATTTGAGCAATTGGCGAGTGGCTTGCTCGAAGGATTTCTGAGAGGTATTGGCTCCCTCTCCCAATTCACATTCTCCCAGAATCAGAATTCTTTTAGCTTGGATTACTTGGGTAAGTCCTCCTCGATTCGTACTGAGCTGTCAGGACTTGGCTTCTTGTTCAGTATAGGTGAACTACAATATAGTCTCCCCCTCCATAACCTCCTTCAGAATTCTCTGGAGACCTTGGGTTTGGGGCAGGATCTTGCTCTACAATCAATGAGACAGATATTGGACTACTATATTCTCTCCCTTGGTCTTCTGGTACTTGGGGTAGCCTTTGCTATCGTCGGGATTGGAATACCTCTACTTTTCTGGTCATTATTGAGTGGTCTCTTGGCACTGGCAGCTTCGACTGGAAGAGCAAAATACACCTATGACACCATAGAGATGGTCGATGGCAAGAAGGAATTTGCAGGGGAGATTGGCCCGTTCTTCGGCAGTATGAAGGACCTTTTTATTATTGTAGGTATTGGTGCAGGTATAAATGTAGTTGCCACATATGCTTTAGAATCTATAATCATTTCGAACCCCATAGCCAAGTTTGCAGTAAATTTATCTAAATTTGCTGATAGTGTATACGTAATCCTTGATCTAGTAAACATCTACAATGCAAATTACCCTTCATTCATCAGAGAAAGATTAATGATATTGGGTGTTCAACTACTATCACTTACGGTTTTGTCCTTCCTTAAGGGACCGGTTGCTATTGCTTTACTAATCTATGTTGCAATAAATGGACTTCTTTTTGCTCTACTAGAATCATTCTATGGAGGGGTGGACTGATGGAACGTCCTATTGGCGTGAATTTCGCTTTGAATTTGTTCGTTTTCTCAATGGGGATATATGTTACCATGGATGTATACAATTTCATTTCCGTCACGGATTCTCTGCTGTTTCAGGTATTTTTCATAATGTTGAACATCGCTGCTTATAGCATTACAATCTATTTTTACCGTATAGTAATGAGAACTGAAGAGATTGAAAGAGGTGGGAGATCATATGATATGTTGTTTGTTGTCTTTTTGGTACTTATGGTACTAATCTCAGTAATTTACGGCTCTTCGATATCTTTATCTGAATATTACGACTCAGATTATAAATTCCTCTTCTATTTATCTATACTTTTGTACTTGGGTGTCAGATTAAAATTTTCTTCGAGGAAGGATGAGGAGAGCGAAGAAGTAGATCCGAAATTGTCCTAAGAAGAAATCGGTTCAACAGAACAGAGATTTTACGATCTTAAGTTTGAGGATCAGAAGGCACAGTTAGCAATTGAGCATGAATTGAATTACAGACATTCCTGAGGTTCTCGGATATAATCTTCCAATAGAAAGAACTAAACTAAAACTAGCTTTATGTCTCTAGAAGTATTTATTTTATGGAATAACGAGAATGATGTAATGGGATACTCCAGATTTCGAGAGTATGATCCTTTGATCATACTCCCAAGTACTTCTTATACCAATATAACGTATAACCTTATGGTTTTTTTACTCTGGGACACCGTCCTCCCGGGCAAGACCCTGGCCGACGTCGTAGCGGGGATATTCACAGGAGTAACATCTGCAATGCAGGCGGTGAGGGACGGACTGAGCAAGGCTTGGGACGGGATCAGGATCGCAGGAGCATTCATAGGCAAAGAATTACTGCTCCCCATCCTCAGTTCCATGCTCGATCAGATCAGTATAGTCATGCATATATTCTCAGTCCTCATCTCGACGATTACAGCAGTACTAATATCGAATGAGGAGTCGTCTATCTCTCTGGGAGGTAACCAACTTGAGGTCAAGTTGAATGACCTCTTCTTCACTGTCCCTTCTTGTCAACGGCGAGAAGGTTCTTAACTTCTACCTCCCTCTGATCTCCCCCGCGGTCACGATAGAGACACTCGGTATCGGACAGGGTCTGGCCTATGACCAGATGAGGGTACTGAGCGTCTTCGAGGTAGGTATTGCTATGGCGTTCACGCTCCTCTTGGACACCAGAATGACTAGTCGCGGGGATAGGTTCCTACTGATTCTCTCGGCATTGGTGTATTCGATCATTGCAGCTCTCGTGACGGAGTTGATGGGTCTGAGCGAGGACGATAAGAGGGAGCACTATCTCTGGATGGCAATCTACCAGTTGTCCGCGATTTTTGGGATTACTGCAGCTAGTGAAGCAACTTCACTCTATGCGAAAGAATTTGAGAAATATGCATTTATATTCATAATAACTGTATTAGGGTACCAAGCTTCTTCTCTGCTAGGCTATCTGGATCAATCGGAAATTGGATCTGGTCTTGAGATCGATATGTGGTACTTCGGCTCATTCTTTGCTAGTCTTGGTATCGTCCTCGGCGTGACAGGTGCCAAGGCCGTGATGTCCGGGGGTGCGAGCTTGGTTACTGATGCTATGAAGATGGAAGAATATGGAAAATTCATGATGATGCTTCTTGTTATGCATTTCATTCTCGTGTTTGTGTTCTTCTACTTAAGCGGAGGGATACAGTAATGAGAATCTCGATGAACACGTTGAGTAATTATATCATATATATTTATCAGACCCAACTTTCTCTTGAGAAAATATCAGGAAAAATCCTCCGTCTATCACCATGGTTGGGAGTATACAATCGACACAATGGTTCTATAGAAGGAAGGATATATGAATCCTAATATCATGAACTGGGAATTATTTCTAATAAATTGGTTGGGACGTTGAACTCTTGAAGCTTGTCTACCATTGTAATGACTTTTCGTAGGTAAGAGATAAATGTAACCAGAAGGAAATGTCTTACGGTTCTACTTGAAATCAATGTTTAACTCTGGTAGACTTTAGGCAGCTCAAGATATGTCCCGGACGAAATAACTGTGGACAACATAGTAGAGCACAAGAACAATTATAGCGAGTAACTTGTCATAGAGGTCTGGAAAGAAAAGTCTTGCAGAAAAATTTGTTAAAATAAATGTCAATATAATATAAATCGAAGTAGTTCCCACATAGCCATCAACATGGTCTGAGCTTCTATTTGTGAGTGTGAAAACTATATCCAAGAACAACAGGATACTCATTATAATATAAGTTCTTTGTACCCGTGTGAGGAGTATTGAAAGAATTATCATCACTAACAGCTGCTTCGAGGTAATAAGTGTTGTTTTAGGAAAATGGGCACCCTTCTCCTTCAATCGATTCTGATCTTTATAACTGTTGATAAATTTTCTACCGTAGACGATTGGTTTACTGTCAAGCAATAATATGATAAATAGGGAGAAAACATCGAACTGATATATTA